>PCWF01000057.1:6755-9250 GCA_002796165.1 Nitrospinae bacterium CG11_big_fil_rev_8_21_14_0_20_56_8
CGAAATTTTGGCATGGCCATTCCATTTATCGGACAAAGAATTATAACCCCTTGATATTTAATGCGATAGGTGTGGAAACGCCACCGTTTTCGGACCGAATGTGTTAGAATCTATCCGCAAAAATACATTGATTTCATGGATCATTGACCCCCGCAGGGGGAGGGTGGGAAAATTTAAAAATGGTCTTGGCCAAATTGAGTCAGTTGAAACCGGGCATGGTCGTTGCGGCCGATGTTTTCAATTTGGACGGACAGAAAATATTGTCCGCCGGGGCGACATTGACCGAGCGATCCATCAACCTGTTCAAGGAATGGGGCATTCTCGAGGTGGAAATTCTGGCGGCGGGAGAAAAGCTCTCTCGAGCTTCCCATCCCGGGGCCGACCCGGAAAAGCTCTCGCAGATTCGTGCAACGGCCGACCGGCTTTTTTGCCGTTCTAATCGAGATCACCCCGCAGTCAAGGAAACCATCGATTTATTCATTACCCATCGATTGAACCAATCCAATTCGAATGAGGCTGGAGGACATTGAATCCGGAAGATATCATCCAGGGATCTGTACGTCTTTCCTCCCTTCCCGTGGTCTATTTTAAGATCAACGAGGTCATCAACAATCCGGACAGCTCCTTCGAGGATGTCGCCAATGTCATCAACCATGACAGTTCTCTCTCGGCCCGTCTCCTGCGGATCGTCAACAGCTCCTTCTACAATTTTCCCAGCCCCATTGAAACCATCTCCCATGCCCTTTCCATTATAGGGACCCAGCAGTTACGCGACCTGGCCCTGGCGACTACGTTTATTTCCGTATTTCGCGGGGTGCCCGAGCAATGGATTTCCATGAACTCTTTCTGGCGGCACAGCCTTGCCTGTGCGATCGCCGCACGGGCCGTGGGAATGGAATTGCGGGATGGAAACACCGAAAAATTGTTCCTGGGCGCGATGCTTCACGATATCGGCAAACTGATTCTCCTGGAGAACCGTCCCGATAGTATTTGGGGCATTCTGGAGCAGGGCCGCACCGAGAACAAGATTTTGCACCTGCTTGAACGGGAACACTTCGGATTCAACCACGGCCACGTTGGGGCCGCTCTTTTGCAAGCCTGGAATTTGCCCGAGTCGCTGGCCGCGATGGTTCAGTTCCATCATGATCCCATGGCCGCCGGGGATCGCGTTCAGGAGGCGGCGGCGATTCATTTCGCAGATTTTTTTGTGAAGGCCATGGAATTGGGTTCCAGCGGCGATCCCCTGGTGCCTCCCTTGAATCCGGAAGCCTGGGAAGTCCTCGGCCTTTCCACCGGGTTTCTCGAACGTCTGTGGAGCCGCGTGGATTCTCAATGGCGGGAAATTGTCGATATCTTTTTATTTGGATAGGGACTATGGACAAACGCGAACCGGGACAAGACGATCTCAACCATCTCAAGGCACGCAATCAGTACCTGGAGCGAACCAACCGATGGTACTTTTTCGCCCTGGAGCTGTTATCCACCCTGGGAGATTTACACCGGGGGACCGGGCTGGGGGAAGAACCGTCACACTATTTCAGGACCGTCCGGAAATATCTGCGATGGCTGGCCGAGTTCCAAACCCTTTCGTTTTACCTGGTGAAAGAGCCGACCATGGAGTTTGAATTGGTCGATTGCCATCCCGTGGAAGATACCGAGGGGATTCGTCAGGAGGTCGCGCATCAAATCGACCGGGGAACGTTTGCCTGGGCTCTGAGACAGAACCGGCCCCTTTCGGTGACGGATCGGCAGGACCGGAAACAGCTCGTTCTTCACCCCCTCGTCACGCGCAACCGCGTGGTGGGGATGTTTGTGGCCCGCTCGCGGCACGACCTGCAAAAGGTGCCCGCGAAACAATTCACCTTTCTTTCCATCCTCCTCAACAATCTTTCTTTCGCCATCGAGAACGGACTGCTCTTTAAAAAAATTGTCGAACGAAACCGGTTGCTGGAACACGCGATGGCCCGGAGCGGTGCGGAGAAAACGGAAGCGTCTTCTTCGCGGAACATTCGGGACGAAGCGGCGAACGACATCGGCCAGGAGTTGTGGGGAACCCGGGTTCGCCTGAATACCCTCATGGGTTCTATTCCGCAGGGCATTGTGATCATCGACGGAAACGGAACCATCGAAACCTGCAATCCCGCGGCGGAAAAAATCTTTGGATTCCAACCTGAGGAATTGATCGGCCAGGCCGTGACCGCTCTCATGCCCGAACCGTACCGGACCGAGCACGCATCCTATTTGAAAAAATATTTCGACACGGGAACCTCCAGAATCATTGGAATGGAACGTCAGGTGCAAGGAATGCATAAGGACGGAACGCTCCTCGATCTCAAACTCACGATTAATGAAATGTTCGTGGGGGGAGGGTGGCGATTCCTCGGGGTTTTCGATCCGGTTCGCACCTGAAACAAGGGTGATCCAGAGGGTTCCACCGTTTTCTCTTCCATGAAATCCTCCGACCTGTTATTTGTTTACGGAACTCTGAGGCGGGG
>PCWF01000057.1:9348-10958 GCA_002796165.1 Nitrospinae bacterium CG11_big_fil_rev_8_21_14_0_20_56_8
GTTGTACCGCGTGGCCGATTCCCCCGCCGCCGTACCCTCCTCCCGGCCCGAAGATCGGGTGCGTGGAGAAATCTACCGCCTGGAACACCCCGGCCGGGTTTTTCAGATCCTTGACGAATATGAAGGATGTCCTCCGTCGTCAGCCGGGTCCGGCGAGTTCCTCCGCGGCAGGGCGTGGATTCAGCTTGATTCCGGAGACAACCTGGAAACCTGGATTTACCTTTACGACCGTTCCGTGGCCGGGCTGTCCCGAATCGCATCCGGGGATTTTCTGATTTGATGGATCTCCCCAAGTTACCGGTTTTCCCCGGTGGCGAGGTTCAGGCATAATGGAACCCACCGCCACTCGGATCGAAAATGAATAATACCCCATGACTTCACTTCTCAAGGGACATGCGACGGCACAGGGAACGGCCCACTATTCCCGGCGGTTTGAAGAAATCGGCGGGAACGGGCACTTCCGCATCGCCGAAGACCTCACCTGGTCCTCCCTGGGACTGGGAACCTACCTCGGCCGGGCCGATGCGCCTACGGACCGTCAGGTGACGGCATCCTGGGTTCAATCGGTTCGGGCAGGTATCAACGTCGTGGACACGGCCATCAATTACCGGAGCGAGCACGCCGAGCAAAGCGTGGGGAAGGCTCTGAAAGAAATTGTCGCCCAGAAAGTCGCCGACCGAAACGAGTTGATTGTTTGCACCAAGGGGGGCTTTCTGCCTCAGTCCCTTGGCCAAGCCTGGTTTCAAGAAACGTTTGTGCAGGGGGCAAAAACCGGGGTCAGGGAAAACGACCTGGTGGCCGAATGCCATTGCATGCACCCCGCCTATCTGGAGGATCAACTCGACCGGAGCCGGAAGAATCTGGGCGTGGAAACCATCGACCTTTATTACCTTCATAATCCGGAAATGCAGGTCGGGGAGGTGGACGGGGGGGTGTTCTATAACCGGCTCGAATCGGCGTTTTCGTTTCTGGAGCGCGCGGCGAAGGAAGGAAAGATCCGGTATTACGGACTGGCCACCTGGAGCGCGTTTCGAGTCGGCCGGGGAGGTCGCGGAATGTCTCTGGTTCGAACCTGCGAAGCCGCGCGCCGGGCCGCGGGGGGCGCCGAAAGCCGGTTGCGGTTCATCCAGCTTCCATTGAATCTGCAAATGTTGCAGGCGGTTCGCACTCCCACTCAGGAGGTCGAAGGAAAAATGTGGCCCGCCATCCCTGCGGCGGGGAAACTGGGGCTCCATTGTCTGACTAGTGGGTCCATCGCCCAGGGGGACATCCCGATCCAGGGTCCCGATCTGGTTCGGCGTTTCGGGCCGAATTTGTCCACCGATGCCCAGCGGGCTTTGCAGTTCACCCGGTCGGCCCCCGGTGTCCTGACCGCCCTGGTGGGAATGAAACAGGCTTCCCATGTTCGGGAAAATCTGGACCTCGTGCGGCAACCGGCTCTGTCCGCCGAGACCTTTGAGGATTTGATCACAAAAATAAAGTAAACCTTCCCGGTGTAATTCCGGTCACGAATGAAGGAGTGTTGCATGGCAAATGAAAAACATCTGGACCGGATCCGGCAGGGTGCCGCGACCTGGAATCAATGGCGCACCGAAAACCCCGAGGAAATT
>PCWF01000076.1:0-4326 GCA_002796165.1 Nitrospinae bacterium CG11_big_fil_rev_8_21_14_0_20_56_8
GAGAAATCCTGAAGCAGGAATACGGCGATTTACTGGTCGTGGGAGTGGAACCGTCCACCTCGGCAGTTCTGTCGGGGAATCCCCCCGGCCCCCACAAGATTCAGGGAATCGGCGCCGGGTTCAAGCCCAAGGTCCTCAACCTGGAGATTGTGAACCGGATTCGCCCGGTATCGGATGCGGACGCATTCCAGTTCATGAACCGGCTGGCGCGGGAGGAGGGTTTGCTCGTGGGAATTTCTTCCGGCGCGGCCTGTTGCGCGGCTTTCGAAATCGCCCGGGAACTGGGACCCCATAAAAATGTGGTGGTGGTTTTCCCGGACACCGGCGAACGATACTTCAGCTTTCATCAGTATTTTTGATAAGGATACCGACCGTGGGATACGTCAAGGGTTTAAAGTGCAAAGAGTGTAAAAGAGAATACCCCAAACAACCGATCCATGTCTGCGAGTATTGTTTCGGTCCTCTGGAGGTCGACTACGATTACGAAGCGATCGGCAAAGTCATCTCCCGAAAATCCATCGAATCGGGCCCGGCCTCGATGTGGCGGTACAAGGACCTGATGCCCATTGACGGCGAGCCCCGGGTCGGTTTGCACGTGGGTTTCACCCCGCTGGTCCGGGCCAAAAACCTGGGCAAGGCGCTCGGGCTGAACAATCTTTACGTCAAGAACGATTCCGTCAATCATCCTACTTTCTCCTTCAAGGACCGGGTGGTGTGCGTGGCCATCTCCAAGGCCATCGAGTTCGGGTTCGACATGGTGTCCTGCGCATCGACCGGCAACCTGGCCAACTCGGTCGCGGCGCACGCCGCCGAGGCGGGAATGAAAAGCTGTATTTTCATACCCGATGGGCTGGAGGCGGGAAAGATTCTCGGCACCATGATCTATGGAACCCAGTTGATCGCCGTCCACGGCAATTACGACGACGTCAACCGGCTGTGCTCTGAAATCGCCGCGCACCATGATTGGGCTTTCGTGAACATCAATATCCGTCCCTATTACGGAGACGGGTCCCGCTCCTATGGTTACGAGATCGCGGAACAGTTGGGATGGAGAGCGCCCGACAACGTCGTCGTTCCGGTCGCGGGAAGCTCGCTCATCACCAAGGTGTACAAGGCATTCAAGGAATTTGAAATGCTCGGCCTCCTGGAAAACAAGGTCACCACGAAAGTGTTCGCGGCCCAGGCCACCGGGTGTTCCCCGGTAACCACCGCCATCAAGAACGGCACCGATGTGATCAAACCGGTGAAACCCAACACCATCGCCAAGTCGATCGCCATCGGCAACCCGGCGGACGGCTATTACGGGGTGAAAACCGCCATGAACAGCGGCGGGTGGGGGGAAGACGTGACCGATGAGGAAATCATCGCCGCCATGCGCCTCCTGGCGGAGACGGAAGGGATTTTCACCGAAACGGCGGGCGGTGTGACCGTAGGAGTCACCCGGAAACTCGTCGAGCAGGGACGCATTCGACCGGACGAACTGACCGTCATCTGCATCACCGGGAACGGTCTCAAAACCCAGGAAGCTCTTGCCAAGAGCTTTGCGGCCCCGGCAGTCATCGAACCCAATCTGCATAGTTTTGAAGAAGTATTTTCCAACAGCTTAACGGTGTAACAAGGAGATCATGATGCCAGTAAAAGTACGGATTCCCACTCCTTTGATGAAACTGACCGCCAACCAGAGCGAAGTGACGGCAGAAGGGAATACCATTTCCGAAATTCTAAACAACCTGGACAACCAGTTTTCCGGAATCAAGGAACGGATTTGCGAAGAAAACGGTTCTCCCCGCCGGTTCATCAATATTTACCTCAACGAAGAGGATATCCGGTTCCTCGACGCGGAAAAAACCCAGGTCAAGGACGGTGACGAGATTTCCATCATCCCGGCCATCGCGGGTGGCCATTGACAATGGATTTTACCGACGAGCAGATCGAACGATATAGCCGCCACATTATCCTTCCCGAAGTGGGTGGAGTGGGCCAGAAAAAAATGCTCGACGCGCGGGTACTGCTGATCGGCGCCGGGGGACTGGGTTCCCCGGCCGCACTTTACCTGGCGGCGGCCGGCATCGGCCATCTCGGCATTGTCGATTTCGATGTGGTGGACCTCAGTAACCTGCAACGGCAGATCATCCACAACACGGAACGCATCGGCACTCTCAAAACGGAGTCGGCGAAGCAAACCATCCTCGCCCTCAATCCCGACGTCGAGGTCACGCTTTTCAACGAGCGGTTGACCTCGCAGAACATCATGCGGATCTTCGAGGGCTTCGATTACGTGGTGGACGGAACCGATAATTTCGCCACCCGCTACCTGATCAATGATGCCTGCGTCATGGCCGGGAAAACCAACATCCACGGAAGCATCTTCCGGTTTGAAGGCCAGGTTACCGTGTTCAAACCCAAAGAAGGTCCCTGCTACCGGTGTTTGTACCCCGAACCCCCTCCTCCGGGTCTGGTTCCCAACTGCCAGGAAGGTGGCGTTCTGGGTGTGCTGGCCGGTGTCATCGGCAACCTGCAGGTCGTCGAAACCCTGAAGCTGGTCCTGGGAAAAGGAAAACCGCTTATCGGGACCCTGTTGATCTACGATGCCCTAGCCACCGAATTCAGACGACTGAAATTGAAGCGGGATGTCAACTGCCCTGTTTGCGGTGAATCCCCCAAGATAACGGAACTCATTGATTACGAAGAATTTTGCGGTGTTTCCCGTTAGAATCGGGTTAGAACCCGCGAAATTCATTTTCTCTGAGCAACCTTCTTGAAATAATCGAATCTAAATTCATGTGTCTCGATTGAAGATGAACATTTCCATCCCGACTGAAGTTCAGGTCCCTTCCTGTCCGTTGATCACCGACGACAGCGTACTCAAGGGCATTGGCAATACCCCCCTGATCAAGATGAATCACGTTGGGCGGGAATACCCGGGGGTCGAAATTTACGCCAAAGCTGAATGGAGAAACTCCGGCGGATCGGTCAAGGCGCGGCCAGCCCTCCAGATGATCCTGGACGGGGAGGCTACGGGACAGTTGACCCGTGGCAAGACCATCCTGGATTCCACTTCGGGCAATACGGGCATCGCCTATGCCCTGATCGGCAAGCTCAAGGGCTACAAGGTCAAACTGGTGATGGCCGCCAACGTCTGCAAGGAACGCAAGGGACTGATGGCGGATTTCTACGGGGCCGAGATTGTTCAGTCCAGCCCGTTCGAGGGGTCCGACGGGGCCATCCGGCTGGCGCGAAAAATTTATGAAGAAAATCCCGATCTCTACTTCATGCCCGACCAGTACAATAACGACTCCAATTGGAAAGCCCACTACCTTCACACGGCGAATGAGATCTGGGAACAAACCCAGGGGCGCATCACCCATTTCGTCGCGGGTATCGGCACCGGCGGAACCATCATGGGCAACACGCGCCGCTTCCGGGAACTCAATCCGGACATCCGTTGCTACGCGGTGGAACCCGCGGAAGATCTGCATGGAATCGAGGGGCTCAAACACATGGCTTCCTCCATTGTTCCCGGGATCTACAAGGAAAACGAACTGGACGGAAAGATCAGCGTTCCCACCGAAGGGGCCTATCAAATGGTTCAGCGGCTGGAAGGGGAAGAAGGGATTCTCGTCGGCCACTCTGCGGCGGGAGCCATGGTGGGAGCGCTGGACCTGGCCTCCAAAATCAAAAAAGGAATTATCGTCACCGTCTTTCCCGACAGTTGTGACCGTTGCTACATCAACTTCGGCAAGTTCAAGGAATACGCCGAGACCCATTCGACTCACCCCCCGAAGGCCGACTGATTTTGCCCCCCTCATGAGCCGGTTTCTTAAACACCTCTTCATTTGCAACAATCAGAGAAAACCTGAAGACGCGCGGGGATGCTGTGCCATGCGGGGCGCCGAGGATCTGCTCGAGTTCGCCAAAGGCTGGGTTCACGATAACGGCCTCAAGGGCAAGGTCCGGATCAACAAGGCGGGGTGCCTGGACGCCTGCCAGTATGGCCCCTCGCTCGTGGTTTACCCCGACGATGTGTGGTATTCTCCCCAAAGTAAAGCGGATCTGGAAGAAATTCTGAAGGAACATGTCCTCAACAATCGGGTGGTGGACCGGCTGGTGATTCCGTTCAGAAATAAAAAAACCTGAACCTGTTTGCTCCCTTTCGATCGAGAAAGGACGGAAAACGCGAAATGGGTTATTCCATCAGGTCCGGGGACCTTCGGGCGCAAGGGAGTCAAATGAATAACTTCTCCTGCTGGTTGTTCACACTGGGTTTTTTCGTTCTCTTTCTCGGGCTCGGTTTCATGGGGCACGTGTACCGTAAACGGGAGAAAA
>PCWF01000076.1:4373-11070 GCA_002796165.1 Nitrospinae bacterium CG11_big_fil_rev_8_21_14_0_20_56_8
ATCTCCCGCCATGATGTGGCTCATGTCCGGGGGACTTTATGGAATGCTCCTGCTCCAGATGTTCCTGCTTTATCAGAACCCCCTTCCCGGAATGCCCCGGACCATGCCGCCCTGTTGGCTGTTAATCATGAATACCCTTTTTTAAAAATGAATAATAAATGACGGATAGATCAACCCCGTAAAGTTTTTGACAGGACAAAATCATGAAAAGCAAACTGATCGCAGAATTCATAGGAACCTTCGCTCTGGTATTCGCCGGGTGCGGAGCCCTCATGGTCGCGGAACGATTCCCGGGAACTCTTTCTCCGGAGATCGTACCCCTGGTGTTTGGACTCATCGTCGCGGTCATGATTTATGCGGTGGGCCATATCTCGGGAGCCCACTTTAACCCGGCGGTCACCCTGGGGTTCACCGTGGCAAAACATTTTCCCCCGTCCAACCTTTTCCCTTACTGGGGAGCGCAATTCGGGGGAGGCATCGTCGCCTGCCTGCTCCTTAACTCCCTGCTTCCGCCGGGAGAAACCTATGGAGCCACTCTGCCAACCATTGGAACCCTCAAGGCCATGGAATGGGAAATGGTCCTCACCTTTTTCCTGATGTTTGTGATCATGGCGGTCGCGACGGATAGCCGCGCGGTGGGAACCATGGCGGGTTCGGCGATCGGAGGGACGGTCATGGTCTGCGCCTTTTTTGGGGGTCCCGTCACCGGTGCGTCCATGAATCCCGCGCGGAGCCTCGGACCCAACATGTTCCAGGGAGAGACCCTGTCCCTCTGGATCTATTTTGTGGGTCCCCTGGCGGGAGCCGTTCTCGCCGCCTGGATCTACGAAAAGATCCGGTGCGATCTGGCATCGGCCTCCAGGCCGGGTTCAAGCCGGAAAAATCCGGTTGGTTGTTGCTGATCGGAAAACTCCCCCAGTCACCCGGCGGAGGTGTTGGGGAAAATAACCTCTGAAAAATCCTTGAAGCGCGTGGCAAAGCGTCTTCTAAAAAAACGCTTTGTGTTCGGCTCGGGTGTTATGTGAAACACGGATTTTTCATATATGACTTTGCGCCTGCAGGGAATGGAGTTTGTGGAAGGTCCCCTTTTTGGCGAGAAGCTCTTTCTGGGTGCCGTATTCGGCAATCTCGCCGTTTTTGAGAACCAGCACCTTGTCCACATGCTTGAGTGTGGACAATCGATGCGCGATGATGAGACTGGTTCGTCCCTGGATGAGCTGGCGCATCGCGCTTTGGATCTGAATCTCGGTCTCGGTGTCGACGCTTGAAGTCGCCTCGTCGAGAATCAGGATCCGGGGATCGGCGGCGAGGGCCCGTGCAAAACTGAGCAGTTGTCTCTGCCCCATGGACAACGATTCCCCACCCTCCCGAATCTCGTGTTCATACTTGTAGGGAAGCCGGTCGATAAACTGGTGCGAGTTGACCGCCTGAGCGATCGTTTCCACCTCCTCAATTCCCAGGTTTCGGTTCCCCAACCGAATGTTGTCGAGCACATTTCCGGAGAACAAGTAAACGTCCTGCTGGACCAGCGCGAGGTTTCTTCGCAAGTCCTCCTTCCTCATTTGCTGGATCGGCATGCCGTCGATCCGGATGGCTCCTTTCTGAATATCGTAGAAGCGGCACAATGTATTGATGAGAGTGGATTTCCCCGATCCGGTCGCCCCCACGATGGCCAGGCTCTCCCCTTCCCGGATCGAGAACGAGATATCTTTCAGCACCCACCGCTCGTCCTTGTAAGCAAACCAGACCTTTTCGAATTCCACCTCTCCCTTGACCGACCGTACCGGAAGCGGAGCGGGGGGATTGGCGATCTCCTCCGGGGTGTCCAGGAGCTCAAAGATCCGCTCCGAGGAGACCATCGCCGTCTGAATGATGTTGAATTTTTCCGCCATGTCACGGACCGGATCGAAAAATTTCTGCAGGTATTGCAGGAAAGCCACCAGCACCCCGAGCTGAATTTCCTCCTGCACAAACCGGCCGCCACCGAACCAGATGACGAGCCCCACTCCCACGGAATTGAACAGGTCGATGGAGGGAACGTAAAGGGCGTTGTACTGGAGCGACCGGAGATCCTCGTGCAATTTTTCACGGTGGATGGAAAGGAACCGCTCATAGTGGGCCTCCTCCCGGCCAAACATCTGCACCGTGGACATGCCCGCGAGGTTTTCTTCGAGAAAGGTATTGAGACCACTCACGTGCGCCCGGTTTTTTCTCAGAGCGTCCCGGGCACGCACGCGGTATGCCTGCGTCGCCCAATACAGGAACGGGAAAACCAAACAAACCACCCCGGTCAACCGCCAGTCGAGGTAAAACATGATGCAGAAAATCCCCGCCAGAGTGAACAGATCGTTAAAGATGAGAATCAGTCCCGAGGTTAACATCTCATTGAGGACTTCCACGTCATTGACCACCCGCGTCACCACTTTGCCGATGGGGTTGCGGTCGAAAAAGGAAAATGACATCTTGTGAAGATGAGCGAACACCTGGGTCCGCAGGTCGAACATGACCTTCTGTCCGATAAACTGGATCAGGTAGGTCTGCAGAAACTGCCCTCCGAAGGAGGCCAACAGGACGGCGAGGTATAACAGGGCGATCCGGTCCACCCCTTCCATCTTCGACGGACGAATATGATCGTCGATCACGATCTTGGTCAGGTAGGGTCCGGCAAGATTCAATAGAGATACCACGAACAGAATCACGATGACGGCGGTCACAAGAAATCCATAAGGCTTCAGATAACCGAGGATGCGCCCGAACAGCCCCCAGTCCTTGTAGATATCGCGCAGGGATTCCCGGTTCAAGTCGCTCATTGGAGGGTAATCTCCATTTCCCGCGCCAGGGCCTGGTTTCGGCAGGTTCGCGCATATAACCCGCCCACCCGCATGAGTTCATCGTGGGTTCCCCTTTCCATTATTGTTCCCCTGTCCAGCACGATGATCTGATCGGCATCGCGAACGACCGGGAGGCGGTGGGTGATGATCAGGGTGGTGATTCCCCGGACCTGAGTGTGGATCCGCTTCAGGATGATTTCCTCGGTTTCGGCATCAAGACTGGAAAATGCGTCGTCGAGGATAAGGATGCGCGGTTTTTTAATCAGGGCGCGGGCGAGCGCGACCCTCTGTTTCTGCCCGCCGGAAAGGGAAACTCCCCGCTCGCCCACCACGGTGTCCAGCCCCTCGGGAAATCGGGCGAGGTCCGGTACGAGTCCCGCATTTTCGATCACCTCGTCGATCTCTTCACGGGTCGCGTCGGGACGCTCCAGAGCGATGTTTTCCCGCAGGGTGGCCGAAAACAAAAACGGGTTCTGTTCGACATACCCGATGTCCCGGCGAAGCCGTTCCAGAGGGTAATCGGTCACCGGCCTCCCGTCCACCAGGATGGCTCCCTCTTCCACCTCATACAGCCTGGGAATCAAAAGTGCCAGGGTGCTTTTGCCCGAACCGATGAGTCCCGTCACCGCCAGTTTTTGCCCCGGGTTAACCCGCAAATCGATCCCTATGAGGCTGGGTGACGCGGCGGCAGGATAGGTGAAGCTCACATCGCGAAATTCAATGCCTCCTTCAAGGGTTCCCGGATCCACGGCCCCCGCCCGGTCTCGAATGACCGGCTCGGCAGAGAGAATCTCATCGATCCGGCTCACAGCCACAAGGCCCCTCTGGCTGAGATTGATGATATAGCCGACCCCCATCATGGGCCAGGACAGTTGCATCAGGTAGCCGTTAAAAGCCACGAAATCCCCTAGCGTCATCGAACCCTCTATGACCGCCCTGCCGCCGATCCAGAGGGAAATGAGGCCGGAAATGCCGATCGTGAACACAAGCGCAGGCGTGAACACCCCGAACAAACGGGTGACTCTAAGGTTCCGGATAATATATTCGCGGCACAATTCACGGAATTTCTCCTTCTCGTGTTCTTCCTGGACGAAGGAATGGAGAACCCGAATCCCGGCGATATTCTCCCGCACCCGTTCGGTGATGACGGAAAGATGCTCCTGCACCTCGCGGTGGCGGCGGCTGATCGTTTCCACGTAGCTGAAAAAAAGGATGGAAACCAGCGGAAGCGGCAATAAGACCCAGAACGCCAGGGAAGGGTTGATCACGGTCATCAGGATAAAACAGGCGGAAATGACTACCGCCGAGTCCACGAGGATCAGCAGGCCCAGTCCCATGAAGTCGCGTACCGCCCTAAGGTCGTTGGTGGCGCGGGACATCAGGTCGCCGATCCTCAGGCGCTGGAAAAATGGCCGGTCCAGGATCAGGAAATGCCCGAACACCCGATTGAGAATGTCGAATTCAACCCTCCGGGACGAACCAAAAAGGTATTTTCGCCAACCGAAACGCCCCGTGGCCTGGATCGACGCGGCGGCAAAAAGGAGACCGGCAAATCCCAGAAGATCGATTTGGGAGGGGGAGCGGGGAAGAAAATCGACAAACTCCTTGAGGATCCAGGGAACCGCAAGGCCGGCGAAGTCGGTCAGCAACAGGGCCAGGATACCCAGCCCCACTCCGATCCGATACTTGATCAGGTAAGAAACGAAAAAACGCAAATGGTTCCAGGACATGAGCCCCCGTCAAGAAAAATTGAGGGTGCCTCCAGCCATTCATGAAATGACAAATGACCCATGTGCCAGCCTTTTATTCTAAAAGAAAGGCAAGATCATGGATGCCGGTCATTTCCGGAGGTCCCCTTGAATCGATGCACCCGTTGACGGAAAGGAAGGGAAGGAAACCGCGCGATCAGAAAATGCCTTTGGAGAGAACCATGAGCAGGATTCCCAATCCCATACACACCAGGTTACGGTAGCCTTTATGGTGCTCCTCATAAACCGTGGGCAAAAGATCGCCGATGGAGATGAACAGGAAGGTTCCGGCCGAGAATCCAAGGGCCACCGCGACCAGGTGGTCGTCCATTCCCTGCAACAATAAAACCGATAGAATCGCCCCGATGGGAGTCGTCAGGGAAAAAATAAACATGGAGAGAAGAATCTTTTCGCGGGAATATTCTCCTCCCTTGACCAGGATGCCGCTCAGCGCCAATGCCGCGGGAACTTTGTGGATGGTCACCGCCAGGATAATGACAAGACTCAGATTCATCAGGCTTCCCGCGCCGATGGCCACGCCATCCAGGAGGCTGTGAAAACCAATGCCCACGCAAGCCGCCATCCCCATGCTGTGATAATCGCATTCCCCTTCTTCGCAGGGGTGGACCATGATGAATTTTTCGAGAATGAAGATGGTGAAAAAGCCGAGCATAATGGGAAATCCCACTTGTTCGCCTAAAACGGGAGAGATCTGGGGAAGCATGTGAAAAAAAACGGCACCCAGCAACACACCCGCGCAAAAACTGACGACCGCGCGAAACGTCTCCTGCGACCAGATCCGTATGGTGGGAATCCAGCCCGCAACCATGGTGATCGAGAACACAAATAATAAAAATGGGTAAAAAACCGCTTTTTCCATGTTCCTTAAGATGTTATATGTTGCGATAGGTTTCCAAATTCACGTCAACGGCCGCGCATAGAGATTCCTTCGGCGGCTCCTACCCGGCAGAAATTGAGCTTGAAAACCTATCATAATTAAAATCAATATTCTATAATTATAAACTTTAATTCAGATCCTTAACAACCTCACCCGTTCTGATCACGAACTTCATGTTTAATGTCATTTTGGCAGGTGGAAGCGGAACACGATTCTGGCCCAGAAGCCGGGAGCTTTACCCGAAGCAACTTCTTCGTATTGCGGGGCCCGATTCCCTGATCCAGGGTACACTGAAACGTCTTCTTAAGACGAATCCCCTGGAAAAAACATGGGTCGTGACCAATCACCTGCACGCGATCGAAACCTGTCAGCAATTGAAGGAGTACGGGTTCCAGCCCTCCCACCTGCTGGCCGAACCGATGGGACGCAATACGGCTCCCGCCATCGCCCTGGCCGCCCGGTACCTCGCCGAAAAAGACCCGGAAGAAGTGATGGGAATTTATCCCGCGGACCACATCATCCACAATCCTGACGAGTTCGTGCGTGCGATTGAACCCGCCCGCCGGGCGGCGGAACAGGGATTCCTCGTAACCATCGGCATTCAACCGGCGCGGCCGGAAACAGGGTACGGTTATATCAAACAGGGCGCTCCCCTTCCCGGAACAGAGGGGGCCTTCCGGGTGGGCCGGTTCGTGGAAAAACCCGATCTGGACACGGCCCGCGCTTTCCTGAGCGAAGGAAATTATTATTGGAACAGTGGAATGTTCTTCGCGCGGGTCTCGACCTTTCTTGAGGAATTGGAGCGATATCTGCCCGACCTGTATTCCCACCTGGAAGATTTGGTCAAACACATCGCCCCGCAACCCGGGAACTTTCCTTACCTTGGACTGGATGCCGTGGGAAAAGATCTCTTCTCTTCCCTGAATTCCATCTCCATCGACTACGGGGTCCTGGAACGGTCGGAACGGGCGGTCGTAGTGCCTTCCTCCTTCGAATGGAACGACGTGGGAAGTTGGTCGGCGCTCCAGGCGATTCTTCCTCTCGACCCGGGAGGCAATATCGTCAGCGACCACGTCGTGGCTCTGGACTGCACCGAGTCCGTCATACAATCCGATGGCCGCCTCATCGCCGCACTCGGATTGAAAGACATGATCGTGGTGGATACCCCCGATGCCCTGTTGGTATGCGATAAAAACCGGGCTCAGGAGGTCCGCAACGTG
>PCWF01000168.1:0-5673 GCA_002796165.1 Nitrospinae bacterium CG11_big_fil_rev_8_21_14_0_20_56_8
GTCATGCTGAGCTTGTCGAAGCATGACTATTGGCTATGAACTTTTGCAACCAAGTACTAGGTTTTTTTGCCGTCCAGCAACCGGGCCAGAATCTCGTCCACCTTATCCATTAAATCGTTCCGTTCCTGATTGGCGGTATCGATCTGCCGCTTGACCCGGACCACATCCCCATCGGAAATACCCGATCGGCGCACCTCGTCTTCCAGATGCCAGAGCCGGACATTTCGAACCGAAAGTTCGCTCACTGCTTGTCCCAAATCCCGAATCGCGTCGCTGGGTTTCACGTTCTGGTTCTGGTAAAGCTTGATCTTCTCGTCCCGAATCCGCACCGTCCCCGCAAGAGCCAGGGAAAGAAAACCGTCGATTTCATGTTTGAGGTCCTCGCATTGCCTCTCGACCAGTTCCCGCTTGGCACGCAATTCGACCTGTTTGGGGTCGGCTTCGGGAAGGGTCTCGATCAGTTCATCGAGGTGCCAGATCCGCAGGTTTTTAATGGACAACTTGTCGACCAGACTTCCCAATGTTTCCGCCATAAGGGAACCTCAAAAAATTACCGTTAGCCAGGAGTCGGCCCTTGAAAACAAGGCCGGCAAATGGGCGCTTCGCCACCTCATGAGATTTAAGAGGCGCCTGAAATTCCTTCCTTGAAAAAAATCACCGCAGGCCTTCGGGGACCACAGGCGGTGAAGCCGGTAAGCTACCACAAGGCCTTGAAACCGGGCAACCCCTTTCCTGAAAAACTCTTTCGGGTGTCATTCTGAGCCGGAATGCGGCGAAGAATCTTGCCCGAAACCCTTGCCCAGCTTGAATTTACCCATCCGGCTAGATCCTTTGCGGAGTTTATCCCGAACTTGCCGAAGGACTCAGGATGACATTTTTGTAGTTTTTCAGCGCCCTCCTAAAGCTTGCGCAACAGGGAAACCCCGTCCCGGATCGGAAGCATGATGGCCTCGACGCGGTCGTCCCGGATCACCGCTTCGTTGAACTGGTGAATTGCGCGATCCGTTGCATCCTTCGGTTCCAGCACCCGGCCGCTCCACAGAACATTGTCCACCGCGATCAATCCCCCCGACCGAGTGATCGGAAGGAGGGCTTCATAATAATTCCGGTAATTCAATTTGTCCGCATCGATGAACGACATGTCGATGGGGCCTTGGAGGGTTTTGAGCGAATCGAGCGCGGGTCCCTCCAGGAGGCGGATTTTCCGCCCATGCGGGCTCTCTGCAAAATAGCGTTTCGCAAATACGATCGCCGGGGGATCGATGTCACAGGTGTACAATTCTCCGTCGTCCGGGAGCACCTCGGCCATGGAAAGTGAGGCATAGCCGCTGAAGGTCCCCACCTCCACCACCCTGCGAGCCCCTGTCAGGGCCGCCAGAAACCGGAGCAACTGCCCCTCAATCCGTCCCGTACACATGTGGGGAATTTCCAGGCTCGCGTAAGTTTCCTCCTCCAGCCGCTGGAGAAGATCTCCCTCGAACCGGGTGTGCTCCCAGGCATAATCCTCTATCTTCTCATCAATAAAATCCATGCTCCGGCTCCTTCCTTATTCATGAGCGGCCCTAGTAGGCCACAATTTCAGGGTCGAGCGTGCGCCAGGCATACCAGGTGGCGACGGTTTCAAAAGGATGCCATTTTTTTCCGATAAAACGAAGTTTTTTGAGGGTCGGAGGTTTCCGGAGGCCATACAGGTTGCGGATGGCGCTTTGCAACCCCGCGTCGGCCACCGGGAATACATCGAGCCGGTTCAGGGAGAAGATGAGGAACATCTCCGCGGTCCACCTCCCGATCCCGCGCACCGCCGTCAACTGTCCGATTACCGTTTCGTTGTCCAGGTAGGGAAGCCGGTGCGGGTTGATCGACTTGTCGCGGAAATGAAGGCTCAGATCCTGGAGATAAGATGCTTTTTGCCGCGACAACCCCACGGCCCGAAGCCGGTCCTGAGGCACCGCCAGCACATGATCCGGAGTCGGGAGGCTCCCGTCGAACAATGCAAAAAACCGCGACGAAATGGTCGCCGCGGCGCGATTGGAAATCTGCTGGGCAATGATGGCTTTGCAGAGAACGATGAAATAGTTCCGATTCCGCTTCAGTTGAAAAGGTCCCAATTTGCGGATGACGGCGGCGATGACCGGATCGGCGCGATCGAAATGCCGCAATAGGTCCGCGCCGGACGGAAGGGAGGAAGGAGCAGGCATTGCGGTTCAGTCCACCTGCAAAGCGCGCAGGCGCGGGAAAAGGTTCGACGATCGAATCAACTCCGCCCCGTCTTCGCTGATCCGGTTTCCGTATAAGTCCAGGGTCACCACCTTGCGCAGGTGGGGGCACGTGCCGAGAACCGCCGCCGCCTCTTCGCCCAGCCGGTTGCCTGCAAGCGAAAGAGTTTTGACCGAAGACAACACCTCGCTCTGACACAGCGCTTTCAGCCCCTCCAGACCGATTCCGGTGTATTGCAGATACAATTCCTTCAGGTTCCTCCATCGGGGCGATCCGGCGATGGCTTTCGCCCCTTCCGGACCGAGTGGATTTTTATTCAGGTAGAGAACTTCGAGCCCCGCCAGGGTGGCGGAGTTTCCCAGGGCCGTCATCCCCACGGCGCCCAGCCGGTTGTCCTGGATGAAAAGCTTTTTCAGGTGCAACAGGGTTTTCGATTCCGCAAGGGCCCGCGCGGCCCGGTCGCTGAGCTTGTTTCCCTTGAGCGAGAGCAGGACCAAATTCTCGAGGGCGGGCGCCTGCGCCAGCACCTCCACGCCGGCATCGGAAAACTCGTTGTCGTCAAGATACAGGTCCCGCACCGTCCCGATCTTGGGGTACTCCATCAGGTCTTCCAGTTCCTCGACAATCACTTCCTTGTCGTTGATCTGCAGGCGGTAACGGGGAATCTCGCTGGATTGGGCATCGAGCAGGATTTGCTCTTCGCTCACCACCAGTCCCGTTTCATCCTCCGGCTCCGGGGCCATGAGAAGCAGGCTGTTTTCCACAAGGCTCGTGAACAGGGGACTCATCATCATCAAATCCAGCGGTTTTTCTTGCCATGAGCGACGATCTGCCGGACGATTTCCTGGGGGGACCGGTGGGTGGTATCCAGAATCAGGTCGGAAGACTTTTCATATTTTTCCCTGCGTTCGTCGAGAATCTGCCGTTGTTCCTCTTCGAAGCTCAACCCCTCCTTTAAGGGAGGCCGATTGCTGTCGCGCCGAATCCGGTGAAGAATGGTGTTTAAACTAGCCGTCAAAAGAACCATCTTCCCATTCTGCCTCAGGTGGTTCACGTTCCGATCGTCGAGCACGACCCCGCCTCCGCAATCGATCACTTCATCCTGGGCCATTCGAGTGACTTGCTCGACGATTTTCAGTTCCAGGTCCCGAAATCCCGGCCAACCCAACTGTTGAACGATTTCGGGAATGCTTCGCCCCGCCTCCTCGACGATGAGGTCATCGATCCCGTATAACTTTCTGCCGAGTCTTTTGGCCAGGAGCCGGGCCACGACACTTTTCCCGGTTCCCCGATAACCGAGGAGGACAATATTCATAATCTTAAGGCACTTCTGAGAGGGCGCTGAGAAACCCCAAAATTGTCATCCTGAGCCCTTGGCGAAGGATCTGGCTGGAACGATGGGGCTTGCCACGGCGCCGCCCTGGTGAGCCGGGACGCATGCCCCTTGGTAGACCGAGGCAAGATTCCTCGTCACTCCGTTTCTCGGAATGACAGACATGGTGTCATCCTGAGCCTTCGGCGAAGGATCTGGCTGGGACAATGTTGACGCATGCCATTTAGTGGACCCGGGCAAGATTCCTCGCCGCGTCTGCTCCTCGGAATGACACGTTGGCGCTTTTCATGACAACCCGAGCCCTTTCAAAATTGTCATACTGCTAATAATTCCCGATTTTCCCCACCGCCCAATTGCCGGCCTTTAAATCTCCAGGGCCAGCTCATGGCTGACGGCATTTTCTAGCGGCCCTCTTTCATTAAAAAACCATCCCGAACCCTTTCGGGCTTCTTCCGAAGATAAGAAATCTTCCGCCGGGATGCAAACGAAACATTTCACCGGTTTTTTCCGGCGCGGAGGTAACGCCGGATTTTTTTGTGGTATAATTCACGGCGCCATTAAACCGGATTCCCTAAAAACCTCAAACGGAAAGGGTCCTGTTGTGAAAAAAATGCTCGCCCTCTTGTTTCTCGCGCTTTTCATTCTTCCTTCCGCCAACCTGGCCTGGGCGGAGGATGACGAGTTTACCAAGAAACTAAAAACCGACTGCGCCGCGGGAGACGGGGTGTCCTGCTACCGAGTTGGAGAACGATACCGCATCATCGAAACGGATAATAAAACAGCCCTGGAATGGTACTTCAAGGCCTGCAATGCAAACGATATGGGCGGTTGCAACAGCGCCGGCATTCTGACTCAAATGCTGGGCAAGCAGTACAGTCCCGAATGGAAAACCGCGGCGGAATTGTTTCAAAAAGCCTGCGACGCCAAGGTGGACCGGGCCTGCTTCAATCTCGGAAGCCTGAAATACCGGGAAGGAAGGGCCAAAGCCGCCCTAAAGTATTATACCCTCGCCTGTGAGATGGATAACAAAATCGCATGCGAGAACATAAAAAAACTGGATAAGTGATCGTTACCTTCTGAGGCATGCCGGAAAAAAAACCGAAAAACTGGGAAGAACTGGTCAACGACGGAGATAACTATGGCGGGCTGGGGGACAAGCTGAGCCCCGAGCAGAAGATCATATTCGAGGCCATCAAGGATAAAACCATCCTCAAGATCCAGGATACCTACACCTTCGTCAAACACGGCCAGGTACCGGACGATCACGGGCTCAGGATCGCCACTCTCATCGCCGGATTCGAACCCCTCAAAACCCTCAAGACCCTCATCATCACGCACAACCGGTTGGGCTCCGAAGGAGTCCGCATCCTCTCCCAGTCCAAAACATTGCCCAAACTGGAATACCTGCACCTGGGTTCCAACGATCTGGGTGACGAAGGGGCCAAAATTATTGCCGAGAGCCCTTTGTTTTCGGAAATCCGGACCCTCAACCTGGAATGCAACGGGATCACCGCCGCAGGAGCCTGCGCTCTCGCCCAATCCCCTTACCTCACCCGCGTCACCTCTCTCAACCTCGTGGACAACCGGGTGGGCGATGAGGGCGCCCTGGCCTTCGCTAATTCCGACACCTTCTCCAACCTGACCTACCTGCATCTGGGAGGCAACCGCATCAAATCGGAAGAAACCCGGCAGGCCCTGCGTCATTCCTCAAAACTGACCCGGCTCGAAACGATCAAGGTCTTCTGATCCCCCCGGCCCGGGCACCCCAGGCAATGCGATTTAAACCGGGACTTAATTTTCGGGACGCAATAACTCGGGACGGGAAAAATTGACGAGACCGGGTGAAATCTCCACCCCTTCCTGGAGGACGAGGGTCTTTAAATTCACCAGCACCTTGCTTTCATGCACCGCCCGCGCCCCCTCGGGACCGAACAGGTTTCTTCCCATGTACAGGTGAGTGAGACCGGAAAGCGCGACGGACTCGCCCAACGCGCGGGCGCCGGGATCGCCAAACCGGTTTTGCGAGATTTTCAAAACCTTCAAACGGGCCAGGGCCGGGGAAGAAGCCAGAACGGTGACCGCCTCGTCGTCCAGCCGGTTGGCGGAAAGATTCAACTCTTCCA
>PCWF01000168.1:5751-12334 GCA_002796165.1 Nitrospinae bacterium CG11_big_fil_rev_8_21_14_0_20_56_8
CCTTTGACAAATCCCCGGATACCCGCCCCTTCAATATAATTCCTCTCCAAATCGAGCCTTTTCAGACAAGGCAACATTTCGGTTTCTCCCAGGGCCTTCATCGTCTCGTTTCCCATTTCGTTCCAGCCCAAATCGAGAGTTTCCAGTTTGGGAAAACGCGCGGAACAAACCAGCGCCGCTCCCGAGGCGTCGGTCAACCGATTGTCGGCGATCGACAAGACTTTCAGTCGCGGAAGGGATACCCGGGTCGAGTCGACCACCCCGCGAATCCCCGCGTCGGTAATGAAATTGGTGTTGAGGTACAACTCTTCCAGCCGCCCCAGTTTGGACGACTCCATGATCGTCCGCACCGCCTCATCGCCAATCTGGTTGTCGGTGAGCCGAAGCACGCGAACCCCAACCACCAGGTCGGATCCGGCCAGGATCGTGGCCTCATCGGTAGAGTAATACTTGCCCTCCAGCGAGAGTACTTCGGCATCGGCTTCCAGCACGGCTCGAATGGCCGCTTCCACTTTTTCCGTTTTTTCTTCCAGAGACGGCTGGTAATCCTCGTATTCCGCGTCTCCTCCTCGAACAATTCCCATTCTATCTCCTCAAACCCTGGCGGTTTTCAATGCAAGAAACTTCCCACCCCAATCGGGATGACGAGTCACGCGCACCTCTGATAATTTATGATCCCTCGTTTCGCCAAAATGCCGGGCCTTGGGTTCCAAGGGGCAAACCGGGCGAACGGTAATTTTTATAGATCTTTTCATTTTATCAACCCCGAGCGGATTCGCCAAAGGCCTTTTCCCCCAGCAGGCCAAAAACATCGCCTGAATGAGGATATCTTCAAAAAGAACAACCCTGTCCCCAGCCGCCGGGCCGCCTTTTCCACACCGGGAATCGGGGAAAGGCGTTGTCCCGGGAATATTAAAATTTTTTAATGGGAGATTAACTCTCTTTTAATGGTTCATTGTCTACAATCTCTCACCAGTAGACAAAATAACGCCATTTGCGGCCCAATTTATTCGCGCGCTTTTCTGAGGAGGGTTTTTCAAAAATGACAAGTTTTAAAACTCTGGACATTCGAGGCCTTTCATTTTTTTCCGCGACCGATCTTATGGCCAAATCGTTCGCCAAAATCTGCCATAACGGCGTCCTGGAACTGATCCTGGACAAAAAGAAGAATTTCACCGATGCCTTGGAAAGCTGGGCTCAGAACAAGGGCTATAAAATTTCGGACATCGACGACGGCAACCGCCTGATCCGTATTTTCATCAAGAAGGAATGACCGGCCCGGAAATATCGCGCTCGTCCCCCCTTCACAACACCGGTTTCCTCGACCCTTTGTTTTCCGAGTTATGAATCACCCGATTCAATCCCTCCCTCCTGTCGGGGAAGCCGGTGTTTTTTCTCATCCCTTTCCTGTCGTTGCCTTCAACCCGGCTTGTCATCCTTCTCTCCCTTGATCACCCGGTTTTTTTCATAAACGATGCGCAGACCGTCCAGCGTTAGAAAGTGATCGACCACGTCGATGGTCTCGGCCTTGGACGCGATCAGCTCAACGATTCCCCCGGTGGCCACCACCCGGGCCTTGATTCCCAGTTCGGCCTGCATCTTGCGCACCATGGTGTCGATCATCCCGACGAACCCGTATATCGCGCCGGACTGAATACTCTCGACGGTGGATTTGCCGATCACGCGTTCGGGCGCCACCAGGTCCACGCGCGGGAGTTTCGCGGTATTGGAAAACAACGCCTCCAGGGAAACCTGGATCCCGGGACAGATGGCGCCGCCCAGATACTCCCCTTTCGTGGTGACCACGTCAAAGGTGGTGGCGGTGCCGAAATCGACGATGATGAGAGGTCCGCCGTATTTCTCATACGCGGCCACCGAATTGACGATGCGGTCCGCACCCACCTCGGCGGGATTACGGTATAAAATCGAGATCCCGGTACGGACGCCCGGTCCCACGATCAGCGGCTGGCAGGAAAAGTACTTGCGCGCCATTTCTTCCAGAATGGGCACGAGGGGAGGAACCACGCAGGCGATGACGATATCATCGATCGTTTCCGCATCGACCTTGTTGAGCAGGATGAATTCCTTGATCAGGACCCAGTATTCATCGGACGTCCGGTTGCGCTCGGTGCGAATCCGCCAATGCGTTAGGAGACGCTCCTTGGAAAACAGGCCGATCACATTATTGGTATTTCCCACATCGATGGCTAAAAGCATAGAGGTAAATCTATCCTGCTGAGTTGGGGTGAAAAGATAAAATCAAAAAAAAACCCGGCAGAGCCCCTGGAGGCCCCGCCGGGAAGTTCGCGTGGTTTATCTTGCTACAACATTCACGGCTTGCGGGCCCTTGGGTCCCGTGCTCATTTCAAACTCCACATCCTGCCCCTCGTTGAGCGTCTTGAATCCCTCGCTCCGAATCGCGGAATAGTGAACAAACACATCCGGCTCGCCCTCGCTCATCTGAATAAAACCGTAGCCTTTTTGGTTATTAAACCATTTGACCTTCCCAGTTGGCATAAAAAAATCCTTTCCAGGGTTCAAAATTACCTATTTCTAACACAGGCGTAACTTCTGTCAAGCAGAAAGAAAAATCCCCTCTCCGCCTTTTTATCCGCGGCTCCATTCCCCACGCGGGTAAAAGACGGATTGAATAGGACCTTGCATCGGGTATGAAAACCGATATTTTGGAAACCCGTTGTCTTTTGGTGCAAAATACGTTGAACGCGGAATTTTGTAAGGATCCAATCTTTTGCCATGGAGTTCCCATGAGTGGAAAAAAAATCGTGGTCGTCGGAGGGGTCGCCGGCGGCGCGAGCGCCGCGGCCTGTGCACGAAGACTTTCCGAAGCGGCCGAAATCGTCGTATTGGAACGCGGCCCCCACGTCTCCTTCGCCAACTGCGGCCTCCCCTACTTCGTGGGGGGAGAGATCCCCGACCGTGACGATCTTCTCGTGCAAACCCCGGCAAGCCTCCGCGCCCGGCACAACCTGGACGTCCGCCCCCACCATACCGTGGTCCGCATCGACCGCGATGCCCGGGAAGTGGAAGTGCATGACACCGCGCAGGACCGCACTTACCGCGAACACTACGATGCGCTGATTCTGGCGACCGGGGCCGCCCCCCTCATCCCTCCCATTCCGGGAATACGCAGGGATGGGCATTTCACGGTGCGCTCCGTTCCCGACGTGGAAGCGATCCTCTCGTGGATTGACGCGCGGAACGCCCGGCAGGCGGTGGTGGTGGGCGGGGGGTATATCGGGCTCGAAATGGCCGAGCAGTTGCATCGCCGCGGCCTGCAGGTCGCAATCGCCGAAGCCCTGCCCCAGGTCATGGCCCCGCTGGACGCGGAAATGGCCGCCTGGCTCCACCGGGAACTGAAATCCAACGGCGTGGCGCTCCACCTGGGAAGCGCGGTGGCGGCTTTCGAGAACCCGCGAGAGGATGAAACCGCCAAAGCCTCGGTCGTGGTGCTGAATAACGGAACCCGCTTGCCCGCCGACGTCGTCATCCTGGGATTGGGCGTGCGCCCCGAGTCGCAACTGGCACGGGACGCGGGGCTCGATCTCGGCGAACGGGGAGGAATTCGCGTGGATGAAACGCTCCGCACCAGCGACCCCCACATTTGGGCGGTGGGTGACGCCATCGAAGTGAAGGACGGGGTCACCGGACAAAATTCCCTCATTCCTCTCGCGGGACCGGCCAATCGGCAGGGACGTATCGCCGCGGAAAATATTTTTGGGTCCAGCGAGAACTATTCGAAAACCTGGGGGACGGCGATTATCCGCCTGCTCGGGCTTTCCGCCGCATGCACCGGGGCCAATGAACGGATGCTCCGCAAACTCGGTCGGCCCGTGGAGGCCGTATACCTCCATCCCTACTCCCACGCCGATTATTATCCCGGCGCCCACCGTATGGCCATGAAGCTCTTGTTCGATCCCGCCTCCGCCCGGCTCCTCGGCGCGCAGGTGGTCGGGAAAGAGGGGGTGGACAAACGCATCGATGTGCTCGCCACCGCTCTCAAGGCCGGGTTCACCGCGCATGACCTCGCCGACCTGGAGCTCGCCTATGCCCCACCGTTCGGGTCCGCCAAGGACCCGGTCAACCTGGCGGGCATGGTGGCCCAGCACGTTTTACAAGGAGAAGTGAAGAACGCCCAATGGTATGAAATCGCCACCCTGGATTCCGCCCGCGCCGTCGTGCTGGATGTAAGGGAAGATTCGGAACGGACCCAGGGGGCCATTCCCCATTCCCTGCACATCCCGCTCGGCCAGATTCGCGCGCGCATGGGCGAGCTTCCCCGCGACCGCGAGATCATCGTGCATTGCCAGACCGGACAGCGGTCCTACTTCGCCTGCCGGATTCTCGCGCAGAACGGATTCTCCGTCCGCAACCTCAGCGGATCGTACCGCACCTGGGAAGTGGCGACGGGGGAATAGAAAATGCGGGTCGTTCCCCGAAAATGGCGGGGAATTATGGGGAGGCGGGACCGGGCTCGGAGGGAAGTTTTTCCACCAGCAACGACTGCGTCGGATACGCGAACTCGATCCCCTCTTTCCGGTACCGCTCGTAAAGGAGGAAATTGATTTGCTGGTTGATGTCCATGTAAACCTGGTAATCGGAATCGAGCACCCAGAAGACCACTTCGATGTTCAGGGAATAGGCCCCATATTCCTTGAAGTGCGCGCGCTCGAAACGGGTTTTCTCCTGCGCCTCGATCACTTCACGGATGATCTCCACCGCCCGTTTTAATTTTTCCAGCGGCGTCTGGTAAACCACCCCCAGCACATAGCACACCCTTCTTTCCTGCATGCGCTTGAAGTTGCGCACCTGACCCTTGAGCAGGTCGGAGTTGGGCACGATGAGCAGTTCTCCGGAGAGGCTCCGGATCCGCGTGGTCTTGAGCCCAATATTTTCCACCGTGCCCTTGATATCGCCGAGGATGATGAAATCCCCGATCACGAAGGGTTTGTCCATCACGATCGTGAGCGACCCGAACAAATCGCCCAGGATATTTTGCGCCGCCAGGGCCATGGCGAGACCTCCCAGCCCCAACCCGGCCAGAAGAGCGGAGGTATCCACCCCCAGATTGTCGAGGGCGACAAGAATCACAATCGCCCAGAGCGCCACCTTGAGCGCGATGCGCAATACGCCCAACATCGTCGCGGTGGCTTTGTCATCCTCCGCGTTTTTCAACCGGATCTGGTAATCGACCCAGAAGGAAACGAACCGGATCCCCCAAACCGCGCCCTGAAACAAAACCACCAGAATCAAAACCCGGGTCCGGATATCCGTAACCGTGACGGGAAGGGTCAGGAAAAGTGACCCGAAGAAAACCGCCAGGAACAACAGGAAGGCGCGCCGGGTACGGTCGATCAGATCGCCGAACAACACGAACAGGGGTTGAACCGTGTCCCCGCCCCAGGTCGTCACCTGCTCCCGAAGCCGTTTTTTGAGGGCCGACAACAACAACCAGGCCAGGGCCGCAAACACCAGGGAAAAGATCCATTGCAGGATGGAATTCCCACCCACAACGGTCTGTAGAGAACTCATCTTCACCTCATCCATTGATCGGGCTCCCATTATCGGGCAGGGTTGACCTTTCATAAAGGGAAAAATTTCTTTCCCTGTCAACCCATTGACATCAGGTCATCGCTCCAAAGGAATCCCGATCCCCGATTTATTTTTCGCTATTTGGGACTCGCGGAAGGAAGGAAACAGCCAGCAGAAAACCGGACCGGACGCACCGGCCTGCAATGCAGGGCGGGAGGGGGGAAGGTGATAAAGGGAGATGAGGAACGACGATCCACGCGCATGGGGCACTCCAAAAAAACAAGGCCCTTTTTATCTTCTTCCCGGTTCTTAATTCACAGGATGCTTAAAAACTCTTTCGGGTGTCCTTCTGAGCCGCATTGCGGCGAAGAATCTCGCCCGAAACCCTTGCCCAGCTTGAATTTACCAATCCGGCTAGATCCTTCGCGGAGTTTTTCTTAGGCTTGTCGAAGGACTCGGGATGACATTTTTGTAGTTTTTCGGCACCCTCTTAAACTCGATTCGGGGCTTCGATTTTCTGCGAACAGAGGAGGAAGGGTCCGCCCGTCCATCACCGGGCATTGACCATCCAGTCGAAATCGCTGAAATCGACATCAAAGGAATCATCGATCTTTTTGACACGATATCGGTTGACGTACTCCAGATAAGTACGGGCCTTGGCAAATTTCATGAAATCCTCCGCGTACCAATGAAACAGGGGAGAAAGACGCGCCACACGGGCGGGATCGATCACTTGAACCTGAACCGAATCGTTAATGAATTCGCGTGCCGCACTTTCCAGTTGTTGATTCAGATCCCCGGCTGTAAACGGTTCGCGGGGAAGACGAGGCCCACCCAGGGTCATGCGGTTTAGAGCAAAATGAACCCGGGCATCCCCCAGGGGCCGAATCACTTCGTCTTCAAAATCGTTCAACGACATCAATCGTCCGCCGATCATAAATTCGGTTTGGGAAAAGAAACCGGTCCGGGCGAAAAAGTTATTAAAATCGGTCGGGAGATTTTTTTGCACAATACCGTACATGGCCAGGATGTT
>PCWF01000102.1:0-1703 GCA_002796165.1 Nitrospinae bacterium CG11_big_fil_rev_8_21_14_0_20_56_8
CATCTCGCACATGACGTCATAAAGCTTCAGCGCCGCCAGACGCCGGTGCTCACGACCGGTCACATGATCGGCGATGAGGAAACGTCGAGGCTCCAGTATTGTCAGGGTGATTTTGGGAAACCAGCGCAACCGTATTTTGCCACGCAGGCGCGAAAAGGGCGTGTATTGCGCGCCATCAACTCGGACCGGAACCAGCATTGCATCGGATTTTTCAGCGATCATGCCGGGACCCTCATAGACCTTCATGAGCGATCCGGTGACCGTGATGCGCCCCTCAGGGAAGATGACGCAATGCCTGTCTTCCCTGACGGCTTTGATCAGGGCCTTGGTCGCCATCGGGTTAGTCGGATCCATGGGGAAGGCGTCGACAAGGGCCAGGAACGGCTTCATCCACCAGGCCCGTGCGATGTGCGTGTTGATGGCGAACATCGGCTTTATGGGCAGGTATACGGCAAGCAGAACAGCGTCCAGAAATGAAACGTGGTTGACGACGATAACTGCGCGTTTGCCGGCCTTGGCATAATTATCGAGGCCTTTGATCTCGACACGGTAACAAAGCTTCAATATCGATTTTAAGACGGCTTTGACGACGGCGTCGGGTAACAGGCCGCAAACATAGATGGCGATAACGATATTGCCGGCGGCAAGGGAGAGGAAAACCTGTGGTACGCTGAAACCTGCTGCCAGCATCATGGTCGCGATCACAGCGCCGATCACCATAAACAAGGCATTCAAGATATTGTTGGCGGCAATGGTGCGTGAGCGCCGGGTATCGTCTCCGCGCGTTTGCAAAATAGCATACAAGGGCACGATAAATATACCCCCGCACACGGCCGTGCCGACCAGATCAAGAACGATGCGCCAGTTCGATAGGTCGCTGAGGAAAACGCCGAAATTCACCAGAACACCGGTCGCATTTGCGATCCTGCCGTCACTGCCAAGATAAAGATCAGCAATGAACAGAGACATGCCGAGGGCACCGAACGGCACGTACTTCGCCGATACTGCACCTTTGAGTATTTTGTTGCACAACAGGGACCCCAAAGCGATCCCAACGGAAAAGAGTGTAAGGAACAGGGTCACGACTGTCTGATCGGCGCCAACCACGTCTTTGGCAAATGCCGGAAATTGGGACAGGAACGTGGCACCCAGCAGCCAGAACCAGGATATGCCCATGATGGAAAGTAATATGTCGCGCCGTTCACCCGCTTGACGCAGGATCGACCAGGTCTCTCCCGGTAAATTTATGTTGAGTTTGAGGGCTGGATCCGAAGCCTTCGTAGCGGGTATCGCAAAACTGGATGCCAACCCCAGGCACGACAGCGTGAGCAATGTAACCGATATGATAAGTGTTCCATTATTGCCGAGGATGAACAGTCCGCCCGCGATTGTCCCCAACAGGATGGCTAAAAAGGTACCGGCCTCAACCAGCGCATTCGCACCGATCAGTTCTTCTGCGGGCAGGAGGTTGGGCAGGATTGAATACTTGACCGGCCCGAAGAAGGCCGATTGTGCACCCATCAAAAAAAGAATGAAGATCATCATATAAACGTTTGCGACCATCAAACTGATGGCGCCCAACCCCATAACGATGATTTCCATGGCCTTGATCCAGCGGATCAGCCGGGACTTCTCGAATTTGTCGGCCATTTGTCCGGCGGTCGCCGAGAAAAGAAAGAAAGGCAGAATGAAGATGCCGGCGG
>PCWF01000102.1:1729-6562 GCA_002796165.1 Nitrospinae bacterium CG11_big_fil_rev_8_21_14_0_20_56_8
ATTCCGGCGGTGTCGGCAATGCGATAAATAATCAGAACCATCAACGCATTCTTGAACAGGTTATCGTTGAGCGCGCCGAATGCCTGGGTGGCGAACAGAGGAAGGAATCGACGTGTTGCCAGCAGATGAAATTGATTGTCAGACATAAACTTTCCCCTGTTGTTTATTCCGATGGTTTTCAGCCATTAGAAACGCTTTTGGCGACAAGCGCATGCAATTTTAAGTAGGCAAAAAGATAGACGCACACGACTGGATAAGGGGCATACAATGATGGTTCTTCGGGTGCCGTCCCCGCCATGGTAATGCGCCATAAAGTCATTTGCGTACGCTTTGCCGGGCACGGATTCCGGCGATGTAATTGGCAACCAGCATTTGCGCCATTTCTCGTGTCGATTGTCCGCTGACCAAACTCAATTTTCCGGTATCCGACAGTGCAGTGATGCCATGCAGACCGGCCCAAAGGACGCGGCTTTCAGCAGAGAGCTTGTCGCCATCGTTGTTGGCGAACAAAGGAGACAAAACGCTTTCAACGATACCGAGAAGTCCTTTGACCTTGCGGCCATACCATTCAGGAATCTCATGCCCCTCAGACAATGTATAATTGAACAGCATGTGCCAAAGCCCTGGGTTATCCTTGATGAACACCAGATATGTATCCAGCAGTAGAGCGAAGTCGGCGTCGACGTCGCCAGTTGGCATGACGGACGCAAGGCTGTCATGCAGATCGTCAAGGGTCCGGCCATTAACATGCATGACCATGTCGTCCTGATTCACGAACAGGTTATAAAGTGTGCCCGGGGAATAACCGATGACGTCGGCGACATTGCGGGCAGTCAGGGCGCGAAAGCCGTCAGCTTCTACAATATCTCGCGCGGCATCTATCGCTAATCGATACAACTCATCGCGGCTATGGTCGGATCGGCGGGCCATTTGGAAAAGCCTTTCAAGTATTAAATTGAACGCTGTTCAATTAATGGCATGTCGATTCTGGTTATGCAAGTGTTTTATTGAACAGTGTTCAATAAAATGTCCAGAACGATAACAGAGCCCTGTTAAGGCAGCGCTTCAGTTTCGTTAGCAGGGGACATCGGAAGTGTGCGCTTGTGAATTATAGCGCGGCACAAAGGACCAACAAAAAAGCCCCCGAATGGGGGCTTTTTAATGGCTGGGGCGCTAGGATTCGAACCTAGGAGTGCCGGAATCAGAATCCGGTGCGTTAGACCACTTCGCCACGCCCCATAAGTAGCGGGGGGTGCCCGCGCGGCACCGTAAATAGTCGAAGTTGACGCTTAGGGCAAGCCCGAGATTGCGTAAAGTCATGGTCGTGGCTGCTTTCGGCCAAATCGACTGATTTGATCAGGCCGATTTTACAGAGACCGGAGAGATGTTTTCGTGAATCCAGCGGGCCAACGCGGTCATGCGGGCATCTTCGTTGCGCTGCCCCATGATCTGCAAGCCGACCGGCATGCCACCAACCGCCATCATCGGCACGGTCACGACCGGTGCACCGGCCATCGAGCTTGGATAGTTAAAGACCGCATCCCCGGTCGGTCTGGGCGCTAACGGTTCTCCGGGGATATCCCCCGGCCAAAGAGGCGCCGGTCCGGGGCAGGCGAGAGTAATGGCCGCGTCTGCCAGGGGGGCCAGCGTTGCATGACAGCGACGCGCAGTTTCACGCGCCAGCATCAAGGCATGGTAATCATGCAACGTCATCGCCTCCACTTTGCTCAGCGTGGCCTTGGTTCGAGCACTGACGCCATCAGGGCAACGGTCCACGAGGTTGCGCTGGAACCACCGGTTTTCCCAGCCCGTGATCATGCCGCAGACCGCTGTGGCGTTGGCGATGCTCTTCTCAAAGCTCTCTATCCAGGGGTGGTCGCCGCGCCGAAGCAGGGTGACGCCTGCACGTTGCAGGTTGTCCATCAGTTGCTCAAACGCGGTAATGGTCGCGGCGTCAAGCTTTGCCCAGCCTTCGGTCTGCAAGACAACCAATCGTTCGGGACGGACCGGACGCGGGGGCGTCATCGGCCCCATCAGACCGGTATGGCCGGGGTCGCCGCCGGTGCGGCTGGCAATCTCGATGGCGACTTGCCACATATCCTCGATACAGGCGGCGTGTGGCCCATGGGTGCTCATGGATGTGGCCTGACGTTCGCCACGGTGAATGCCGCCCTGACTGGGTTTGAGCGCGAAGTTGCCGCAAAACGCCGCTGGCCGGATGATCGAGCCGCCGACCTGTGTGCCGATCGCCGCAGGGATCATGGCGCTGCCAACCGCTGCTGCCGAGCCTGATGAAGATCCGCCGGGGGTGCGCGCCGGATCAAACGGATTGGTCGTCGGGCCCGGATGATTGCCCCCTAACTCGGCCGTAACGGTTTTGCCAAAAATCACCGCACCGGCTTGGCGTAGCGCCCAGACGGCGGCGTTATCGTTCTTGGGGAAATGACCGTCAAAGGCGGCACAGCCCATCTGGGTGGGCATATCCCTGGTTTCCAGCAGATCCTTGATGCCGATAGGCATGCCGTCGATGGCAGAAAGCGGGGTGCCGTCCTTCCAGCGTTTGGTGCTGGCTTCCGCCGCCGCACGCGCCGCAGCTTCATTCAGCGATGCAAAGGCTTTTATGGTTGGCTCTCGTGCCGCAACCATATCCAGACAACGCTCCAAATAAGCGATGGGTGTATCCGTGCCATCGGCGAACGCCTGTCGCACGTCGTGAAAAGTGCGGCCCTTGAAAGTAAGAGGGTCATAACCGGCAGCCTTGTGATCCATGTTTGTATTCCTTGTACGTCGCGACGATCTTTACATTTTAATGCGGAGCGTTTCCGATGGCAGGACGCCAAACTTTGCTTTATAGGCCTTGGCAAAATTGCCGTTATGCGCGAAGCCCCATTTAAGCGCCAGTTTCGCCACTGATTCATTCGGCGGCGCATTCAGAAGTTCCTGGCGTATCCGCTCCAGACGCACGGATTTCAAATACCCCATGGGTGACGATCCCAGTGAATTTCTGAACGCTGTTTGCAGCGTTCGGATACTACAACCGGCATACCGCGACAGATCCTCAAGCTGGATCGGCTGGTCGACATGGGCGTGCATGTATTCACGCGCCCTTTTTACATGATAGGGAACGGCCGCTTGTATCGATCCAAACTGTAATGCGTCGGTATGGGCATTGGGTAGAGAATGGACAATCTGGTTGAGTAACAGCGTTTCCAGGTTTCTTGCCAGGATGTTGCCATCCATGCTGTTGAACAACCCGTCCAGTTCCTGAACTGCAAATAACAAGGAATTCCGAAAATGCCGGCCTGCGATAGACGTCATATCGATCGACGGTTTGAATGCAGGATCGATGCTGTCGGCCTGTTCGCCCAACAACACTCGAAGATGACTTTTCAGTCTGGCGAGGGGGACCATGAGGAATAGAGAGCTGAAATCGACCTGTTCACTGAGGAGCGGCCGGCGCGCATCTCTGATCAACCCTTGTGTTACGGAAAGCTCAACGGTTTCGTTGCCTTGCGTTACCCGTCCGGCACCGCTCGTCAAGAAGCACATCAACAGATAATCGCCGCTGTTTTCCTCGGCCTTCAGGTTGATCGGCACATCATTGCCATATTGGACAAAGTGCAGATTGAGATCACCGAGCGGTGCCGTCCTCACATGGGCATCGATCTCATATCCGCGTTTGGGAATCCAAATGTCATACGGGCTGGTCAGTGTATCCAGCATCTGACGAAGCGCATCGAGGTTATTACAGGATAAAACTTCGTAATTCTGAAGGTATGAATGAGTCATAAATTTCTTTCCAAACCAATTACGGCCTGTCGGTCCTGTACATATTTTCTGCCCGAGAACACCAGGTCGTTTTGATTTGTTCTTATTGGGCCAAAGAGCATATTGCCAAAGGCCGATGTGTTTACTTACACCCGGACCACACCAAGGTCATCCCAAAAGCGCAGGGAATATCCAGATAACGCGGCTAAATGCGGCGTTGCTGCAGAATGCTCTTATCCTCACATGCCGCATATGCGATTGCTCACAGCAATTGTGGCCGAACCCTTCCGCATCCAGGAAACAGCAACTCTGCATTTGCCGGTTCTGTGTTTTCGAGTGCGATCAACCGGGTTCGTTTGTTGATAATGAATAGGTGGAAATTCAATGATACGCAGGACATTCGGTATTTTTCTTTCGGTATTTATGTTTCTTAACTGGGCGGTCCTGCCGGCTGCATTGGCGGCATCTTCGGAAATCCCCATTCAAAATCACACGATTCAGATTACACCACCAAACATGTCCCCAATTGCGAGCTACACGGGGCATGATCTCAAGGTTATCTCGTCGACAACGTATGCCCCCGGCCATCCTTTGTGTGGCGGCGCAGGCCAGAAGGCCTGTGGCGACAAGCCGGCGGTATTCAAGAGTGCTGCAGTCGGCAAGTGCCCCAGCGGCTCGTTTTTCGATATTGGGACTTGGAGCTGTTATTCATGTCCGTCGGGATACAGCCGCTCTTTGGCGAAGATCGATGATTACAAGGCCTGTCAGAAGCAGCGCGCCAAGCCAAAACTTCTGGGAACGTTCACCAAAGCCGAGAAAACCGGCAATGTGTGCCCGAGCGGTTCGTTCTTCGACCCCATTCGTGGCGGGGAATGCTGGTCCTGTCCCAGCGGTTACAAACGGACGGTATTCAGCGTCGAAGCCAAAAATGCCTGTCAGAAAAATGGCATCCTGGGTCCCGTGAAGAATGCCACGCTGAAAAAGCGGGCTGAATGCAACAAGGGCGAGATCAAGGACGGCATCGGTGGGAATGGCGGTTCATGCTGGGTTTGCCCGGAAAACACC
>PCWF01000008.1:0-628 GCA_002796165.1 Nitrospinae bacterium CG11_big_fil_rev_8_21_14_0_20_56_8
CGCCGATTCGAAAAATGCCGTCCCGCTCCCGGACGGCATGGACGCGGCCCGTGCCACCGCGCTGGCGGCCCAGTATTGCACGGCCTGGTACGCGGCGGAGGAAGCGGTACGCCTGCACGATGGCGACCATGTGCTGATCCATGCGGCGGCGGGAGGGGTGGGCACGGCCCTGGTTCAACTGGCAAAACGCCGGGGATGCGTTGTTTTCGGCACCGCGGGATCGGATGCGAAACTGGACCTGATGCGACAGAACGGGGTCGATCATCCCATCAATTACCGCGCCGCCGATTTTGCCGCCGAGGTCCGCAGGCTTCGCGGCGGCAGGGGGCTCGATGCCGTCTTCGACTCGGTGGGAGGCCAGACGTTCCGAAAAAGCCTTCCGCTTCTGGAAGCCGGGGGACGCATGGTGTTCATGGGGATCGCGCAGATGGCGGGAAGGCGGCCGAGCGTTTTCCGGGCTCTCAAAACGCTTGTGGATTTCGGCCTCCACTCCCCGGTGACGTGGCTGAAGCGGTCGCAAAGCCTGATCGGGGTGAACATGCTCCAGATCGCCGATCGCCAGCCGGAAATTCTTCAGCGTTGCATGCAGGGGGTGATGGAACTTGCGGGGCGCGGGGAAATTCACCCG
>PCWF01000008.1:684-794 GCA_002796165.1 Nitrospinae bacterium CG11_big_fil_rev_8_21_14_0_20_56_8
CATGCGGCAGTCCACGGGCAAGGTGGTTCTGCTTTGGCCGGAATGAGCGGGGAGCCCTTTCAGGGGCGGGAGATAATCAATTGCTCCAACTGCTCCCGCGTCCGGTTTTC
>PCWF01000008.1:819-5578 GCA_002796165.1 Nitrospinae bacterium CG11_big_fil_rev_8_21_14_0_20_56_8
TTCCGGGCGGTCAGGAATTCCTGGAGCGCGGCATACGCTTGGGTTTGCGGCACGGCCTTCAGGAAATCCCGGAGCCGGTTTTGCATTTCCGGATCGAAGAGTTTAAAAATCGGGGCGGCGGTGTCGGTGGTCAGCAGATTCAGCATGTGTTTGCAACAGTACCCGTTGGCGCCGTTGGGGCAGGTGCAGACCGCCTTGAGGCTGGCCCCTTCGATCCGGAACCGGGCCTCGTAAGGCTGGGGCGCGGACCCTTTAACCAGAAATTTCCATTCCATTGAATCCGATGTCGAATAGAGTTGACATAAAAATGCCACGGCGGATTATACCAGAAGGAACCGGGACTGATAAGCCTCCAGGAAAATTTAAGTCGTGCCTATGAAAGAAGAGAAATACTTTTCACGCAAAGTGGCGGTGATCACCGGCGGGTCCAGCGGGATCGGCAAATCGCTCGCGCATCGGCTTGCGCGGAACGGGGCCTCGGTGATGATCCTCGCCCGGGATCCGGAAAAATTGCAAGCGGCGGTGGCCGAGATCCGGCTCTCGGCGCGGCGCGGGGACCAGGCGATTGAATGTTTCTCGGTGGATGTGACCGATGCCGTCCGGGTGCGGGACGTGATGGCGGAGATCGCCGCACGGCGCCAATCCATCGACGTCCTCGTCAACTCCGCGGGGATGAGCCAGTCGGGATACGTCACCGACCTGAAGCTCGAAGACTATCACCGGCTGATGGACGTCAATTTTTTCGGGACGCTTCACACCATTCAGGCGGCGCTTCCCTACATGGTCCGGCAGAGGTCCGGGCACATCGCCAACATCGGCTCGGTCCTGTCCCTGTTCGCCACGTTCGGGTTTTCCACTTACGCCTCCAGCAAGTATGCCACCGCGGGTTTGACGGAGGTGTTGCGGGCGGAGTTGAAACCCAGGGGAATCCGGGTGTCGCTGGTGATCGCCGGTTACGCCGATACCCCGATGTACACGCAAACCCGGCACCTGGAACCACCCGAGACTTACGCCATCACCCGGGGGAGCGGAATCATTCACCCGGACCAGGTTGCGGAGGTGGCCGCGCGCAAAATGGCGGAGGGAGACTACATGATCTATGCCAATTTCGAGGCCCGGATTCTGCCCTTCCTCAGCCGGCTCTGGCCCGGACTGGCCAACCGGATTCTGGATTTCATGGCAAGCCGGGCAAAACCCGCCCCGCCACCGGAGAAGGAGTGAGCCTTTCCCGGACCGTTTCACGATCGCCAACGGTTCGTCGGCGAGCGTGAGTCATTATTGTCTTTGGTAGAAGGCGTTGAGGAGTTGTTCCTTGAACGTTTTACTGGAATCGATGGCCATCTGGAAATTTTCCTTGTCCAGCGAATAGAGCACCGTTTCCTCTTTCGCAAGGACGCTGGCGTTGCGAGGCTCGCCCGTGAGCAGGGCCGCTTCCCCGAAAAAATTCCCTTCCCCCAGCGTGGCCACCTTTTTAGTTTCGGCGCCCGACCGAACCACCACGTCGGTGATCCCCTTGCGGATCAAATAAAACTTGTCGCCGGGGTCCCCCTGCCGGATGACCCACTTGCCCGCCGACACGATTTCCAACTCCATTTTCTGCGCGATGTCGGTCAGCGTGCTGGCGGCAAGGTTGGCAAAGAGGTTGCTCTTGATGAGAAACTCGCAGATGGCCACCGATTCGGCCACCAGAACGTTGGACACGATTCGGCCATCGACCATGTTGACGATGCGGTCGGCAAAATCGAGGATCCGGTTGTCATGCGTGATGAGCAGAACCGTGGAATCGTTGGTTTCACACAACTCCCGAAGCATTTCCACAACGGTTTTTCCGGACTCCTTGTCCAGCGCGGCGGTGGGTTCGTCGGCGAGGATCACGCGGGGCCGGGTGGCCAGAGCGCGGGCCACGGCCACCCTCTGCCGCTGGCCCCCCGAGAGCGATTCGGGTTTGTAGTGGATTCTCTCTTCGAGCCCGAGGCGGTTTAAAATATGCCCCGCCTGGTCCCGTTTCTCGGTGCGGGGGACTTTTTTGAGTTGCAGGGACATCTTGACGTTTTCCATGGCCGTCAACGATTCGAACAGGTTGTGCATCTGGAAGATAAAGCCGATGTCCCGCCGGTACTGAACCAGTTGGGAGGGCGTCATCTGGTTCAGCTCATGGCCCATAACCCGCAGGCTCCCCTCCTGAACTGTACGCAGGGCGCCGATGAGCGACAGCAGGGTCGATTTCCCCGATCCGGAAGGACCGGTCATGATCACCAGTTCTCCCGGCCGGATATCCAGATCGATATCGAACAGGATCTGCTTTTTATTGTCTCCGGAACCGTAATAGTGAGACAGCCTCTGGACCCGGATCACCGGTTCCTTCTTCAAACCGTCCAGAATGGTCATCTTCCGGTGCGGTGGGGGGGATTTCGAATCCTGCGGTCGAGTGCCGGTTGAAGTGCCCATCAGAATAACTCCGCCGGGTCGGCGTCCAGAATTTTACGCGCGGCGATCAAACCCGACCCCGCGCTCATGACGAGGGTCAGTCCGAGTACCAGAATAACCTGAACCTCACCCAAATTCATCGGCAAGTGAAGCAGGCGGGAGATGATATGGTAGATCACCTGGCTCAGAAGCAGGCCGGGCAGAAAACCGAGGACCGCCAGGATCAACGATTGCCGCACCACCGTCCCCACCAGGTAGCGGTTCGAGTAGCCGATGGCCTTGATGGTCGCAAACTGCTGAAGCCGGTTCAGGATATCGGTGAAGAGGACCTGGTAGCAGATAATCGTTCCGACGATGAAACCCATGACCGTTCCCAGGCCAAACACGAATCCCACCGGGGTCCCCTCCAGCCAGTAATACCGTTCCATTGCGATGATCTCCTCCCGGGTCAGGACCAGGAGGTCCTGCGCGAATTCTTTCCGCATGTCTTCCTGGATCCGTTGAAGATCGGCGGCAGGATCGATTTTGATCAGGCCCAGCTCAACGCGTTTCCTTTCGGCGTTCAATTCGTCTTCGTCCTTGAACAGATTCAGAAAGTTTTTATCACTCATGATCACCGTGCCGCTGTGACCGAAATCGGTTCCGAGCGTGAAATTCCCCACGACCGAAAACATGCGGTCTTCGATCTCGGTCCGGACGCCCTTCGTTATGGGACCGAAATGTTTTTTAGACAGACGATCGACCAGGACCACGTCATCCTTTTTCAAATCCTCAAGTTGTGAATTGATTTCCGGATCCAGAAAAACGGGAACATCCGGGTCGATGGCGACCACGCGGATATTTTTTTTCAGGTGATTTTCGGTATTTTTCCAGAACTTGCGGTCCAGGTGAACGTAGTGGGCCTGCAACACACCGGGAAATCGTCTGGCCTGGAACACCCGCGCCCGCGCGAATGGCTCCTCATTGTCGGAGGTGGATGCAGTCTGCTTGCTGATCAGAAACAGGTCGCCATCCAGAATTTTCAGAAATTGAACGGTGCTGTCCAGCAGGGAGTTCAGAAATCCCACCTGCATGAACATCAGCAGAACCGCGAAGGTGATCCCGGCCAGGGCATTGGCCAGGTTCTTGTGGTTATGGGTCAGGTTGGCCCAGGCAATGGGGACCTTGTCCAGCCGCGTTCGCATCAGAACAATTCTCCGGGATCCGCCATCTTGACTTTGCCCGCGGTCAGATAAGCGGAAAGGGTGCACATTACAATGGACAGGACCAGAACGGAAATCGTTCGTAAGGGGGTCATGTAAATGGGCAAATTCGTGGCGACCCGGGTCACATGGTAAAGAAGGAACGAAAGACCGTAAGCGGGAATAAAGCCCAAAATGGCGATCAGGGTCCCGTGCTGGAGAACCACCTTCGTAAAAAAGACGTTTTCGTATCCCATGGCCTTCAAGGTGGCGTATTCCTTCAGATTGCCCAGGATTTCCGTGGACAGGATCTGATACAGAACCACCATTCCCACCATGAAAGCGATGATGACCCCCGCTCCAAACATCGGCCCGGTGTTGGTGGTATTGAGCCAGAAATCGAAATCCATGTCCCCCACTTCCTGCCGGGTCAGCACCCGCGCCTGGGGCGACAGGATATTTTTCAGGTTTTGCTGGACCGCTTCCCGCGACGCGCCCGGCTTGAGGGTGATCAGCCCGAGGCTCACTTCCTCCAGAGAGTTATCCGGGAACAGGCGAAGATAGTTCTGGTCTGAAATAATAATGATGCCGTCGGCGGAGAATCCGATCCCCCAGTTGAAATGGCCGCCGATCGTCACCCTCCGGTTTTCGATCTCGGTGTGCCGCCCCGCCTCGGTCGAACCCAGGATGGGCAGGGAGAGATTGTCGATCAGAAGCAGGTCCGGCTTCTGCAGGGTGGACAAATTTTCTCTAATCTCCGATTCCCGGAAGGGGTATTCCAGCGGATTGAAACCGAGAACCATGATGTTTCTCTTGGCGCCGGTGTCGACGTTTTTCCACTTGGTCGACTCGGTGTAGATGGGAATTACCCGTTCCACTTCCGGCAAAGCCTTGACCTGATAGACCCGTTCGCGGGGGAATTTATCGGGCTGGCCGATGTAGCGGTAATGCGGGGATACGATGACGAGATCGAAAGCGAGCCGGTCGAACACGCGGTGCGCCGTGTTCTCCACCGAACCGTAAAATCCCAATTGCAGAAAAATCATCAGTACCGCAAAAGAAACCCCAGCAACGGCCACGGCGGTCCGGAATTTTTTATGAACGACATTTCTCCATGCGAGTGGAATCATGGCGAATCTTTCCCGGAACAC
>PCWF01000008.1:5588-10375 GCA_002796165.1 Nitrospinae bacterium CG11_big_fil_rev_8_21_14_0_20_56_8
CTGATCGAGCCGGATCTTGACCTCGACCACCCGGGCGTCCGTGTCCGAGGCGGGGTCCACGTCGAGCACGTCATTTTTGAATACCAGTCTTCCGATGCGGTCCACCTTGCCGGTGAGGGATTGCGGGAGCGCCGGACTGCTGATGGCCGCCGATTGTCCCAGTCGGACGTGCTGGATGTCCGACTCGTACACTTCGGCCACCACGTACATCTGTTGCGTATGCCCGAATTTCAGAATGGGTGAGCCATCCACCACTTCACCCTCCCAGGCCACGATCTTGAGGACCTCTCCGTCCCGGGGAGCCCGGATGATGGTACGTTCCAACTGCGCAAGAACCACGCCGGACTTCTTTTTCAGCGACTCGACCTTGATCGCCGACTGATCCCGGACCAGTTGGGATTGCGCGGTTTCCAGTTCCGTTCGCGCCAATTCGACGTCGAGGATCAGGGCCCGCCTGACTTCTGCCAATTGGGCTCGCGCGGTCGCGATCTGTTCTTCCGTCTGGACCACGGCAAGTTTCTGGCGGTCCACCTCCTGTTGCGATACCGCTTTTTGCGGCTTCAATTTTTCCAGCCGGTCCAATTCAAGTTTCGCGTTCGCCAGTTCGGCTTCCAGCTTCCGGACCTCCGCCTCCTTGGCGGCCACCTGGAGCGGCAGGATTTCCTCCAGCCGGTGCAACCGCGTCTCCCCCTCCATGATCAGGTGCAGGTTCAAATCGGTGGCGGCTACAAATTCGGCGTTGGCTTCTTTCAACTCGGTCGAGATTTGATCGAGTTCGGCGTTGCGTTCGGAGTAATGTTCCAGATGCACCAGTTCCTGGCCTTTTTTGACCCTGTCCCCTTCCCGGACCAGCAGGTGCGTGACCCGATCCCGCTCCGCGGTACCGATTTCGATCACTTCCCCCATGGGTTCAAACCGGCCCAGCGCAGTAACAAATGGAGTCCCCGTATCGGCTTTGACAGGAACCGGCGCAACGGAAGACGAGGGTGTTTTCGCGGTGGGGGCGGCGGCGCTGACCGGCGGGAGTATGGAATGTCGATACACATATCCCGCTCCGGCAACTAAAATAAGCAGGATCAATAAGAATCGTGACCGGGAGATGCGGGGGGAAGTTCCCATTAAATTCTAGTGAAAATCGGGTGGCTTCGACAGATTCGGCAAGGCAAACCCCTCTCCCCTTCTGTACTCCGGGGAGGGAGATAGGACGGGCCTCCACTTTCGGGAGCCTGGATAAAACTTCTTTAGCCTAATATTTTTAATAACTTATCGGATTTCTACCGGGAGAATTTAGAAAATTGTTATCTGGCCTCAATTGGCCGGAATATAGCAATTCTTTATTTTTCAATTGGTTATAAAATCGAGCGGGGAGCGGGACGCAAAATTTTCACCCTGTTCTCGAAAATCCCGGGTTTTCAGCAACTTTGGGAGCCCAAAACGGGCGGGGTCAACCGGAGGAGGGTTCTCTTTTTCCGGCAAAAATCGTCTTGAGGTAAGGGTTCAAATAAAGACCCTCGGGGTCCAGGGTTTGCCGTTCCCGGTGGAAATCGTCCCATCGGGGATAGAGATACGCAAAATCGTTGCCAGAGAGAAAGTGCAACTTCCCCCAATGCGGCCTCCCCCCGAATCGTTTCATGATCTGTTCCACCCGCTGGAAATAACCGTGATAGGCCTCATCCGCATAGGTGTGTGCCGAGATGTACGCGACATCCCGATCGGAGGAAGGGCTCAGGTACAGATCGTCCCGGCGGCAAAAGCGAACCTCGATGGGAAACAGCACGCGCGTTCCCGCCTCATGGAGCGACCTGCGAAGCTCCGTCAGGGCGCGATGCACGTTGCGAATATCGATGGCGTATTCAATCTCGTTGTGCCGGACCCATCGGGGCGTCGCGTAGGCCCGTTCGGCGGGTTCAAAAGAAACTTCCTGGGGAGCCACTCGGGGAATGATGTTCAGCAGGCGGTCCCTCGCCCCGGGAAACCGGCGGCTCCATTCGTTCAGGACCCAGAGGATTCCGTTTTCGACAAGGTAATCGTTCACCGGGCGAACGAAAAGTTGCATCCCGGCCGCCGCACGGTTTGCCGTCAGGTTCATGGTCTTGGTGAAGGCAAAATCCAGGTTGGGAAACCAGAAGAATTCAAAATTCCGGTGGTTGGCGACATTGCGATCCAGTTCGTCCAGCGCGCGGTCGAGTTCCACCACCTTCCGATCCACCTGAAGCCAGTAATGCGGGACGATCTTCAATTTAACGGAGACCATGAGTCCCATCGCCCCGAGGGAAACCGCCGCCGCCCTGAGCCGCGGCCGATCCTGGATCACCGTAAGGTTTCCCCGGCCGTCCACCAGCGTGATCTCAAGCACCTCGCTGGAGATATTCCCGAGTCCGAGCCCCGTGCCATGCGTCGCCGTGGACACCGCTCCCGCCACCGTCTGGCGGTCGATGTCACCCAGATTGCCCAGGGCAAATCCCTGGCTCGCCAAGAACCGGTTCAGGTGGAAAAGACGGGTTCCTCCTCGCACCGTTACGGCGGGAATATCCCGATCGATGCGCTCCACACCCTGGATCCGGTTGAGGGAAACCAGAATTTCATCGGTCTGCACCAGGGGAGTATAGGAGTAACCGGAACCCACCGGACGCAAGGTCTTTCCCTCGTTATGGCCCAACCGGACTAACTGAACGACATCCTCGACGCAATGCGGTTCGGCATAGAGAGCGGGCCGGCAGGAAAAATTACGGTTCCAGTTTTCAAACCGGATCCTCCGTTTCATGATGCGTCCGCGCAGAGCAGGTGTTGCACCGCATAGGAAAACTGCGGCATGCTCCAAGGCCCCCAACAGGTCACCAGGTGGCGATCGATGACCGCCCTGGGATTATTCGGGTTGCAGGGATGGTAAAGGACCTTCATGTTTTTCGCTTCGACGAGATCCTGGGCAAATACGCCGAAGGGTTTGAAAAGAGGCTTGAGAAACGGGATGGAGCTGAGGATTCTTTCATAACACCGGGGCCAGCAGGTCACCTCTTTCATCCCCCCCGTGTCCACCTGGCCGGCGAGAACGACCGAGTGGCATTGCAGGCCCACCACCTTTCTCCGCGTGGAAAAGTGCCGCACCACTTCCCCGGTCAACTCGCTGAAAACGAATTCGCGATAAACCCGGCCATGCCCCCCGGGGACCACCAGCGCGTCAAAAGAATCCAGATAGGAACCGAGCCGGTTCTCCCTCTGCAGGGCGCGCAGGGAGACGGTATGCGACAATCGCCTTGCGCGAGCCTCATCCCGAAGGCATTGGAAGGCTTGATTGCAAGCACACTCCAGAACCGCGAGTATGTTGCACAGGAAATCCAGCCGCACGGGGCCTCCATCGAGCGTGGCCAAATCCACCCGGATCCCAGAATTCAACAAATGCCGCATCGGAAGCAGAAGCTCCTGAACCGGGTGACCCCGGCTGGATAAAAGAAACAGAACCGATTTCTTTTTGAGAGTTTCTCTTTGCGCATCCGTGAAAGTTCCCGGAAGATAGATCGCCTGACTCATGTCGTGCTTCCCCTCGGAAAGGTCCGGTCCGGCATTTACCTCGCATCGCCTTTAATTCAAAATCCCTGATTTTCCCCCGCTTTGAGTCTGGTCGGGCGAAAGCCCGGCTTGTCAATTGATTTAACCCCGTAAAAGGGATACCATGCCTTCATATATTGGACTTCGATCCGTTTGCAACCGTTAGAGTTGCCGCAGACTTTTTCTTGCTGGATTTTATCTGGAAGTGTACACCTCATTATTAAAATCGGGCCGGAAAAGATCCCTGTTCGTTTCCGGCACCTCATCTGTATCCGTAAATTTCGATCAAAGCAAGATCGAAAAAATTCTCCCCCACCGCGACCCTTTTCTGATGATCGATTCCATCGATCGGGTCGATCTTCAACAGAAAAGCATTCGGGGATACCGCAGGATCGATCCCCAGGACCCGGTGTTCAAAGGCCACTTTCCAGGACGACCGGTCTATCCGGGAGTTTTGCTAATGGAAATCATCGGGCAGATGGGGATCTGCCTGTCCTATCTCTTGAAACACCAGCGCACGGCCATCGAGGATACCGATCGTCCTCTCGATCTTCGGCTGATCAAGGTCCGCGAGGTTACCTTCCTGGGCCCGGTGAACCCCGGCGACCGGTTAACCGTTGTGGCAAAATCCCTGGAAGAAGGCGATCTTACCTCCATGAGCATCGGCCAGGGGCTGTGCGGGGACGACGTCAAGATTCTCGGGTTGTTTGAAACGTACTGGATGGGATGAAGCAGGAATCGAATCGGATGAAAGACCAACCACCGCGCGTCGTCATTACGGGAATGTCGATCAATACTCCCATCGGGGACGATCTGGACACATTTTACCGCAACCTGATTGCAGGCCGCTCGGCCATCACCCGATGGAAATTTTTCGAGAATAAGGACGTCCTTTCCAAAGTCGGCGGAGATTTATCCGACTACGATTTCGATGCCAAGGTCCAGGGGCTCAAGGATAAATTGCCGGACGAAATGTTCCAACGGTTCCGGCGACTAGTGAAAAAGGCCCCTTTTTCCACCCGGTTTTCCCTGATTTGCGCCGTCGATGCCTGGCTGGACGCAGGCCTCGACTCCAGCGGGGACCTGGAGCGGCGCGGCGTGCTGGTCGGCGGGCACAATCTCAACGAGAAATATCTCATCGACAATCACCTCGTCTTCCTGGAGGAACCCGAGTACATCGACTCGCTGATGGCTCTCCTCTACCTGGACACCGATCACGCCACCTCGGTCAGCGAAGTCCT
>PCWF01000008.1:10387-17013 GCA_002796165.1 Nitrospinae bacterium CG11_big_fil_rev_8_21_14_0_20_56_8
CGCTGGGCGGAGCATGCGCGAGCGGAAACGTGGCCCTGCGGAACGCCTTCGACGAAATCCGGCACCATGACTGCGAGATGATGATGGTCGTCGGCCCGGTGTTGCAGTTTTCCGCGATGGGGGTGCAGTCCATGGCCCTGATGGGAGCGATCTCGTTTACCCGGTTCAACGACCGCCCGGCCGAGGCCAGCCGCCCGTTCGACGCCGACCGAGAGGGCTTTATCCCGGCGCACGGCGCCGGGGCCATCGTGCTGGAAAATCTCGATCACGCCCTGCGCCGGAACGCGCGGATCCATGCGGAGCTGTTGGGGGTGGCGGCCATGGCCGATGCCTGCCACCTGCCCAATCCCTCCATGGAGGGGCAGGCCCGAACGATCCTGCGGCTGTTGCGGCAGACCGGCGTTCCTCCTGAAAAAATCGATTTCGTTTCCGGACACGCCACCTCGACGCCCCTCGGCGATATCTCCGAGTTGATGGCCATCAAGAAAGTCTTCGGAGACCATGCCCGGAAACTGAAAATCAACGCGCCGAAATCCATGCTGGGTCATACCTGCTGGTCGGCGCCCCTGGTGGAAACGGTGGCCTCGGTGATGCAGTTGAAACACAAAAAACTGCATCCTTCCATCAACATCGAAAATCTGGATCCCGATGTGGATCTGGATGTCTGCGCCAACCGGGCCGTGGACCATGAAGCTCATTACATCCTTAAAAACTCCTTCGGTTTCGGGGGCATCAGTTGCTGCTCCCTGATCAAACGGTTTGACGAAAATGAACTCTGATCCCTCGGCAAAAAATCCGTTGACCTATTTCGTGACGGGCGGCTCCCGGGGCCTGGGGGCGGGCATTGTCGCGCAGGCCCTCGCCGAGGGTCATGACGTCGCCTTTTCCTACGTCAACAACAAGGAAGCCGCCGACGGGGTGGTCCGCCAGGCCCGCGCCTCCCGGCCCGATCGCCGATGCAAGGCCTACCGGCTCGATGTTTCGCGGTCGGCCGAGGTGGAAACCGTCATCGACCGGGGTCTGGACGACTTCGACCACATCGACGTGCTGGTCAACAACGCCGGGATCAACCGCAACAACCTGGTGGCCTCGATGACGGATGAGGAATGGGAGGAGGTCATCCGGACCAATCTTTCCGGTCCGTTTTATGTTTGCCGGCAGGTGTTGCCTACCATGCTTTCCCGCCGGTTCGGGCGAATTATCAATATCTCATCCATTCAAATCGACGGCGGGAGCGGTGCGGCCAATTACGCGGCAAGCAAGTCGGGACTGCACGGGTTCACCCGGTCCCTGGCCAAGGAATACGGGCGGCGGGGGATCAATTCGAACGTCGTCGTCCCCGGATTTTTTGAAACGGACATGACTCAGGAAACCATGGCCCCGCAATTGAAAGAGTTCTGGAACATGTTCTGTCCCCTGCCCGGCGGAAGAATGGGGAAATCCCACGAACTCGCCCGGGTGGTTACCTTCCTGGCCTCGGAAGGCGCGGACTATATCAATGGACAGGTGATTCATGTGACCGGAGGGTTGGACACTTCGATATGACACGTCATTTAACACTTCACCGGCCTTTGGATCGAGGAGAGTGATGCCGCCATCCGGCTCCCGCAAAGTGGGGATTGAAAAAATCGCCGCATACCCGTGTTCCCTGGCGCTCGACCTCGAGCAACTGGCCCGGGCGCGAGGGCTCGATCCCGCATTTCTTCAAAACCAATTGTTCGTAACCGCGCGCTCCCTGAACCCGCTTTGGGAAGACCCCGTGACGATGGGGGTCAATGCGGCACTGGACCTGATCGATGACACCGACCGCGAAACGATCGAACTGATCATCGTGGCCACGGAGTCGTCTCCCGATTTTGGCAAACCCATATCCACCTATATCCAGAAGTTTTGCGGCATCCAGCCCCATTGCCGCAATTTCGAGATCAAGCACGCCTGTTACGGGGGAAATTCGGCGCTGGTCATGGCCGCCCATTGGGTCCTGTCCGGAATGAACAAGGGCGCCCGGGTCCTGGTGGTCACCACCGACCAGAGCCGCGCGCATTTTTACAAACCCTGGGAATTGACCATGGGCGCCGGCGCGGTGGCCATGATCGTCAGCGACGATCCGAAAGTCCTGGAACTCGATCTGGAGAACCACGGGTTCTGGACCCAGGAGATCGCCGATACGTTTCGCCCCACGTCCACCGCCGAAGTCGGCAACAGCGATGAAAGCATGTTCAGTTACCTTGAAGCCCTGGAAAACGCATACGCGCATTTTCTCAAACGGGCGGGGCCCATCGATTTCGACGCCTATTTCAAGAAAAATATCTATCACGTGCCGTTCGGCGGGATGACTTTCCGCGCCCACCGGTCCCTGCTGAAACTGCATTGCCCCGGGCAGGTGGAACACGCCCGGGAGCACTTCGATCTCAAAACGCGTCCCTCTATTTTGTATAATTCCCAGATGGGGGCCACCTACAGTTCATCCATTTTCCTTGCCCTCATGGGCCTTATCGATTCCTGCCCCGATCTTGAACCGGGAGACCGGATCGGGATATTCTCCTACGGTTCGGGTTCCTGCGCGGAATTCTACGGCGCCCGGATCGGGGACAAGGCCCGCCCCATCGTCAAGGCTTTCGATTTGCAAAGCCGACTCGGCCGGCGGCGCCACATTTCCGTGAAGAACTATGAACGGATCGAGAGAAGCCGTGAGGAACAAATGGATCGGGAACATCTCGAAGTCGATTTTTCCGACATGGAGGAACATTACGCAAGCTTTTACGAGGGGCGTAGGCGGCTTGTTTTGGAAAGTATTTGCGATTACCGGCGCAATTATAAAGTGAGCTAAAATTATCGAAACCCGGCTTGAGGGCACACAGGAATCGGTCTGGCGGCTGGTTATCGCTCCGGGACGCAAGACGGAAATCCTTCTGGACCTGGAAGGTCTCGCGGGTATGGAACGCTGTCTTTCCGAAGTGGAATCCTCCGCCCGGTGCCGGGTCCTCGTCCTGAAGAGCGTGGCCGGGGAATTTTGCCGCGGCATGGATCTCGGGGAAATCATTCAATGCCCCGTGGAATCGTTGCGCGAACGGTTGACCGCGTTCGCCCGGTGCCTGGCCCGTCTGAAGACCCTCCGTGCATGCGTGATTTCCCTGGTGGACGGAGAAGCCCTGGGAGGAGGCGTGGGGTTGGCCGCGGCGGCGGACTGCACGATCGCCACCTCCCGCGCGGTTTTTTCATTACCGGAAGCGGTGGCCGGATTGTTCCCCGCCATCATCATGCCCCTGCTGTATGAACGCATGACCCGGCAGAAAGTTCATTGGATGGCGATTTCGGGAGAAAAACTCGGCGCCCCGGAGGCGCGGCAGGCGGGTCTGGTCGATCACCTGGTATCCGACCGGGAGGAAATGGAGAGGAAAATGAACCAGATCGTCCGGCAAGTATTGCGGGTTCACCCCGGTTCCGTCGAAACGATAAAGCGTTGCCCTTCGAGCCAGGACGTGAACCCCATCTCGCAAGCGATGGAATCGGGAGCCGGGCAATTGGCTGAAGCGCTTTCCGACAAGCATATCCGCAATGCCATTCAAGCCTTCCTGGGAGGCGAATCGTTTCCCTGGCAGGAAAAACCTGAATCCCGGCAGACATCGCCATGAATCGCATCGTGCTTGAAATATCCGAGGAAGGCATCGCGACGGTCCGGATGCAGGACCGGGCCGGGAACAATGCCTTCTCCCCGGCATTCATCGAGGAATTTCTTCAAACCCTGAAGCGGCTCGACGACGAATCCATCAAGGTATGCGTTTTTTGCGGTTTGGACGATGTGTTCTGTTCCGGGGGAGACGAGGAGGTGCTCCTCGGCCTGGCACAGGGAACCGCGAAGTCTTATGATTTGAAAATGGTTAAAAACATCCTGGAGATCCCCGTCCCGACCATTGCGGCGATGGAAGGACATGCGACGGGCGGGGGACTGGTTCTCGGTTTGTGTTGCGACATGGTCATCATGGCAGAGGAAAGTTCTTATGGGTGCCCGTTCATGAATCTCGGATTCACCCCCGGCATGGGAACCACGGGACTGTTGCGCTATGCCATGGGGGAATATTTCGCGGCGGAAATGATGTTCGGCGGCCAGTATTTCAGGGGATCCCGATTCCGGGAACGCACGCTGGTGAACTATATCGAACCCAAAGCCAGGGTCATGGAACGAGCCCGAACCCTCGCCCTGCGGATCGCCGTCAAACCCCGTCCGGCCCTGATCATGCTGAAACAAAATCTTTCGCTCCCGCGGGCCAAGGCCGTTGATGAGGCCTGTACCGCAGAAGCCATCATGCACGAGGCCTGCTTCCGGGATCCCGAAACCGTCAACCGCATCAAGGAAAATTTCCTGAAACATGATTGAGCCGCGTCCCGCATCCACTTACTTTCAAGGCAAGACGGTATTGATCGCCGAGGGAACCCGGGGACTGGGCGCGCATTGTAGTGCGCAATTTTACCGTTGGGGCGCCAAGGTGATTGCGACCGAGAGCCTCTCTCCCAACGGCGACGGGAATTCACTGGAAGACCTCCTCGGCAAGGACGGCCTCTCCCACATCCGGGTCCACCCGGCCGATCTGTCGGAAAAGGGGGAAATTCCGGCCCTGCTGGAAAAACTCGGGGCCACCATGTCCAGAATCGATTTTTTTGTCTCCCTCGGACTCGAACACGGCGACCGGAAGGCGATGGACATTTTCGACGAAAATTATTTTATTGAAGATATCAAAACGACCGCGTGGCCCTTTTTTGAGACGTTCCTGGGATTGATCAATACTTTTGAGACCCGCCCCAGCCAATCCCTCATCCTGTTCGAGGAGATGGCGGGGAAAAGAGATCCAGACCGGGAAGTCACCACGGGGATGATCGAAACGCTGACCCAATACCTGATGACCCATTACCTGTATGACAACTGCCGCATCAATCTTGTCAAGGTGATCCACTCGACGGAACCCGATGCCCTGGACGTCACGCGGGAAGCGGCCGCGCGGACCGTGGTTACCCTGTGTTCGGGACTCCTCGATGTGATGTCCGGACAAACGATCACCCTCGACATGGGACGCGCTTGCATTCAACCCTCATGAAAAACGGAATACCCCCCTGTTCGCGACGAGGATGCCGTGATATTTAACGACTACCGGAACAAGGCCGTGTTGATTACCGGCGGCACCGCCGGCATCGGGCTGGCCACCGGGCTGGCCTTCGCAAGGCACGGCGCGCGGGTGTACCTGACCCACCGCTGGGCCTCCGCCGATGAACAAGCGATTAAATCCCGGTTCGAGGACGAGGGTTGCCCGGAACCGGTGATCCTGGAAGCCGATGCCTCGTCCAGGGAGGACACCCTGAACCTGATTCGTGAAATCCGGAAATCCCACGCTTCCATCGAAGCCTTCATCAGCAATGTTTCCTTCGGTCATATCAGCAAATCACCGAGGGACCTGGACCGCAGGAGTCTGCTGATCAGCCTGAAATACAGCACCTGGCCCATTCTGGATTATCTGAAAACCATCAAGGCCGAGATGGGGAAATACCCGCGTTACGCGGTGGCCATGTCCTCCAAGGGTCCGGACTCCTACCACTTCGGGTACGATTTTATCGCCGCCTCCAAGATTGCCCTGGAAATCCTCTGCCGCCAGTTGACCGCCGCGCTGATCCATGAGGACATTCGAATCAACGCCCTCGCTCCCAACCCGGTCTTCACTCAATCGTTCGAGGCCACGTTCGGCCCCGACTTCAAACCCTATCTTGAAACCCAACTGGGACAATATGGCCGATGGTACATCATACTTCCCGAGGAAGTCGCCCGCGCCGCCCTCGCGTTATGCGGCGGAGGAATGGACGCGATGAAAGGCCAGGTCCTGAAACTCGACCGGGGATGCTGTTTCTCGGAAAGTCTCTATAGAATTTATGCGTTCAATACCGGAAAATGCGATTGACGCTTAGACATGTTCAATTCATCAAGGGGGACCCATGGCAAGCCGTGAAGAAATCTGGAACGTGATCCACAAACACCTGGTCGATACCGTGGAAAATCTGGATGGACAGGAAATCGACACCTCCAAATCCATCATGGATCTCGGAGCCAACAGCCTGGATATCGTCGAGATCGTGTCGTGCAGTATCCGCGAACTGAAGATCAAGGTCCCGCGGAATGAACTCAACAATCTTAAAAATATCGATGAACTGATCGATCTCCTGCACAAGGTGTCCAATGCTTCCGGTTGAGGGCTTGTTCTCGTCCTTATAATTCTGCAGACCCAAATCGCATCTCCAAATAAACGTGGATTCATGGCTCCTTCAATCGCGCAACCTCATCTGTACCCGGTGGGCCCCTTCTCGGGCGGCCCGTTTCACCAGGCCTGTTTGGAACATGACCCGAGGTCGTGGATCGACCTTCCCGGAGCGGACCGTTTGCCGGTTCGGCTTCAGTCGGCCCACCCGGCACGGAAAAGGGATTTCATCGCAGGCAGGCTTTGCGCCCGACGCGCCCTCATGAACCTGGGCCGGGAGACGCGAGAACCGTTGCCCATGCGGGAGGATGGACTCCCCCGCTGGCCCGCAGGCACCCTGGGATCCCTGACCCATACGCGCGGCTTTGCATCGGCCCTGGTGGCCCC
>PCWF01000243.1:0-11998 GCA_002796165.1 Nitrospinae bacterium CG11_big_fil_rev_8_21_14_0_20_56_8
TGCCGGGGACAATCCCTCGATCGAATCCACGTCCGGTTTTTCCATCAGTTCCAGAAACTGCCGGGCGTAGGCGGAAAGGGATTCCACGTAGCGCCGCTGGCCTTCGGCATAAATCGTGTCGAATGCGAGGGAGGATTTCCCCGATCCGCTCAGTCCCGTGATGACCACCAGCTTGTTCCGGGGAAGACTGACGGTGATGTTTTTCAGGTTGTGTTCCCGGGCGCCCTTGATGATGATAAATTCGTTCTGCATGCGTGATGTTTAAAGGGAATCTCTAACAGGATGTTGAAAAAAAATTTTCGGGTGTCATTCCGAGCCGCTTTGCGGGGAAGAATCTTGCCCGAAAACCCTGGTCCAGCTTGATTTTGCAAATCAAACCAGATCCTTCGCGGAGTTTATCCCGAGCCTGCCGAAGGACTATAGAGGATTGGGAAAAAGGCGGCTCCATTTTTCATCCACTTGCTTTCGGATTTCATCGGACATCTCTATTTCATCAGGCCAGGTTTGTCGGTGGCCTTCCTCCGGCCGCTTGCGCGAAACGTCGATTCCCAGGCGTTCCCCGGTGAAATGGAAATCCCGGCGGGGATCCAGGTTGCTGAAGAATTTCCACATCGATTGGGAAAGACTGCGGATGTCCACGTGCGGTTCGAATACCACCGCAATGGAGACGCCATAGGAAACCGGGGAATCGAAAAACCGCTGGAAAAATTCTTTCGGCTGGTGAGGCCGGGTTTTTTCCAGGGCGACGAAGCATATCGAGAGCCTTGTGTTCATTTCCAGGATATGGCACGCCTTCGCCTCGGGGAAGATTTTGAGCACCGCGGCGGGATCAAAATCCTCCGGGTTGGCGTTGGACGCGGCACGGGGTTCCTCGTATCCCGGTTCCCCGGAAATTTTCGCGGTGAGATCGATTCCCAGTTTCGACCCAAAGAGCGGGTGATCGGAAGAGTGGTTGAGAACGTCCAGAACCCCCTCCGAAAAAAACAGGTCCCGCTTCAAGTCGGTTTTATTCAGCAGAGTGTACGCCACGTCTTCCAGGTTGTGGACATCGATCTCGCGGTCCACGACCACGATGGTTTTGACGAAGCTCATTTGCCCCAGTCCCCAGAGCGCGCTCATCAATCGCCGTGCCTGCATGGGGAAACGCTTGTCGATGGAGACGACGACCAGATTGTGGAACACCCCTTCCACCGGCATGTTCATATCCACGATTTCCGGAAGCTGGGTGCGCAGGAGCGGGAGAAAAATCCGTTCGGTGGCCTTGCCCAGGTAAAAATCTTCCTGCGGCGGTTTGCCGACGATCGTGGTCAGGTAGATCGGGTCCTTCCGGTGCGTAATCGCCGTCAGGTGAAAAATGGGATACTTCCCATCCTGGGAGTAATACCCGGTGTGGTCCCCAAAGGGCCCCTCCACCCGCATTTCCGAGGGGTCGATGAATCCCTCCAGCACGATCTCGGCGGTGGCGGGAACCTCCAGATTGACCGTCTTGCACGGAACCAGGGAAACGGGAGATTTGCGGATAAATCCCGCCAGCAGAAACTCGTCGATCCCATAGGGCAGGGGGGCCGATGCCGCGTAGCACACCGCAGGATCGGCGCCGATGGCCACGGCCACTTCCATGACCTTGTTTTTTTTCCGGAATTCGTGGAAGAAATGCGCCCCGTCCTTGTGGATATGCCAATGCATGGCGGTGGTCCGCGGGTCGAATACCTGCATCCGGTACAACCCCACGTTTCTCAGCCTGCGGTCGGCGCTCCGGTTGATCACGATGGGAAAGGTGATAAACCGTCCCGCGTCCCTGGGCCAGCATTGCAGGATGGGGAGGCGGGAGAGATTCACGTCGTCGCCGGTCAACACCACTTCCTGGCAAGGGGCCTTTCCTGAGGGGACGAGCTTGGGCGGAAAATGGGCGGCTTCCAGAAGCAGGGGAAGCATTTTCATCTTGTCCGCCAGAGTTGCCGGCGGGACCAGTTTCAGGTAACGCTCCATGTTTCGCGGGATCTCCTCAAGATCGGACACCCCCAACGCGGCGCAGATGCGCTTCAAGCTCCCGAAAGCGTTGATGAGCACGGGCATGTCACTTCCCTCGACGTTTTCGAACAGGAGAGCCTTGCCTCCGCCGGGGAGCTTCGAGATCCGGTCGGTGATTTCAGCGATTTCGAGAATGGGAGAAACGGGTTCCCGCACGCGCAACAGCTCGCCCTCGAATTCCAAACGGTCGATAAATTCTCTCAGGGATTCGTAATTCATGGATGGGTGTCGGACCGGCGAAAGGACTATCGAAAATTTGATCGAACGGGTATTATATCCCATCAGGGAAGGGGAGATTGAAACAATTTGTTCCCGCCTTTTTCGGAAAAATCAGCGTAGCCGGTTTATTGGGGACCTCGAAAAATTACCCGGTCCCATGACCCGGCCTTTTCAAATAACGGGTTGGCGAGTGGGAAACCGAAAAATCGCAAATTCATAGATATGCCCCGAAATGCTCCAGTATTTTTTTAGAAGAATACTGCACGGGATTCCCGTTCTGCTCACCGTCGCCACCCTGACGTTCATCATCATGCACCTTGTGCCCGGCGGGCCCTTCGATACGGAAAAAAAACTCCCTCCCGAGATCGTCGCCAACATCGAAGCCAAGTATCACCTGGACCGGCCCCTGTTCGTTCAATATCTGCTTTATATGAAGCAGGTGGTGCAGGGCGACCTGGGGCCTTCCTATAAATACCTGGGCCGGGACGTGTCGGACATTTTGAAAGAAACATTCCCCGTCTCGCTGGTGCTGGGATTGTTTGCCCTGCTCGTGGTGCTGGGGGTGGGAATTCCCTCGGGAGTTTTTTCGGCTTACTGGCAAAATTCGGCGCTGGACCGCTCGCTGGTGTTTCTTGCGACGCTGGGGATTTCTATCCCGAGTTTTGTATTGGGGACCCTGCTGATCTGGAGTCTGTCCCACCAGCTTCACCTGTTTCCTCCCGCGCTGTGGGAAAGCCCGCGTCACGCCATCCTTCCCGCGCTGGCCCTGGGGCTTCCGTTCGCAGGCTACATCGCCCGGCTCACGCGGGCCACCGTTTTGGATGTCCTCTCTTCGGACTATATTCGCACGGCGCGGGCCAAGGGATTGGGTGAAGGCGCCGTTCTGTTCAAGCATGCGCTGAAAAATTCCATCTACCCCATTGTGTCGGTGGTGGGACCGCTCACGGCGGGACTGGTCACGGGCTCGTTTGTGATCGAGTTTATTTTTTCCATCCCCGGCATGGGACGGTTCTTTATCACCGCCGTGACCAACCGGGATTATCCGCTGATTATGGGGGTGACCCTCGTTTACGCCCTGCTGATCGTTCTCGCCAACATCGTGGTGGACATGATGTACGCCTGGTTGGATCCCCGTGTGAAATTATGAGCCGCTGGTCCTGGCAGTCCCGCTTGAGCGGTTCGTTTTTAATTCTGGTGGCATTGGCGGCGGTTTTTGCGCCCTGGGTGGCTCCATATTCGTTCGAGACGCAGAACACCTTCAATGCCCTGGCCCTTCCGGATCCGCATCATTGGATGGGGACCGACCGTCTGGGACGGGACCTGTTTTCCAGGGTTATTTACGGGGCTCGGGTTTCCCTTTCCGTCGGGGTGTTCACCACGCTGTTTGCCATGTGGATCGGGACGGTGTACGGGGCCGTTTCCGGATATGTGGGGGGGCGGGTGGACAACGTGATGATGAGAATCGTCGATGTGGTTTTTGCACTTCCCGACCTTCTCATGATCATATTGATCACCGTTCTGCTGGGCCGGGGAGCCTGGGGCATTTTTCTGGCCCTGACCCTGGTGAGCTGGGTCACCGTGGCGAGGCTGGTGCGGGGGGAGGTCCTGCGGATCAAGGAATACACCTATGTCGAGGCGGCCCGCGCCCTGGGGGCGAGCCATCGGAGGATTCTCCTGCGCGAGATCGCTCCCAACCTGCTGGGCCTGTTGATCGTCACCCTGAGCTTCCGTATTCCCGTAGCCATCCTGGCCGAGTCGACCCTCAGTTTCATCGGCCTGGGGATCTCGCCTCCGTTCAGCAGTTGGGGCACTCTGGCCAACGACGGGTGGAAGGCCATCAAGTTCTACCCCCACCTCATATTTTTCCCGTCTCTGGCTATTTTTCTGACCATTCTTTCATTTAATTTTCTCGGCGAGGGGTTGAGAGACCGCCTGGACCCCAAGGGGGGCTAAACGAAGCCCGTAAACGGAAAACGGTTTGACCTCAAACGATGAATTGAGGTTGAAGGGAACCGGGGGGTGGTATAAAATATTATTAGTTAACAAGAAGTTAGGCTCTTTTATAGATTCGGGTTAGCAATGGATGTAAATAAAAAGTTTCAACGAATTGATTTTTTTGACGCTGGAGATACGCACCCATAAACGAATTGACAAGTTTTCAATTTGGTTATAAATTGGCCGTCTTTTAAGCCAACCCTGCACCCATTCGGGATTTATAAGGAACCAACCATGAGCCAGATCAAAGATGATTTGATCTCAGAAATCATCCGGGTTTCCCAGACGAACCTGCTGGAAAAAAAACGCGCGAATCTGAACGGTGACTACGATGAAACCGAGGTGATGGAATGGATTCGGGTCAACGCAAAAAATTACCGGGAAAATCTCACCGCGAATCTGGAATCATTTCCGGCGGCGGAATTGGGAGATATTCTGAAATGTTTACACGAGACGGGAAAAGACCTGAGCGAACTCTTTGATAATGGATTGTACGCGACACCTGCTTCCCCTTCTCCAAGATCCTGAACTGAATTGAACCATGGAAGAACAAAAGGGTTCGACCCAACCATCTGCCACTCCCGAAAAACCCAAATCTCCGGCACCCGCAGGCGTGGCCTCCGCTCCGTCAAACGGGGCCGTTGAAGATAAGCCCTCCCCAGGGGCTTCTCCAGCCGCCAAGGCGGCCGCGGCCAAGGCCGCGGGTGCCGCTAAGCCCGCCGCAAAGGCCGCAAAAGCGGAGGATCCCGCTCAACCCCTGGTGGATAACGGCAATGGGACCGTCACCGATCCCAATACCGGTTTGATGTGGAAAAAGGCCGATGCGTGGCTGGACACCCAGAAATTCTTTACCTGGGCCGCCCACAATGAATATGTGAGCGAGATCAACAAGAAAAAGTTCGCCGGGTACGCGGACTGGAGGATTCCCACCAAGTCCGAGGCCATGACCCTGTTCGACAAAAACAAAACAAAAATGAACATGGACAAAAATGGAACCCTGTTTCCCATCGATCCTGTATTCGACTCCGGTGGCGGGTGCAGTACCTGGATCAGCGAATGCACCGATGACAATATTATCCGCTTCGATTTCAAGATCGGGGTGGACACGCCTTATCCGGGCAAGGATATCTACTCCTCCATCCGCCTGGTGAGAAAAGCCGGCTGATCCTTCCTACGGCTTGCGTTTTTTTCCGGATTTCCCTTCCCTGAGCCACATCCGAATTCCCTGCGCGATCCGGCGCGGATTTTCCTCGGCCAGAAAAATGATTTCCTGCTTCAGCATTTCTCCATTCTTGCTGTTTTGAACCTGGGCCTGCCGGAAGGGAATCTGCTTTTGAATGAATTCCCGGGTAATGGGTTGTGCGGGGGTCTTTTTCCCTTTTGAAGATTTTGCCTGGAGGGATTTGGGTTTTGGGGTGCGGGAGGGAAGGGAATAGTAAATCAGTAAAATGGCGGCCAGACCCCCGGTGACCAGAATGAACAGAGCTGTGAGTTTCAATTGTCGGATATATTGAAGCGGACCACGAAATCGCCGCGCTTGTTTCCCCACATGATGGCGGCTCCTTCGCCAGGAATACGGTATTCCTCTCCCGTCAGGGTTCCCTCTTCAACATAGATGGTCCGATGAGAGTTCAGCGTTTCCACCTGCAGGGGGCCGCCTTGCGCCGCCAATTGAAGCGGGATGCTGATGTCGGCATAAATATCGTTTTTAATCCGTTTGAAACGGGGATGGGCCTGGGTGCAGAGTTTGAGGTATAAATGACCCGGCGGTCCGCCGTTTCGTCCTTCCCCGCCTTTGTGTTCCACCCTCAGCGTATACTGGTCCGCCACCCCGGGCGGGATTTTCACGTCGATCGTAACCGATTCGACGACCTGCCGTTTACCCTCGCATTCGGGACAGGGTTTCCGGTCCACCGCCCCCGTTCCCTCGCAATGGGAACAATTGACGTATTTTTCATAAGAATAGGGGAGGGTGCCTCCCAGCGCGACGAGGGTAAGCGGCACCTCGATCATGAATTGCAGATCGAATCCGCCCATCGGCCGGTTGGGGTCGGGCGGGACATCTTCCTCCGCGAACCCCTGCCCGAAGGGACTCCCGGCTCTTTGGCGTTGGCGTTCATTCGACCGGGACGATTCGGCGCCGGGAGGGGAACTGTAGTTTCCGTACGCGGAGTTTTGCCAGTCGCTTCCCCATGAATCGCGTCGCGGCGCCGATCCCTGCCGGGTTCGGGAGAGATCGTATTCGCGGCGTTTTTTCTTGTTGATCAGGGTCTGGTGGGCCTCGGAGAGGATTTTAAAATTCTCCTCCGACTTTTTGCTGTTGTTGTTCTGGTCTGGATGATGTTTAAGGGCAAGTTGGCGATAACGTTTTTTGATTTCCTCATGCGTCGCATCGGTTTTGACGCCCAGGATCTTATAATAATCTCTGCGGGTGGCACGGGCCATTGGATTCGTCCATCGGGGTTAGGGGATACTTCGATACGAGTATTTTACAAGTTATGGAAGGCCTATTCAAGTCGGCCCGGGAGCGGGGGATTGGAAAGGCGGGCAAACCAAAGATCCCGGTCTCCCTGGCATTTAAATGGATAAAACTGGTTTCGAATGTCGATGTCCAAGGATTCCACGGGGATGGGAGGAGAAAGGCAGGAGGCATAGAGCCGGATCCCTTCCCGGCTTTTCTTCTCGATCCGTTCGATGTGAGCGGGATCGAAGAATTGTTCGTAAAAAACGCCCCTGAATTCTATTCCGGAATCCATCGCAATCAGGAACCCGGCATCGGTGAAAACCGGAATCTTCCCGGAGCCCGGTCCCGGGCCGGGACCAAGGCCCGACACGACGACGAAAATGGAATCGTTTCCGGAGGGTAATTTTTGCGGCAACAGGCCCCAGACGGAATTTTGGTAGAACTTGTGGGAGAAATCGAACCAGCGCAGGGAAACGCCGAAACACAGGGCGAGATTCAGAAGGAACACCGCGTTGTTTTCGACGATCAGAATACGGATCAGGGTCGCCATGACAAACGCGAGGAAGATGCTTGCCACCAGGTTGTAAAAAAAACGGGAGATATTGAGCCAGAGAATTTTCCTTCCTTCGGGAGGTTGAAGCTGAAGCAAGCGGACCTGGCGGTAGAGGATCCACGTGGTCCACATCCCCAGCAGGCCCGCAATCGCAGGGCCGGGAAACAGAAAGAGTATGAGGATGTAGACGATAAAGAAGATTTCCAGCATGGGAAGATTCTATAATATAACAATCCATTGCGTGTATAATGGTGAAAACGAACCTGACGAATCGGGTTGCCTATGAATTTTCCCAGACATCTTCGCAATTTAAATCTTTACTCCATTCTGGAGATCGATGATTTCTCGGAGTTCGCGGAAATCAAGCGGGGATACTGCAAGGCCGCGTTGAAATATCATCCGGACCGGTTTCCGGACGATCAGGACGCGGCGGAACGCTTCATGCTCTGCACCGAGGCCTACGCCATTCTTCGTGAAGAAGAGAAGCGCAGGACCTACGACCGAATGTTGCGCAAAGCGGTCAAAAGGGAAGTTCCATTCCAAAAGAAAGAATTTTTGCGCCAGAGAAAGAAGAGTATCAAGCGGGTATACTCCCCGCGGTACTTGAACGATTACGACTACAATCTGTTTCTGTCCGAGTGCCGCCGGAATTTCTGGAAATTCCTGAAGGACCCCTCCCAGTTCAAAGTCTCCCCCAAATACTACACCCGCGAAACGATGGTCGGTAGTGATTTTGACGAATTCGTCGAGGAATGCCGGGACGGATTTCAGGACTATCTCAAGTCCCTGCCTCAAATCCGGATGATCCGAAGCCGGAAAATATGATTCCCCCCAACGGGCTGGGAAAACGGTCATGCGCGGTTATCGATTTATAGCGATCGGGTTGCTGGCCGCCTTATGCGGGTGCGCCCATCCCCTTTCGGAGGCGTTGCGGCAGAAGGTCGATCCCCAGATAACCTTTACCCAGCTGATTGAAGAACCGGACACGTATGTCGGCAAACGCGTGCTCCTGGGAGGGGTGATCGTGGAGACGCGCAATCTTCCGGACGGTACGGAGATCGAGGTGATCGAGACCCGGACCGACGGTTTCGGTTATCCCCGCGATGCCGACGAATCGGAAGGGCGGTTCCTGTTTTATCAGAAGGGATATCTCGAATCCGAGATTTATGCCAAGGGCAGGGGGATCGTGGGAGTCGGGATCGTCAAGCTTGCCAAATCGGGCAAGGTCGGAGAAAGGGAATACCGCTTCCCGGTGGTGGAAATCGAACAGATCCATTTGTGGGATTCTCCAGACCGGTCGCCTTATTTTTATCCTCCTTACTGGGATCCCTTTTACTATCACCCCTTCTACTCCCCCCGCTGGCCTTACTACTGGTAAATCTCCAATTTCCTCTCATACATTACATCAAAAGAGCATTCGGCATCAGTAAACACCGGGATTGCGATTGCCGCGCTACCGGGAACCGGAGAATTATTTTAAGGATTCCGCCACGGGGGCCAGGTTTGGCGTGGGTTTCATTGAAATTTGAATTTCCCCTCGTTGCTCCAAAAGGTGGCCGATATAGGTGTTCTGGGAGATAAAAATAATCAGCAATTCTTGAAGAAGGTTTAACCCGGCGAGGCCCCGTTTGATGCTGAGGCGCAGGGCGGAAAAAAAGAAGGCCCGGCGGGGAGCCCCTCCGGAGATCACGAAATAATAGATCACCAACTGAAGTTCCAGAAGCTGTTGCCTTCGGCTTCGGGCTCTGTTCTTCATGCTGAGTGGAGAGGGGTGGGCGATCTGTTCCGGATCCAGATTTTGGATGATGGTATTCAAGCCCATTAAAAAATGCTTGAAGCCGTAAACCTCCTGAAACAGGGAAAGGTAATTCTCCTCCAGTTCCAGGGGGGTCATATTCTTCGGAAAAAAATTGACCTCGTAATCCGCAAACGTTTCATTGGATTTTTCGATCAGGCGATTTTCTTTCTCCATGCGGTCCCATAATTTTGTTCCCTTCGGGGCCTTTAACGTGGCAGGCATGGGGGCGCACAATCCGGTCTGGATCAGAAATTCCTTTTGCAAGGCAAACGTATCCAGATCATCGGAATCAAACCCCACCATCAAGCCGCTGATAATGTAGATTCCTCTGGATTGAATCTGGCGGATGGCTTCGCGCATATCCATAAACAGGTTGGAGCGCTTGTTTGTTTCGACCAGGCTTTCCCTTTTTGGGGTTTCGATTCCAATAAAGACCGCAAAGAAGTTGGCTTGTTTCAGCAGGTCCAAAAGCTCTTCGTCCTGTGAAATGTTCAGAGTGAGCTGGGTGACAAATCGAAGCGGTTTTTCGAGAGTTTGATTGAATTCGATAATACGCTTCAGCAGGTTCCTGGCGTACCGCTTATCGCCGATAAAATTGTCGTCCGCAAAAAAAATGGAGTTGATGCTCGTTCGTTCCAGCACCCGGATTTCGGCGATAATATGTTCGATGGGTTTATAGCGCATGCGATGGCCGAACAGGGCGACCACGTCACAAAATTCGCAATCGAAGGGGCACCCGCGCGAAGTTTGCACCGATGAAAGAACATAGCGATTGAGATCCAGGAGATCCCACCGGGGGGCAGGGGAGTGAGCCAGATCGGGTTTTTCGTTTTCCATATAATAGGATTGGTGTGAACCGGTTTCCCAGTCCGCAAGAAATTGGGGCCAGATTTTCTCGCTCTCCCCGCAAATCAGGACATCAAACGCGCCCGCGCATTCCCGGGAGTGGGCGGTGACGAAGGATCCCCCGGCGACCGTCAATATCCCCCGACGCCGAAACTGTTCCGCAATTTCAAACATCCGCCCGGAATGATTTGTGAAACCGGTGATTCCCACCAGATCGCAGGGGGTATCGAAATCGATCGGATCCAATTCTTCATCCATGATGCTTACGGAATAAGAGGGAGGTGTCAGGGCGGCGATGGTCGCCAGGCTCAAGGGAGGGATAAGGGATTTCTGAAGGTGCTTGACCACACCCGTCAGCTTCCAGAAAGTTTCCGCCGATTTGGGCTGGATTAAGAGAATTTTTTTCAAATTGACACCCCCATCCAGAGAGAAACTTCAAAAGGGACTTCGGTCATTCCGCATTCGGGTCGAATGCCGGGCTTAATCCATAATAATGTAAATCCCACGCCCAAAGGTGATATTATTTTTCTGCGTCCGCGATCTGGCCCGATACACATTTCAACTTTGTGAAGGATAACCTCGGATGAGGCCGAAACTTCCTGGTGCACGGACAATGATGGTTCTGCTCCTGTCCCTGTTTTCGGGTGCGGGGTGTGGTGCGGTTCTTTCCGATTCGGTGATGCGGGATAGCGACCCCGATTTAAAATTCCGGGAGGTGAAGGAACATCCGGAGCGTTACCGGGGCCGAACGGTCGTCTTCGGCGGCACCATCGCGCGGGTGATTCACCTGGAGGGACAGAGTGTGCTGGAAATTGTCGAACGTCCCCTTGGGTTTCGGCTGGAACCGCAGTTGACCGATGAGACGGGAGGGCGATTCCTGGTGCGGACGGAGAAATTTCTGGATGATAAAATTTTCCAATCCGGCCGGAAAATTACCGTGGCGGGGAAAGTGACGGAGCCGGAGACCCGCTCCCTCGGAGAATCGCAATATACCTATCCGACCTTGGTCCTCAGGGAACATCACTTGTGGGATACCCGCGAGGCTCCCGCCATCGGGATTCATTTCGGTTTTGGGGCGACGTTTTAATGCTTCGCAGGCAGAAGGGGGAACCCCGCTTCTCTTGGGGAGAGCCGAAAGATTATTTCAGCGAAACCTCGCCCGAGTCAAAAGCCAACTCATTTCCCTGACCGTCGGCGATGATGAGCCGGCCCACCGGATCCAGGCGCAGGGCGGTTCCTTCGATTAAATTTCCCCCCTGTTTGACGATGACAGACCGGTTCCACATATCGGAATGTTCGGACCATTTCTGTATCAGGTGGGTTTCTCCTTCAAGCAGAAAGGCTTCATATTCCCCATCCAGGTGGCGGAGGAGGGAAAGGATCAGGGGAGTGCGGTCCAGGGCTTCCCCCGATTCGATGCGAAGGGACGTGGCGAGGGATTTCAGCTCATCGGGGAACTGATCGGGGAACTGGTTGACATTGATTCCGATCCCGATAATGACCCCGTGGGGAAGGTCGGGTTCGGCGCAATATTCACACAAGACTCCCGCCACCTTTTTGCCGTGGACGAGGACGTCATTGGGCCATTTCAATCGGGCGGGGACACGTGTGGCTTCCTCTATGGCGAGGATGACGCTCACGCCTGCCATCAACGTCAGTTGGGAGATATGTTTCAGAGTCAATTCGGGTTTGAGCACCAGGGACAAATAGATGCCCAGTTCCGCGGGGGAATGCCAGGAGCGCCCGAAGCGGCCCCGGCCTGCCGTCTGCCGCTCCGCCAGAACCACGAGTCCGTTTTCCGCGTCCTTTTCGAGAAACTCCCGGGCCAACCGGTTGGTGGAATCCGTTTCCTGAAAGACGTGGATCTCCGATCCCACGAGCATGGTTTGCAGATTGTTTTTCAGAGTGGCGGCATCCAGTTTTTCGGGAGGCATGGAGGAAATTATTCCCAATCAGGGTTTGAGGAACATCCGGAGAGCAATTCTATAAGAAAAAAGGCCACGGGGAAACCCTCAATATTCCGGGCTGGATTACGAATTTTCCCGGAACTGGAAAAAGATTGTAGATGGGGCCGAATCTGAAAAAAAATGAT
>PCWF01000243.1:12024-28216 GCA_002796165.1 Nitrospinae bacterium CG11_big_fil_rev_8_21_14_0_20_56_8
AGGCATAGTCCGTGGATTGCCGGATTCAGGAAATTTTCATAATTTTTCACAGGAGATTGCTGGATGAAAAAGTTGTTGGTGGTGATGACCCTGATTTTTGCGGCGACCCTTATAATGGGTTGTCCTACGCAAGCCTGCCACGAGGGGCATTGCAAACAGGAATTTTCTCCTCAGCCGCCTGCCAAGGAATAACCAACCGGGTTTGATCCTCCCTTTGGCCGTCCTGGCCAGAGGGAGCGAAAGCGGGACGATCTCGGCGGGGATGAGAGGGCGACCTTTGGGCCGAATCGGAATGCCGTTTGTTTGGATCAGCAGGGGAGGAATGGAGTTTCCGGCCTCTGCTGTTTGTTTTTTCCTTCCTGAGCCCTCTTCATAACCCCTTGACAGTTTTCGCCTATTGGATGATAGAATGGGCAGGAATTCCCTTGTCTTTTTATGGAAGGCGAACGGTGGGTGAGATCGATTTATCCCCCGCTCTCGATTCAGGGGAAATCGTTCAGTTTCCCGGCCGCGAGGGGGTTTGTTTGCCTGCGGTGATCCGGGTCCATGATTTAACTTTTGCTTCCTGAATGAATGATGAATATGGAAAAACATGCCGTAACCATTGAAGAAGTTCGTGAGGCCCAGGAAAACCTGAAAACGGGTATTACGAACCACGAGAACAAGCAGTTCAATGAGGCCATTGATAATTTCAAAAAAACGGCCTCCATTCATCCCCGGGAAGTGGACCACCTGAAACAACTCCAGCAAAAGCTTCAGTCGGGAGGGTATAAACTGCAACAGGAAAGTATCGCTTACATGGGATGTGCGGCGGTTCATCTGAACTATCTGGTCCAGCAACTCGACGAAGACCAGAAAGGGCAGGTGCCGATCGATGAGAGTTTGAGCGAGATATTCAAAAACTGGGAAGAATAAACGCCCATTGACGCATTGACTCAGGGAGACCCGTTCCTTTGGAGAAGGAATTTCTTTACGATATTCTTCGGCGGGAGATCCGGGATCGCAAAATTCCACTCAGCCTTGGCAAAACCTGCCCGGTGAAGTGCACCTTCTGCTACGAGCGCGACCACCAGTATTACCGCAATAGTTTCGACACTCCCCTGACGACCCAGGAGCATTGGGAATTCATTTTGAATGAAATCCGTCAATATCCCACGGTGCCCAGGGAATCGTGGGTGATCGGCGGCAACGAGTATATGGAATGGACCGATCTGTTTCTGCATCCCCGGTGCATGGACTGGATCGAGGAGTTCCTTGAAACCACCGGCCGGAACATCATCATGTTCACGGTGGGGTATGTGGACCCCGTGCGAATCAATCGGCTGACGGAAAAATATCCCGGCCGCATCAACTTCGAGCTCTCCGTCATCACCCTGGGCCAGCACCGCAAGCAATTGATGCCCCATGCTCCGTCCGCCGAGCATGTGCTGAAAATCCTGGACGGGCCCGCCGTCACCTCGGCCAATTTCTATTCCTTCGGGCCCGGCACCATGTCCGAAGACGCCCGGGCCATCTCCCGGGTCAATCCCCGGTGTCTTCTCTGGATGGGATGCCTGACCCCCCTCAAAACGCTGGACGCGCAAACCACCGCACTCACCCGGTATGGCCGCCGGTTCCTTGCCGATGAAGCCCGCAGGATTTACTCGATGAACCTTCCCAACATTACGATGATCCATACCGAGTCCTATATCACCGCATTCCTGAACCGCAACAAGATCCTCAAAACCTTCGACGCCTGCGGTTTGGACAAAAAGGACACCGTGGTGATGGCCGGGAACATTTACCGCATTCTGCATCTTTTCCGGCGTAACCGGGCGCGGTTTCTGTATGTTCCCAACGATACCCTCGGAGGCGATTCCGACTGTTCCACGCTTCTCACCTTCAACGATATCGCCCGGCGGATCTCCGGTCAGCGCGTCGTCTATATTCCCCGGGTGGTTATGGAGCACGCCTCGGGCGAGGAAAGGGATATATCGGGGAACTATTTCGCGGAGTTCAAGGCCCGGTTTCCGCAAGTGCATTTCAAGGTTTTGCACAAGGTCAATTCGAGCTTGTCGAACAAAAAGCTTTACGAAAAGGGGTATATCAAGAATTATGTCGAGGATTATCTGGGAAACCCCCTGCACAAGAAATTCGAGGCGGTTTCCTTACCCAATTAGCCCGTTCGGGACGTAACCCTGCCAGGGAGGAGTCTGAATGCTGTATCGGTTGAAGGTGGTGTTTGTGGACAATCAGGAACTGATTTTGGAAAAAACTGAAAAGCACGGATTCAGCGACGATCTGGAATTATTTGAAATCACCACCGTCGATGAAATCGTGGTGGTTCCTCTCAAGCAGATCAAATATATTTCCTGCGACGCGAAAATCTTCAAGAAATAAAATTCCAACTAGGCTCGGGGGAGACAAGCCCGGTTACAATTTTAACCGGGCTTTTCTCAGCCATTTCAATTCATCGAACTTTTCCTGGCAGAAGGACTCGAACATGATCTCGTTGTGCGTGAGAGGGCGGCCATCGATCGTGTACTTGGGATGGTGGCCCGTTCCCGCTTGGCAGGATCCCGAAACATTTCCCGCGTTATCCACCGGTTCCAGTTTGTAAAGGCCCTTTCCTTCATTCGAACCAAAGATTAAGTCCGACAACTCTTCCAGGCTGAGGATGAGGTTGAGCACGGCAAGATTGTTGATCAGATTCTTGGACTTGAAATCCAGCAGAACCTTTTTCACATCTCTGGAAGAGACAATGGCCTTGAGAATGGCGTCATTCAAGTTTTCGTATTCCCTGTCCTGTTCGTTTGAAGGACTCATGGTCCGAACCTCCTAACTGAAATGAGTTGGGCTGGATGTCATTTTTTTATCGGCACAAGTAGTAATACCCTTAAGATAGCAAGAGTTATGCCGCAGAGGGCGGATTGGCCTCAATTATTTAACTTATTGAAAAATAATGGTTTATTTCATAAATTGAATTTGGTCCACCAAGGGTTTTTGAGGGATCCCGCCACTATGATGACGGATGTCAATAAATTCTCGATTGCAAGGCCGGGCCGGGAACGGGAAGTTTTCGCCCTCTCCGGAAGAGGCCGGGAGGAAAGATGTGGACGGAGAACCGGTGGGTTCGATTTCTTGCGGGCATTTTGCCGGGTGTGCTAACATGCCCTCTGAATTTTTCCAGGGCTCTTCTCCCCGGAGCAGGCCCCTAATCCCAACTGCGTTTTGATATGTCGTTTCCCATTCATCGATCCAGAAGATTGCGGCAATCTCCCGGCCTGCGCCGCATGGTCCGGGAAACCTCTCTCTCGGTGGATAACCTGATCGCGCCCTTTTTCGTTTGCGAGGGGAAAGGGGTTCGCCATGAGATCGGTTCCATGCCGGAGATTTACCGTTTTTCCGTGGATACCCTGTTGGGGGCAGTAAAAGAGATCCATTCGCTGGGAATCCCCGCTCTCATTCTGTTTGGAATCCCGGATAAGAAGGATGCCGTGGGGTCCGAGGCTTACAATCCGGACGGGATCGTTCAGCGCGCGATACGCGAGATCAAATCCGCCATTCCCGAGATGGTTGTGATTACCGACGTTTGTATCGACGAGTACACCGACCATGGCCATTGTGGGGTGGTCCGCGAAGGCCGGGTATTGAACGACCCCACGCTGGAGCTTCTCGCCAAAATGGCTGTGACGCATGCGCGTGCCGGTGCGGACATTGTGGCCCCCTCGGACATGATGGATGGGAGAGTGCGGGCCATTCGCGGAAACCTGGATGAAAACGGGTTTCCCGATACGGTGATTCTTTCCTACGCGGCCAAGTATGCTTCGGCTTTTTACGGTCCCTTTCGCGAGGCGGCCGATTCGGCGCCGCAATTCGGCGACCGCACGACCTATCAGATGGATCCGGGAAACAGCGACGAAGCCCTTCGGGAAGTCCTGCAGGATATCGAGGAAGGCGCGGACATGGTGATGGTAAAACCCGCCTTGCCCTATTTGGACATAATTCGCCGGGTCCGGGAAACCGTGCATGTGCCCGTCTCGGCCTACAATGTAAGCGGTGAATATTCAATGATACGGGCCGCCGCCCGGCAGGGCTGGCTGGATGAGGAGCGGGTGATGATGGAAACCCTGCTCAGCATCAAGCGCGCGGGAGCCCAGAACATTCTCACCTATTTTGCCCGCAAAGCCGCACAAATCCTGCAGAAATAAAGATCTTTTCCGCTCTTTCCGGGCTTGAAATTCCCGCGATTCCAGGAATGAATTGTACTTATTATTTTTTGCTTCTGCAGAATTCAGGCGTGTATAATATTCGTATAAGACGAGTGTTGAACAAAATTCTGTATTCCAAGGAGTTTCGTTGATGTCCATTCTGGCTAAAAACCTTAAGATTATCCGAAGGGAGTTGCGGTGCACCCAATCGGTCATGTCGGATGTCTTGAAAGTGGGTTTTAGAACTTATGTCCGTTACGAAGCGGGAGAGAGAGATGCTCCGGTATCGGTTCTCGTCAAGATGGCCAAATTGGGAAATATTTCCCTTGAGAATCTTTTGACCAAGGAGATCAATCGATACGACGTGCTTCCCGCCCGTGAAAATTTAATCGAAACGCCGCGTTCCGTGGTTGGCTCGGTAAATTTTCGCGCCGGCCAGATCGTGTTTAAAAAACCCTCCAAGCAGGAATTGCTGGCCACCGACGAGGCGGAACGAAAACTGCTGGCCCTGTTTCGAAAGATGTCGCCCGAATTGAAGAAAGTTTGCCTGGATTCGGCGGAAGATTCGATGAAGGGGGGCAAGTCTTCCCGGCCTCCCCTGCGCGGCAAAGCCGCATCGGCCCGGGCCAAAGGGGCTTCCGGCCGGTCTCCCTCCAAGTCCGTTGCCCGCTCCCGGCCAAGTGTCAAGAACAGGAAGAAGGCTCGGCCCGGCCGCAAGAAGCTCGACAAGAAGGTTTACAAGGAAAAAATCGATAAATTGAAAATGATTACCCGGTCCATCAGCAAAATTACCGTGCGATGACCGGAGTGCGATCACCCGGCCTTATGAAAAGCTGGAGCGGAATGGCGGTGGGTGGGGCGCTTTTACTGGTTTTTTGCCTGTTCGAGTTTTATGGAAACATCGTCGAGCGGGCTATCGGGAATTACCTCAAATGGCAGAATTCCGACCGCCCTCAACTGGGGCGGATCTGGGAGCGTGACCGAAAAGCCGTCCTCGCCCAACGTAAAATTGAATCGATTCGGGAATTGCGCACGGTTCGGGAACAGACCGCACGCGACATCGGTTCTCTTCGCGAATTGTTGGAGGGAATCGATGTGGCTTCCGGCCAGCTTATTTCCAGGGAAAAGTTCCTCCAGCTTTTTTACGACTTTCCCGGCGACTGGCCGGCGCAATTGATTTCTCCCTACGATTTGATCCAGATCGACGCCAATAAATCTTGGGACCGCGTCTTGCTCAAACGATTCGGCCCCTGGATCACGATCGAGTTTATCGATCCCGAAAACCTCCCCGTCAAAGAAATTTTCCTCTCCCTGGACCTTTTGATGGATCCTCATTCGGACAGAACCCTACGGCGGGGAACACTCGAAGAGGCGGAGTTTCGATCCAACCGAATTTTTTCCGCCGACCAGTTTCTATCCCTGTTGAAGCGGTTGGATCCCAAGACCCAGCAGGAAGTGTTTCCCGATCCGCGCTGGTTTCTGGAAAAGGGGTACAACATCACCCGCGTGGGAGTTTCCGACATATCGCAGGCCGGGAAAATGGCATCCGCCGTTCACTTTGGGATAGAATACGAGACGGACTTTTTTACCGAGATCCTCCTCATTGCGGTCCCCGTGGAAACCGCAAACAATCTCCTTTCGCAGATTGAGTTCACCGGTAGCGAAGGGCCGGGTGAGGAGGTAACTCCTCTCGAACTCTCCCCTGGAACGGGCCCTTGATTCGCCAACTGACCGAAAAAATCCTGTTTGCTTTTTTCTCCCTGTGCATTGTGGGGATCTTTTCCGCAATAGGGATTTATTATGCCCTGAGCCGGGACCTTCCCCAACTTCCCGCCGATCTGGAAAACATCAACCTGAGCCTCCCCACCGAGTTTTTTTCCGCTGACGGTGAGATCATCAAGGTGCTGGGCGAGCGCCACCCCGTGGTGCTGGACGACATTTCTCCCCAATTTCGCAATGCCATTATCGCGGTGGAGGACGCCAAGTTTTATAAACACGGCGGACTCGATCCCATCGGCCTCCTCCGCGCCTTGTATCAGAACATTCGCGCGCGGAGAGTGATCCAGGGGGGGAGCACCATCACGCAACAGCTCTCCAAGAACTTGTTTTTTTCTTTTGAGCGAAACTGGATCCGCAAGATCAAGGAGTTGTTGATCGCGCTTCAGATGGAGGCCACCTTCACCAAGGACCAGATTCTGCAAGCCTATTGCAACCAGATCTATTTTGGGTCCGGAGCTTACGGGGTGGAGGAGGCGGCGCAGACTTATTTTGGCAAGCGGGCGCGCGACCTTTCGATTCTGCAGGCGGCCCTGCTTGCCGGGCTTCCCAATTCTCCCAATTTGTCCAATCCGTTCGTGAGTCTCGACCGGTCCATGAAGCGTACCGAGTACGTTCTGGAACGCATGTTCCGGACGGGATTCATCAGTTCCGTGCAAAAGGACGAGGCCCTCCATTCCGAACTGGAATTGGCGCAACCCAGGGAGGAGTCCAACCCCAACCAGTATTTTTTGGATTATGTCATCAGTAAGCTCGAACAGGATTACGGGCCGGAGCTGGTCCATTTCGGCGGATTGAAGATCTACACCACGCTGGATACTCGTTTTCAGCGTTATGCGGAGCTGGCCGCGCACACCCATCTGCAGGAGCTGGAAAAACAAATCGCGAAACGTCCGGGCCAGGACCCGTTGCAAGTGGCTTTGGTCGCGGTGGAAAACCAGACGGGAGCGGTTCGGTCCATGCTGGGCGGACGCAGTTACTCCCACAGTCAGTTTAACCGCGCGGTATCCAACAATCGGCTTCCCGGATCCTCCTTTAAGCCGATCGTTTATCTCACCGCCATGGAGGAGTTGGGTTATTCCCCGGCCACCGTCGTAAAAGATGAACCGCTGTCCATCGAAATCCCCGGCACCGATATCTGGAAACCGCAGAATTTCGAGGAAGAGTTTGCCGGAGATATTGTCCTGAAAAAAGCGCTCATGAATTCCATCAACGTGGTATCCGCCAAGCTCATGCAACAACTGGGACCCGACAAGGTGATTCGCACCGCCCGGCAGATGGGAATCCAGAGTCCTCTGGGACGCCACCTCTCTCTGGCTTTGGGGACCTCCGGTGTTTCGCCGCTTGAGATGGCGGGAGTGTACAGCACCATCGCCAACCAGGGAATTTATAACGAGCCAAATTTTATCCGGCGGATTGAGGATTTTTCCGGCACCCGGCTTTACGAGCGGTTCATTCACGGGGTGCAGAAATTTTCTCCCAAGTCCGTCTATCCCCTGCTGGACATGATGCGCGGCGTCGTCGAGGGGGGAACGGGACGGATGGTACGGCGGATGGGTTTCGATCATCCCGCCGCCGGAAAGACGGGAACGTCAAACGACTTCAAGGATGCCTGGTTCGACGGGTTCACGAATGACCTCACGGTCACCGTCTGGGTGGGGTATGACGACAACGACCCCATGCTGTATCAAAATGGCAGAGGGCTTACCGGCGCGAGCGCCGCCGCCCCGATTTGGGTGTACTTCATGCAAAAGGCACTGGAGGGCAAGGACAAGATGAATTTCCCCGTCCCGAAAGGCATTCATTTCGAACAGGTCGACGCGCGGACCGGTTACCTGGCTTCCCCGAATAGCCCGGAAGAGGTGACGGTGGCGGTCAAGGATGAGGTGAAGTTGTCTCCAGCCCCTCCCCCGATGGAGGTCAAGGAGTCCCTCTCTCCTGCCCAATCCACCGTTCCGGACGCCAAGGCGGCCCCGGAGGGGGGGAAAGTCCCTTCTACGCCGTTGTCTCCCGTTTCTCCGGATCCAGTCTCGCCGGGCGCGCCCCAGGCGGCTCCCCCAGCAACCGCGCCCACGGTCTCGAAAGTCCTCGACGATTCCGTCGATTCCATTCGGGCATTGGTGAAACAACTGGAGACGGTGGGAAATCCGGTCGAACGTTCCCACGGCGGGCCGTCTGAAAAGGATTGAACGATGGTTTACCAGAGTTTGAAATATTTCATGATCCGGGTCGGGTGGTCGCTTCTGCTTCTGCTCACGTTCGGTTACGTCGTTTTGTATGTCATCCATGAGATGGCATTGCCGGGAACGCAATTCGACGATACGGCGATTCAATGGGTGTTGGCCGGGATCAGCGTCTTTTTCGGTTTCCTGGTGTTTGGGCTGATCGGAGAACAGCGTTTTCATAACGCCATGCACGCGCTAAAAGACGTGGATTCCACCAGCGATCCGGCGGTCGTCATTTCGTGTTTCGAAAATCTGCTCCGCCTCAGCGAGTCGTCCTATTTTCTTCCGCGTAAGGGGAGATCGTTTTGGAGGCAGGCCATCCTCAAATATGGGGAATACCTGTTGTCGATCGGTAAAAACGACGACGCGGCCATGCGGGTCTATCTGCGCGCGTTTCTGGAGAATCCCAGAGACGGACGATTTCGAGCGCCCCTGCTGACCATCCTGGGAAAAGGCGCGGCGCTGTCCCCACAGGAAATCGATCTTCTCCTGGTGATGCTGAAAGCCGAAAACTTCCAGGATACCCTGATATCCCGGCACCTCGCCGCGGTTTTTCTGCGCCACAGGAAATTGAGTCCCAAGACCGAACCGCTCCTTCTCGCCTCGGTCGAAAGCGTTAGTGACGACGCACGGAATATTCTTGAATTTGTCGTTCCACAGTTGATCCGGCGCGGACGAATGGATGAGGCGGCCTTGAAATTTTACCTTCAAGCGCTTCCGGTTTGGCCGCAGGACCATGAGTCGAACCGGATGCGTGAACTGCTGGGCCGGGCTTATTGCGATGAAATCTGGAAAGGGGCCAATCCGGATTTCCACGGCAGGTTGGGGCGGGTATTCGATGGGCTGGATTCCGGGTTGAAGGAACGCCTTGTGGCGGAGGTGGAGGCCAACCGGGCCGCGCTGAAATTGAAAAAAATCCGCCTTTTCACCCGTAAGGACCTGCGCCAGTTGGAACATCTTAAAACCCGGCTGGGAATTTCATTGTCCGTATCCGATTGGATCTTTCGGGGTGTAGTTTCCCCGTTTCGATTCCTGTCCGGTCTGTTCAAGCGGATTCTGCTGAAGGGAATGGATGGATTGATTGCCTTCGGCGGGTGCGATTTGAAGACCAAACTTCTGGTCATCGCCGTCGTTTCCACCCTGTTGGTTATCGGAGTGAGCTATACCGAGTGGATCGGTCAACAACTGGGAGGCGAGGGAGGACAGGTTCGGGAACCGGCGGTGGCCGGCACGCCCTCCCCGGGAGCGCCGGGGAGTCTCGTTCCGAGCGATAAGGTCCACACCATCCAGGTGGCGGCCGTGACCAAACGAAGCCAGGCCGACCGGTTTATCGCCGCTCTCAAGAGGAGGGGAGTCGAGGGGATTTATTTCGTGAAGTCGAAGCGAATGGCGGGAGGAAACTGGTACAAGATTCGCGTCGGCCAATTTCCCAACGCGGAAGAGGCGCAACGTTTTGCCCAAAGCCTGATCGACCGCAATATCGTTAAAAATTACTTCATCCTCTCGCTACCGAAAGGGAGCATTCAGGGGTGATGCCCGGTCAGGCGGGTTTGATTCCCACCACCGCCTTGACAATGTCGAGATAAACGTTGGTGTCGGACTCCACCCGGAACCCCGCCCGCCGGATATTGCTCACGGTGTCGCGCGTGAGATAGGAGCCCGTCAGCGTGGAAGAGATGACCGACATGAGCCGGAGGGGAATGCTGTAAAACGGATTCCGGCTTAAAACGTGCTCGAAGCTCAGGAGTCTCCCTCCGGGCTTGAGAACGCGGTAGAGTTCCTTGAGTCCGTTCACCGGGTTCTTGACCGTGCACAGGACGCATACGGTAAGAATGGAATCGAAATGGTTGTCCGGGAACCCCACCCGTTCCGCATCCATCAGGCAGAGCCGCATTTTCCCGGGGTAGAGATCGACGCGCGGACGCGATCGTCCCAGCATTTCCCTGCTGGTGTCGATGGCGACCATATCGAGTCCGGGAGGGAAATTGACGATTTCCAGTCCCGTTCCAATCCCGACATAAAGCGTTTTCCCCCGCAATTGCCGGAAGAAGCGGGTTTGCGGTTCTTTCCAGCGGCGCGTGTCCCCGCTTCGAATCAGATCGAAGGTCTTTGCGACCTGGTCGTATCGGGTTTCGGGGCTCGATTTCATGGGGCGGGAGCCTCCGGGGGGTGCACCGGAAAATCGGGGAGAGGGCTCGGTTTGTGTCCGTAATCGGAGATGAGGACCAAAAGTGAAATGGCGAAGCCGGTGGAAGCTCCCGTCAGCAGAATCGCCGGTTCGGAAATCCCTGCGGCCCGGCTCATCCCCGCGATCATGCCTCCCCACATGCCGATGTTGTGCAATGGGATCATGACTTCGAACGCGCCGAGAGGGGGGACCAGGAACACCATCAGGATGAAACACACGATCATGCCCACCGTCATTCCTCCCAGCATGGCGAGAAACATTCCCCACTCCGGAGATACGGCTTTACAGACCGCCCATGCCACGGCGGCACCGGATAAAATTCCGGTTATTACATCAATGAATTTCAACATGATATTCCATCGAACGCCACGGGTCCCGGGCCCCCTTTTTGAGGGCATCCCTTACGGTATCATGGGCGGATTGTCACTTCTCCGGTTTTCTTTGCCCCAAGGCCACCTGGGGCGGCCGGTAATTTCTAGCGGTCTTGCAATTAGGATGTATAATAGGAAAAAAGTTGTCAATTGAATTCAGGATTTTGTTCGACCCAACCCCCATCCGCAGAGAATTGACATGACTCCTTGTATTCGTTTGGATACCCGGAACCTGACCTCTGTTGTCTCCGATGCGGAGATTTCGGCCTTGCAACCGCGCATCCGGAAACTCCATGAGGATCTGGAGGCGGGAAAGGGAAAAGGGGCCGATTATCTGGGCTGGCTCCGTCTGGCCACACAAACCCCGGATTCGCTGGTGGACGACCTTGAACGGACGGCGGCGGCCATTCGCAACCAATGCGACGCGTTTGTCTGCATCGGGATCGGGGGTTCCTATCTAGGGGCGCGGGCGGCGATTGCATTCATGGGGAATACCTTCGCCGACCAGGTCTCCCGCGAGGAACGCGGCGGTCCCGCGATGCTCTTCGCCGGACAGAACATCAGCTCCGATTATCACGCCGATCTTATGGATTTGATTCGCGACCGGGACGTCTGTCTCAACGTGATCTCCAAGTCCGGAACAACCACCGAGCCCGCCATTGCGTTTCGCCTGTTGAAGGAGAAGGTGGAACAAAAATATGGAAAGACCGAATCCCGGCGGCGGATTTTCGTGACCACAGACCAACACAAGGGCGCCCTGAAAAAACTTGCCGACAATGAAGGGTATAAGACGTTTGTGATTCCGGATGATGTCGGGGGGCGTTATTCCGTACTGACCCCCGTGGGGCTCCTCCCGATCTCCGTGTCGGGAATCGATATCCGCGAATTGCTGGGCGGAGCCAAAGAATGGGAATCTCTGGGGTCCCGCACGGCGGGTTTGGAAGAGAACCTTTCTTACCTTTATGCCGCCATCCGGTACCTCATGTATCAAAAGGGCAAGTCCCTGGAGATTCTGGCGTCGTTCCACCCTTCGCTGGGTTACCTGCTGGAATGGTGGAAGCAGTTGACGGGGGAAAGCGAGGGCAAGGAAGGGAAGGGTTTGTTTCCCGCCTCGGTCCAGTTTACGACCGATCTTCACTCGCTGGGGCAATGGATCCAGGAAGGCAACCGGATTGTGTTCGAAACCTTCCTTCTTATGGAATCCTCCCGGCGGCAGTTGAACATTCCTCCTTCAGAGGACGACGGGGACGGGTTGAACTACCTCGCGGGGAAATCTCTGGATTTTGTAAACGATAAAGCGTACAAAGGGACGGCCATGGCCCACCTGGAGGGCGGTGTCCCCAACCTGTCCATCCACGTCAAGGGAAGGACCCCACGAGATCTCGGCCAATTGATTGCTTTCTTCGAACGGGCCGTCGCCATGACCGGTTACCTTTTAGAGATCAATCCCTTCGATCAGCCCGGCGTCGAGTTTTACAAAAAAAACATGTTCACCCTTTTGAAAAAGCCCGGATTTGAGAAAGGAAAATAAATGCCCGTGACCAATGAAAAACTGGATGAGGTGATTCATAATCTTTCGGTTGCCGTTCTCGGCAACCACCGGGAAGAGTTTGCCTCGGATCCCCTTTTGGCGAAGTTGACCGCTCTCGGGAGCGAATTGTGGATCGATACCGGCGATCTGGAAAAGGCCCGGGAGATCTGGAAGAAGGAATTATCCGCCCTGACGACCAATAACACCCTGGCGAACCAGGTGGTGCAAAGCGGGGTGATGGACGAGGTGATCGGCGCCACCGTGAAAAAACTGAAGGACGTGGCGTCGCATTTGAGCGTTGAGGAATTGGTCCTCGAAATCGGATTTGTCATCAACTGCAAAATCGCCCTGAGACTGGTTGAGGCATTTAAAACCCATGTCAGCGTGGAACTGCATCCGGCAGTTTCGCGGGATATCGAGCGAACCCTGCATTTTGCCCGTCGTTATTACAGGGTATGTCCGGAGTATTTCATCATCAAGGTTCCGCTGACGCCCGAGGGATTGCTGTCGGTCCGGCATCTCCGTAAGGAAAACATGCCGATCAACTTCACGCTGGGGTTTTCCGCACGGCAGAATTATCTGGCGGCCCGGCTGTCCAATCCCAATTTCGTCAATGTTTTTCTGGGCCGCCTCAATCAGGTGGTTTCCGACAACGCGATGGGATCCGGCGAAAACGTCGGAGAAAAAGTAACCCTGGCAACCCAGCGAGCCCTCTCGGAAGTGAGGAAAACCCGGAATGGGATCACCTCCCGTTTGATCGGCGCCAGCATTCGCAACGGGGACCAGGTGGCCGCGCTGGCGGGGCTGGATGTCCTCACCATTCCCCCGGCCGCCATGAAGGAGTTTCAAACCTCCGGCCGGGACACCGCGACGGTGGTCAGCAAGGTTCAAACCGATTTGGCTCCCGGGATCGATTCATCCAGTTCCCACGCGAAGAAATTTCCCGCGTTGTGGGAAGTTCCCGAATCGTTCCACGCTTTTGTGGATGAACTGATGAACCGGCCCGATCTGCATACGATGACCGGCCCCCAGTTGGTGAAATTGTGCGAAGCGAAGGGAGTCAACCTCTTTCATGGATTTTCAGCTTCCGACCTGAAAAAAATCCGCGACCACGGTAAAATCCCGCGTCTCGGGGATTGGGGAAATAACGTTGCCCTGGATGACCTGATGACCACTTCGGCGCTGGAGTCCTTCAGCAAGGATCAGGATGCGCTCGACGGGCGAATCCGTTCCTTTCTGGACTGAGAGCCCCTTGAAAAAAAGGTGACGATGATTCTGGCGGGCGATATCGGGGGGACCAAGGTCAATCTGGCGGTTTTTGAAGAGACGAATGGCCGCCTGGAAAAGAGAGAGGAACGCAAGTTTGAAAGCCGCGGGTATCCGGGGCTGGTCGAGATCCTCGACGAATACTTGCAGGGGAAATCACTCTCCCTGTCTGCCGCCTGTTTTGGCGTCGCGGGCCCGGTGAAGGACGGAAAATGCCAGGTCACAAACCTGCCCTGGAACCTGGACGTTGTGGCATTGAAAACCCGTCTGGGGCTGGATGCTGTCTGGTTGATCAACGACCTTGCCGCGATGGCGGCCTCGGTTCCCTTCCTGGAAGCCGACGAATTGGAATGTCTCCAACCGGGGATCGATGAGGAGGGGAGAATCGCCGTGTTGGCGGCGGGGACGGGCTTGGGGCAGGCGTTTCTGGTTCCCGATCCGTCGGGACGCTATCTCATTCTCGATTCTGAAGGGGGCCATGCCGATTTTGCCCCACGCAACGAACAGGAGGCGGACCTGTTGAGGTTTTCACTCCGGCATTGGGATCGGGTCAGCGTGGAACGCATTCTTTCGGGGCCGGGCCTGGTGCACCTGTACCGCTTTTTTCTGGAGCGGACGAATCTGGCCGAACCCCCTTGGATCGTTGAACAGTTCAAGAATGAAGATCGCGGAGCGGTGGTGACGCGCAACGCCCTCGGCAAACGGTTCCCTCCCTGCGAGCAGGCGCTCGATCTTTTTGTTTCCCTTTATGGGGCGGTGGCGGGAAACCTGGCCCTGCAGGTGATGACCCGGGGCGGAGTGTATGTGGGGGGAGGGATTGCGCCGCAGATCATTTCGGCCCTCAAGGGGGGAGTATTTCAGGAGGCTTTTGTGGCCAAGGGCCGGTTTCGCCCCTTTCTGGAACAGATTCCCGTCCGCGTGATCTTCAATGACAAGGCCGCCCTGCTCGGAGCCGCCCGCTACGCACAGGGCGAAAAATTTGTCCGGAATTGACTTCCGATCCGTAGTAAAATTCGCATTTTTCCCGGGCCGCCGCCCGGGGTACCCCATCACACTCCATGAATTAACGGAATTGTATGAAAACCAAACCGCAAAAAATCGTTCTTGCCTATTCGGGCGGACTGGACACCTCAGTCATCATCAAGTGGCTCAAAGAGAAATACGAATGCGAAATCATCGCGTTTTCGGCGGATCTCGGCCAGGGACAGGAGTTGGCCCCGGTGCGGGAAAAGGCCCTTAAAACCGGTGCGGAGAAGGTCTATATCGAGGATCTGAAGGAGGAGTTCGTCCGGGACTTCATTTTTCCCATGCTTCGCGCGGGCGCATATTATGAGAAAGATTACCTGATGGGAACCTCCATCGCCCGGCCTCTCATCGCCAAGGAGCAGATTCGCATTGCGGAGAAAGAGGGGGCCGACGGCGTGGCGCACGGCGCCACCGGCAAGGGAAACGACCAGGTTCGGTTCGAGCTGACCTACCAGACCCTGAATCCGCACATCAAGGTGATTGCCCCGTGGCGGGAATGGGACCTCACCTCGCGCACGGCGCTTCTCGACTATGCCCGTACGCACAATATCCCCGTTCCCGTGACGAAGGCGAAACCGTACAGCATGGACCGGAATATGTTTCACGTCAGTTACGAAGGCGGCGTGCTGGAAGACCCCTGGTGCGAACCTGAGGAAGATATGTTCCAGATGACGGTGTCTCCGGAAAAGGCGCCGGACCGCGCCACCCTCGTCGAAATCCAATACGAATCCGGAAATCCGGTCGCCGTGAATGGCGAACGCCTCAGCCCGGCGGCCCTGATCGAGAAACTGAACCAGATCGGCGGAGCAAACGGCATCGGTCGGATCGACATCGTTGAAAACCGGTTTGTGGGAATGAAATCGCGCGGCATTTATGAAACTCCCGGAGGAACCATTTTGCATGCCGCCCACGATGCGGTGGAGTCTATTACGTTGGATCGGGAAGTGATGCATCTGCGGGATACCCTGATCCCCGCCTACGCGCGGATGATTTACAATGGATTCTGGTACTCGCCGGAACGGGAGTTTCTGCAAAAGGCCTTCGACGAGTCCCAGCGGCATGTCAACGGGACGGCCCGGATCAGGCTGTACAAGGGAAACTGCACCGTGGTCGGAAGGAAGGCGGAAAAATCGCTCTATCAACAGCACCTTGCCACTTTCGAGGAAGATGAAAATTACCGCCAGGACGATGCGGAAGGGTTCATCCGGCTTAACGCCCTGCGACTGAAGATTTATTCGGAAACCTTCGGTAAATCATAAGAGTCGAAAAAGCGGTTCTTTTTTATCTCGCGACCGTATAAAATTTGAGCTATGGGAGTTGTTCTGGTCGTTGATGATGAAAAGAGTCTTCGCGATTTATTAACCATCATGCTGGAAAATGAGGGTTATGAGGTGAAGACTGCCGCCAGCGGCGAAAGCGCGGTTCGGCTGGTCCGGGAAACGGATTTCGACCTGGTGCTCACCGACATTCGCATGAAGCGTTCCAACGGGATCGATGTCCTGGAAACGGTGCGCGAAGTTCAGCCGGAAACCCCCGTGGTGATGATGACCGCCTTCGCCTCCGCCGATACCGCGGTGGAGGCCATGAAAAAAGGCGCCTACGATTATATCTCCAAGCCC
>PCWF01000003.1 GCA_002796165.1 Nitrospinae bacterium CG11_big_fil_rev_8_21_14_0_20_56_8
CCACTATAATATGAATCCAAGAGGATCAAAAACCATTCGCCCCATCCTCCCCCAACGAACCCGGCCCTCGACCCCGAACGCATGAACCGAACCGGATACATCTACAATCCGTTTTACCTGAGACATAAAACCGATCCCCATCCCGAAAATCCCGGCCGCCTGCAGGCCATCGAGTCGGGGATACGCGCCTCCGGCCTGGCGAAGTCGCTGGTGTTCATCGAGCCCCGCCACGCCGACGCGGCCGAAATCGCCCTGAACCATGACCCCGATTACGTGACGGACCTTCGGCGCAGTTGCGAGATGGGAATGCATTCCCTCGAGGCCGACACCGTGATCTGCCCCGACTCCTACACCGCCGCCCTGCTGAGCGCGGGGGCGGGCCTCACCGCCGTGGACCAGGTGCTGGATGGAGCGTGCGACAACGTGTTCTGCGCGGTCCGCCCCCCGGGGCATCATGCCGAGTTTGGCCGCGCCATGGGTTTCTGCCTGTTCAACAATGTGGCCATCGCCGCCCGGTACGCACTTCGGAAACGGGGACTCAACCGAATTTTCATTTTCGACTGGGACGTGCACCACGGCAACGGAACCCAGAACTCGTTTTACACCACACCCAGCGTGTACTATTCCAGCGCACACCAGTACCCGTTTTACCCCGGGACGGGGGCGGAAGACGAGCGCGGTTCCGGAGACGGGTTGAACACCAATCTCAACTTTCCCCTCCGCGCCTTCTGCGGAGACGACGTTTACCTGGACCTGGTGGAAAACCGGTTGATTCCTGAAATCCAGCGCTTCAAACCCGAACTCATCCTCCTCTCCGCGGGATTTGACGCGCACGAAGACGATCCCCTCGCCCAGATGAACGTTTCCACGGAGGGGTTCGCTAAAATGACCGAGTTGCTGGTGCGGGCCGCCCGGGACGTGTGCGGGGGCCGGCTGGTTTCCATGCTGGAAGGAGGGTACAATCACGAAGCCTTGAGAGACTCTGTTTGCCAGCATCTCAAAACCCTTCAAACCGCTTGAACCTCATTTGAGATTCCCATGCTCCAACAATACATCCGGCACCTGACCGAAAAAGTCATCGAAGGACTCAACATCGGCTCGATGGAGATGGTCAACCTGCACCAGAACGTTCTGACCCCGGATTTCATTCTCGTGGGACTCCTGGAACAGGAAGATTCCATCCTGGTCAAACTCCTCGAGCAGGCTTATCCCGAAGACAAGGACATTTCCGACAAGGTTCTGCAGAAGGTGTTTGACTCGCAGAGCGTTGAGCCCAAGGTCAAGGGCGCCGCGATCCACCACATCCAGCTTTCCAAGGAAACGGAAATCTGCTTCGAGATCGCCATGGAAGAAGCCCGGAAGTTCGGTGACAAGTTCATCGGCGTGGGCGTGGTGTTTCTGGCCCTGCTGAACCCGCGGGTCGGGACCGTCGCATCGCTTCTGGCCGAGTTGGGAATCAAGTACAACAAGGTTCGGGACGAATACGAGCTCATGCGCGGGGGCCGGGCCATCAACGAAAAAGACGCCGAGGGGAAATTCGACGCCCTCAGCCAGTACACCACGGACCTGACCGATCTCGCCCGCAAGGGCCGGCTCGATCCGGTGATCGGGCGCGAGGAGGAAATCGAGCGGCTGATCCAGATCCTTTCCCGCCGCAAGAAGAACAACCCGGTCCTGATCGGCGAGCCGGGCGTGGGCAAAACGGTGATCGTGGACGGGCTGGCCCAGAGCATCGCCAATTCGGAAGTGCCCCGCTCGCTGATGAACAAGCGCGTGAAGGTTCTCGAAATGTCCGAACTCATCGCCGGCGCAAAAATGCGCGGCGAATTCGAGGAACGCATGAAAGCGTTGAAGGACGAGATCGTGGCGGCCCGGGGGAACATCATCCTGTTCATCGACGAGCTTCACACCATCGTCAGCACCGGCGCGGGAGCGGGCGGCGTGGACGCCTCCAACATGCTGAAGGCCGCCCTCGCCAAGGGGCAACTGCAATGCATCGGCGCCACCACCACCGACGAGTACAAAAAATCCATCGAGGAAGACAAGGCCCTGGCCCGCCGATTCCAGCCCATCCTCGTCCATGAACCCAGCATAAACCAGACCATCGAAATCCTGAACGGATTGAAAACCCGCTACGAGGAACACCACCAGATCCACTTCACTCCCGAAGCCCTGGAGTCGGCGGCGAAACTTTCCGAAAAACACATTACCGATCGCGCCCTGCCCGACAAGGCCATCGACCTGATCGACGAGGCCGGATCCCAGAAACACCTTGCGCTGATCCATATTCCCCCCGTCATCCAGAAACTGGAAAACGAAAAAAACAAGCTCATGCAACAGCAGAAGGAATATTTCTCCGAACAAAAGTTCCAGGAAGTCGCGGAAATCCGGCTCAAGATTCTCGACCTCGACAAGACCCTGGGCGAGGCCAAGGAAAAATGGAAAGCCGACATGACCCAAATGGACGACAAGGTCACGGCGGAGGACATTGAAAACGTGGTCGCCACGTGGACCGGCATTCCGGTCAACCGGATCCAGGAGTCGGAAGGTGAAAAACTGATGAAAATGGAGGAAAACCTCCACAAGCGGGTGATCGGCCAGAATCAGGCCATCGTCGCCGTCAGCAACGCCATCCGCCGAAACCGAGCGGGATTGAAAGAAAAAAACAAGCCCGTTGGGGCTTTCCTTTTTCTCGGCCCCACCGGAGTGGGAAAAACCGAGCTGGCCAAGGCGCTGGCCGAGTTCCTTCTCGACGACGAAAACCGGCTGATTCGCCTCGACATGTCAGAATACATGGAGAAACACTCGGTCTCCAAGATCATCGGCTCCCCTCCGGGATACGTGGGCTATGACGAAGGCGGACAACTCACCGAAAAAGTCCGGCGGCAACCCTATTCCGTTATCCTCCTGGATGAAATCGAAAAGGCCCACCCGGACGTATTCAATATTCTGCTTCAGCTCCTCGACGACGGACGTCTTACCGATGCGCACGGACGGGAGACCAGCTTCAAGAACGCCATCGTCATCGGCACGTCCAACATCGGCTCCAGTTCCATTTCCAGGACCAAGAAAAATATCGGGTTCGGCAAAGCCGACACCGCCCAGGAGTACAGCCAGGTCAAAGCCCTCGTCCTCAGCGAGGCTAAGAAACTGTTCAAGCCGGAATTTCTCAACCGCCTCGACGACCTGATCGTCTTCCACACCCTGACGCGCGAAGAGATCCGGGAAATCGCCGACCTGGTGGTGAATAACCTGAACCAGCGTATGGGCGAGAAACAGATAATCCTCACCGTCAGCGGCCGGGCCAAGAACCAGCTGGCCCAGGACGGGTATAACGAGACCTTCGGCGCCCGTCCGCTCAAGCGCCTGATCGAGGAACAGATCGAGAATCCCATCTCGTTCAAGATCATCAACGGAGAACTCAAATCCGGCGACCATGTGACCGTCGATTACGTGAAGAACGAATACGTGTTCAAGAAGAGCAAATGATCCCCCCTTCAAACCGCATGACCCGACCGTTTCCACATAATATCCCCGACCGAGCCATCCTTTCGATGGCGATCCTGGTGGCGCTGGGGGTCCTGCTCCACCGGGTGGAAGCCACCCTGCCGATCCCTTCCCCGTGGATCAAGCCGGGGTTTGCCAATATCATGACCCTGATCGCCCTGGTCCTGCTGGGCCCCGGGGAAGCTTTGATCGTGGCGGTCCTGCGGGTGCTTCTCGGATCGATGATCGGCGGGACGTTCCTGGGACCCACCTTTTTCCTGAGCCTCGCGGGGACCCTGGCGGCTACGGGCACCATGATTTTCGTCTACCGGAAGGGCAAGGGCCCCTTCGGCCTGATCGGCGTAAGTCTGCTTGCCGCCTACGCCCATGGCCTGGCCGTCACCTCCTGCGTCTATCTTTTGTTTGTGCGGCAGGACTCGATTTTTCACCTGCTCCCGGTCTTGTTCACCGTAGCTCTTGTCTCGGGTTTAATGACGGGAGCCTTGGCCCAAAACCTGGTTTTCCGGCTCAAGAATAAAGGCACCGCTCTGTCTTGATCTTGCGGAGAACCTGGCCGCCCCATCCTTTAGGTTTTTACTTTTGCCGCAATTTCCACTAGAATTTCAGGGTGCATCGATCGCTTTTTGTTTTTTCAGACCTGCACTTTGCTGGCTTTTCTGAATCGCCGGGCCGTAGCTACCCGTCAACCTGTGAGGTCCCTTTTACCGCATTAAATGGAGAATCCGGTCCATGAACGATCAACGGCCCCCCGACGGCAACCCTTCCCCCCTCGGCGAATTCTGGGATTTTCTGAAGCACCGTAAAAAATGGTGGCTGGCCCCCATCCTGTTCGTTTTGCTGGCGATGAGCCTGCTCATTATCCTCACCGAGGGAAGCGCGGTGGCTCCCTTTATTTACACCTTGTTCTGACCCCCGGTTGATGAAGCTTTCCGTTGTCATTCCCATTTATAACGAAAAATCCACTCTCCATGAAATCATCCGCCGCGTTCAGGAGGAACCCACCCCCAAGGAGGTAATCCTGATCGACGATTTCTCTACCGATGGAACGCGGGAAATCCTGAAGGAGGAATGGGAAGGGAAGGACGGATTCAAGGTGTTGTATCATCCCCGTAACCGGGGCAAGGGCGCGGCTTTGCGCACCGGGTTTGAGCATGTGGAAGGAGACGTGGTCATCGTGCAGGATGCCGACCTGGAATACAGTCCCGCCGATTATCCCGTACTACTCGCACCCATTCGGGATGGGCGGGCCGATGTCGTGTATGGTTCCCGTTTCCTGGGAGGACCCCACCGGGTCATGTTTTTCTGGCACTATGCGGGCAACAAGGCCCTCACCACCCTGTCCAATATGTTCACCAACCTGAACCTGACGGACATGGAGACGGGTTACAAAGTGTTCACGCGTAAAGTGATCGAATCGCTCGATCTCAAGACGGACCGGTTCGGATTCGAGCCTGAAGTAACGAGCAAGATCGCCCGAAAAAGATTTCGGGTGTACGAGGTCCCCATTTCCTACAGCGGCCGCGATTATTCGGAAGGGAAAAAAATAACCTGGAAGGACGGGGTGGCGGCGCTCTGGTTCATCATCCGGTTCCGCTTTTTCGATTGATCCCGCCGGAGCATCCGGCGGTTGCCGCAGGGGCTCTGGGGTCAATCGAACGCTTCCCCGCAAAAATCACACTTCGTGTCCTGCGCCCCCGCAACGTGGCCGCAGGCGGAACAGATGGTGAAATCTTCGTGCTCCTCGATAAGTTGCCGCCCCCGATCCACGTCCTCCTTCCGGATCCACAGGCGAACCAGGGTCAATCCCTCCACCGGGGCGGGTCCGGCGTGAAATGACGCGTTCTCCAACTGGCAGGGGACGTCCTCGCTCTCCAGAAACCCGCGAATGATATAGGCATTGGATTCCGAGGAGACGGTACACAACACCTCCAGGTCCGCCGGCACATCGTTGGGCTCGTCGAGACGGTCCACCAGCTTTACATTGCAGGTTTCGCACATCGCGACCCCGTCAAGATACTCTTCCTTGCATTCCGGACAAAAAGGCATAAACGACCTCTGAAAAATTTTCTACTAAGAATATAACCCTGGAATCCGATGGAGCAAGTTTAAACCGGAACGGGCCCGTCCGCCAGTCCTTAATCGTAGGGGTGGATACTCCCGTCTTTGACGCCCTGCTCGAAGGTTTCCGTTTCGCGAACGAGGGTCCCGCTCAAATAAATGAGCCCGATCAGGTTGGGAATCGCCATCAGGGCATTCATCACGTCGGAAAAATTCCAGACCAGGTCCAGCTTGAATACGGCCCCCAGGAAGACGAATCCGATCCACAGGTAACGGTAATGGTGGACGTAGCGGGTCCCCGCCAGATACTCGAAGCATTTTTCCCCGTAATAGCTCCAGCCGAGAATTGTGGAAAAAGCAAACGTGATGACCCCCATGGTAACGATCCATTTTCCCCAATCTCCCGGCAGACCGTCGGAAAACGCGCGGATGGTGAGGGTAACCCCGGTCTCCCCCGAGGTCCAAGCCTGCGTGGCGGCCAGCACCAGGCCGGTGAAGGAACACACGACGATGGTATCGAGAAAGGTCCCGGTCATCGACACCAGCGCCTGTTTGGCGGGCTGATTGGTCCTGGCCGCGGCGGCGGCGATCGGCGCGCTCCCCAGGCCGGATTCATTCGAAAACAACCCGCGGGCGATGCCGTAACGCAACGTGTCCGCCACCATCGCCCCCGCAAACCCCCCGGTGGCCGCGGTTCCCGTGAACGCCTGCTTGAAGATCAGCACCAGCCCCGCGGGAATTTGCGCGGCATGGATCAGGATGATGGCCGCCGCCCCGCCGAAGTAAAGGACCACCATCGCCGGAACCAGAATCGAGGCCACCTCGGCGATTCGCTTGATTCCCCCAAGGATCACCAACCCCGCCAGAAAGGCCAGGATCCCCCCCCCCGCATACCGGTTCAGTCCCACCACCTGGGTCAATGCCTCGGCGGTGGTGTTGGCCTGGACCATGTTGCCGATCCCGAAGGCGGCCAGGGAACCGAACAGGGCAAAGCACACCCCCAGCCATTTTTGTCCCAC
>PCWF01000159.1 GCA_002796165.1 Nitrospinae bacterium CG11_big_fil_rev_8_21_14_0_20_56_8
CGTGCAGACCCCCTTGTTCCTTCAAATGAAGAGCCGTGAGGCCTTCCTTGCCCTGGACCGGTCCGCCTTTGGCCCGACGGGTTGAACAGAGTCCTTATGCAGGGCACGCATTTTTCACGGCCCCTCGGGGCTCAGGATAATTTCAAACACACACAAAATCTTTCCAAACGAACGGGCTGGCAATATTCGGTTTTAAACCCGCGCCAATTGTAGTAATCTTCATCTTAAACTTGATCGCACGGCAGGTGTTTTAATCCGGGATTCATCACTCATGCACGGAGATCTTCCAATGAGGATTGCAATTTTTTCGTTACTGCTCGTTTTTTCCACCACGGTCCCCGCACATGCCGACTGTACCAAGGACGAGGTGTGTTCCTTGCTCGGCAAGATGAGCCATTTTGAAATTCTGGATAAATGCCCTGAAGCGGCAAAGTTTCTGGCAGAATGTAAAAAGATCGAAGAGACGGGCCTCCAGCTTCTCCCCGAAGCCAAGTTCGTGGACAACGGAAACGGGACCGTCTCGGACACGGAAAATCATCTCATGTGGAGCAAAACTCCCGTCCGCGACAAGGAGGGCAATCTGCCCAAGGTGAGTTTAAAGGACGCACGTAAACTCGCTCAGGCGACAACCATCAATGGGACAACCGGATGGCGCCTCCCCACTTTGGCCGAGCTGGCGACCCTGCTCTACCCGGAACGGGTTGAAAACGCCAGCGGGAAGAAGGCCTGGATCAACCCTCTGTTCGACGATGGACGCGGTCATTACTACTGGACCTCGACCACCTGCGCGGAGGTGACCGTCATCGAGGACCGGTATCAGAAAAAAATCTGCCAGGCCGGAGAAAAAGGCGCATGGCTGGTTCATTTCAACATCAACGCGGTATTCTGGCATCTCACCGATGTCGAGAACTACCATGTCTGGGTCGTCAAAAGTAACAAGTAAGATTTCTTCGCTCCCCTGAAGACGGCAACCCGAAAAATCGCGAATCCGTTTCAAGGGGTTGCGCATGCGGCGCGTCTCTTCGCCGGGACGCGCGGCAAAAGATACCGCCGATTCCATTCTCCCTTCCTTTTCATTGTTCAACACCTTGAAAGATGAATCTTATCTTCCCGCCCCGGCATCTTAACGCCATCACTTCTTGAACCTTATTGCGAGGCACAATAGCCATTCACGATCGAACCCAAAAAACGCTGGAACAGATCCCCTTCGACAACACCTTCGTCAAACTGGGAGCCGATTTCTTTCAGTCCAAATCCCCCGATCCGGTGACGGATCCTTATCTCGTCGATTTCAATCCGGAAGCCGCCCGTCTGATTCAGATTCATCCGGGTGAAAGCTCGCGTGAAGCATTTGTCCAGTTCTTCAGCGGAAGCCAGGTTTTGCCCGGATCCGAGCCCCTGGCGATGGTGTATTCCGGCCACCAGTTCGGGGTGTACAATCCCCGCCTGGGAGATGGACGGGGTCTGTTGCTCGGGGAAACCCGACTTCCCAACGGAGAGACATGGGAAATCCATTTAAAAGGTTGCGGGCCCACCCGGTTCGCGCGGGGATTCGACGGACGGGCCACGCTCCGCTCCTCCATCCGGGAACATCTCGGAGGGGAAGCCATGCACGGGTTGGGTATCCCCACCACCCGCTCGCTTGCCGTCATCGGGATTCGCGAATTGATCTATCGGGAAAGACCGGAACTCGCGGCCATCCTCGTGCGTCTGTCCGACAGCCATATCCGATTCGGATCCTTCGAGTATTTTCATTACACCAACCGGCCCGAGAAGGTGCGTGAGCTCGCGGACTACGTCCTGGCCCGCCATTTCCCGGACATCGCAGATGAACCGGACCGCTACCGCCTGCTGTTTCGCCGCGTCATCCTGTCCACAGCCCATCTCCTCGCGGCCTGGCAGACGGCAGGTTTTGTCCACGGCGTCATGAACACCGACAATATGTCGATCACCGGAACCACTTTCGATTACGGTCCCTATGCGTTCATCGACCGGTACAATCCGCACTTCACGTCCAACCACTCGGACACGCATGGCCGTTACGCGCTGGGGCAACAACCGGAAATCGCCCATTGGAATCTGGGCAAGTTTGGGGAAACCCTGATCGGCCTCGTCCCCGCGGAGCACCTGCAACAGGAATTGGAAGGATACCAACCTCTTTTCAACCGGCTCCTGCGGGAGCGGATGGGGAAAAAACTGGCGATTCAAGTATTGGATGAGGAGTTCACGACTCTGGCGGGCAACCTGCTCCGGTATCTTTACGAAACGCGGATCGACTATACCAATTTTTTCCGGCGCCTCGCCGACTACCAGGTTGATAACCGGGAAACGCGGTTCGAAAGCCAAGGGCAAAAATCCGATTTGGAAACCTGGCTCGCACACTACCAGCGGCTCCTCGACCGGGAAGATACGGACCCCGAAGACCGCCGCAAGGAGATGAACCGGGTGAATCCGAAATTCATCCTGCGAAATTACCTGCTGGAAGGAGCCATAACCAAAGCCATTCAGGAGGGGGACTTTTCCGAAGTCGAACGGCTCCGGATTCTTCTTCAGGATCCGTTTCGCGACCGGCCGGAAATCTTCGCACAATACAAGATCGATCCCGATGTATATGCTTCGGACACGCCGGACGCGTTCATTGAACACCAGCTCAGCTGTTCGGCGTAAACTCAAGGCACCATTCAACCGCCGCCCTCGCGGCGTAACCAGATCGGATCCCTAATCATGCACACCATCACTCTCAACGCGGAAGTCACCGAAATCACCTGCCCCCCCAACAAGGCAGACCAGTTTCGTACCGTTTCAATCTGGATTCCCGAAACCGAGGACCATATCGAATTCACGCTGTATCTGAACGACTTTCAAAAAGCGGGGCTTGCAGAAGGCGACACCATCACCATCAAGATGGAAAAAAGAGTCGATATCGACCAGTTGACCCGTGACCTCCTGGGGAATCCCTGAAGGGCCTTATGAGGAGGCGCAATCGGAGCGCAGGGTGGTCCGTTTGCAAAAATCTCCCCATTGCGTCAGAATGAAGCCTTTTCCTGGATACCGACCCCCGTTCCATGTCTGACCTCAAAAAACTGGGCGAATTTGGTTTCATCGAACGCATCCGTTCCCGCCTCCGAACGCGATCGCCACGGGTGCGGACCGGGATTGGGGACGATTGCGCCGTCTTAAAATTTCCGGCAAAGAAAAATCAGGTCATTTCAACCGATGCCCTGATCGAGGGCGTCCATTTCAACCTTGCCTCGACTTCGCCCCGGCAATTGGGACGAAAAACGGTTTCGGTAAATCTGAGCGATGTTGCGGCCATGGGAGCGGTTCCGCACAGCGGCCTCATCACCCTGGGCATTCCCCCTGCCCTTCCGGTAGAATTTTTCGATCAGTTTTTTAAAGGCGTGGAAGAGGTCTGTGGCGAATATGGGGTTGAGATTGCGGGCGGCGACACCGTGAGTTCTCCCGGTCCTCTGTTCATCAATTTCACCATTTTGGGGGAAGCGGCGGGACCCCGGATTTTCAAGCGTGCCGGAGCCCGCCCGGGAGACCTTGTATTTGTCACCGGCGCCCTGGGCGACTCGGCCCTGGGGCTTTGCCTGCTTCAAGATCAAGATAAGGAACGGCGAATGAAATGCTCCTCCCGGGACCGGGCGTATTTGGTGAATCGCCACCTGGACCCATCGCCCCGGGTCAGGGAAGCGGCGCGCCTCGCCCGATCTTCGGTTCGGGTCACCTCCATGATCGATATCAGTGACGGGCTGGTACAGGATTTGGGCCACCTGTGCGAATCCGGCAACGTGGGAGCCTTGCTGAAGGAATCAAAACTGCCGAAAAGCGGGGCGCTGAGCCGGGTGGTTTCCGGTAACAACTTGGATTTTAAGGATTTCGTTCTCAACGGAGGGGAGGATTATGAATTATTATTTACATCCCTAGCCGAAGATGTTAATAAAATAAAGAGGCTGTTTCAAGAAGCCCAAGCGCCAATCACGCTGATTGGAGAGGTGGTTTCTCCTCCCCAAAAGGTGGTTTTGTTTGGGGAAAACGGCCGGGAAGTTACTCTTGATAAGTCCATGGGGTTTAACCATTTCAAGGACTGAGCCCCGACCCTGTGGCCCCCCATTGGTGAAACAAGCCCTCCCGCGATATGATTCTGCGCGGGAAGTACCGGCGCTGGCATCATTGGGAGTCAACTGACATTTTGGAAGATTCACTATTACCTCGCTCTATCCTGCTGATCGGTCTTTTGGCCTTCTCCGCGTTTTTTTCGGCGTGTGAGGCCGCGTTTTTTTCGCTGAATCCCCTTCAGTTATCCGCACTGAAGGAAAAAAAGGGATCGGCGGGCCAACTGATCAACTCCCTCCTGGAAAAACCCAGGGACCTCCTCATCACCATCTATATCGGAAATGAACTGGTCAATATCGCCACGTCGGTGGTGGTGACTACCCTTGCCATCTCCCTCCTGGGCAATACGGGGGTCGGGGTGGCCATTGGGGTGGGAACCTTCCTTCTTCTCATTTTCGGCGAGGTCATCCCCAAAAGCCTCTCGCTCAAAGGCGCGGAAAGCTACGTCCTGTTCGCCGTCTACCCTCTCAAGTTTTTTTCGGACATAGTTCAACCGATCAGAAAATTATTCACTCGCGTCGCCGAGCGGTTTTTATCGTGCCTCGGTCTGGGACCGTTCCATCTGAAGGAATCGGCCATCACCGACGAAGAGTTCAAAACGATGGTGCGCATGAGCGAAGGTGAAGGAGCTCTCGATGCGGACGAGAGCGCCCTGATCCACAATGTCATCGAGTTTGGGGAAACGATGGCGGCGGATATCATGACGCCCAAAATCGAGATCTTCACCCTTAAAATCGACGACACCCTCGACACGATTTTCGCCCAAATCACCCAAAGCTTTTATTCGCGGGTGCCGGTGTACGATAAGGACGGGGAAACCATTGCGGGAATCCTCTACACAAAGGACCTGCTTCGGTACAAGCACCTGTCCCCCGAAAAATTCAACCTCAAGAGCATCCTGCGTCCTTCACATTCGGTTCCCAAATCGAAAAAGATAAAGGAACTTCTGGACGAGTTCCGTCGAATGAAACGGCATGTGGCCATTGTCCTCGACGAATATGGAAGCCTGTGCGGGCTGGTAACCCTGGAAGATATTCTCGAGGAACTGGTCGGGGAAATCGACAGCGAGATGCGAAAGGAGGAGGACCCGCTGGTGCGGCTCGATTCGCATACCTACCGGCTTTCCGCCACTTACAGTCTCTACGAGTTTAATGAAACTTTCGGAAACGTCATCCACGATCAGGATCACGACACCATCGGCGGGTTCGTATTCGGCCTGTTTGGCCGCGTTCCGAGATCGGGGGAAACGGTGACCTATGAGAACCTCAAGTTCCGGGTCGAGAAAATGAGGGGAGCGCGAATCCTCAAATTGCATCTCACCGTGCTGAACGGGTTCTCCCCCGTTGAGACCGAAGCCGACAAAATAAAACTCAGAGCCACCTGATGGACCTCTTTACGACACTGGTCATCCTCGCAACGGGAATTTTTCTGGAGGCGTTTTTCTCCGGCTCCGAGATCGCCATGATCTCGATCAACCGGGTGCGAATGAAGCAACGGGCTGAAGAGGGCAAACGCGGCACCCAGGCCGTTCTGGACCTTCTGAACACTCCGGAAAAACTCTTTGCCACCACCTCTCTGGGCACCAACATCGCGGTGGTGACCAGCACGGCCGTGTTTACCGGTTTTATGGTCATGCATTTGGGAAAACCGGGCGAAATCCTTTCCATGATCATCATTTCTCCCATCATCCTTTTCTTCGGGGAAATCGTCCCCAAAATTTTCCTCCAGCACAAGGCCGACACCCTGATGCCCTACCTGGTGTATCCCCTGAATTTTTTCTGCAAAATTTTCGGGCCGGTCAGCAACCTCACCACCCGCCTCTCGAACTTTTTTACGCAGGGCCTTATGAAAACCGGCCAGGAAAACAAGATAACCTTCAGCCGCGACCAGATTCGAAGCTCGCTGAGCCTCGATTCGCAGACCATGGATCTCGGTCCAACCGAACGGAAAATGATCCATCGCATATTCAGCTTTGGGGAAATCGCCGTGGATCAATGCATGGTCCCCCTGGTCCAGATGTATTGCATCAGCGATACGGCCAACCTCGGCGAGGCCCACAAGATCGCCATCGATTCCGGATTTTCCCGGCTTCCGGTTTATCACGAGCGAATCCACAACCTCATCGGGATCCTGAACACGTTCGACCTGATCAACCAGCCGATCGACGCAACCCCCATTGCCGACCTTATCCGGCCGGCCTACTACGTCCCCAACAACAAGAAAATCGACGATCTGCTCAAGGAACTCCAGGCGCGCAGTCTGCACATGGCGGTCGTGGTGGACGAATATGGCGGTTGCATCGGCCTAGCCACCATTGAGGATCTGCTTGAGGAAATTGTCGG
>PCWF01000116.1 GCA_002796165.1 Nitrospinae bacterium CG11_big_fil_rev_8_21_14_0_20_56_8
TCGACCGGATCCATTTCGAGAAAGAACATTTCGACCGATTGCAGAAAAAGGCGCTGGAGCTTTCCAATGAATTTTTTTCCGATGAGCCTGAAAAGATCGACCTGCTTGTGGATGGGGCGCACAACCTCCTCAATCACCCCGAGTTCACCGCCGATCTGGATAAAATGCGGTCCATTCTGAAAACGGTCGAGGAAAAGAAAAAGCTCATCACTCTGCTGGACCGATGCCTGAAACAGGATGGAATGACCATCCTGATCGGAGAAGAAAGCCACGACGAAGAGATGCAGGACTTCAGCCTGGTGGCAGAGAATTACCAGTACCAGAGTGAAAACATCGGCACCGTGGCCATTTTTGGCCCGAAACGGATGGATTACACTCTGATGATTTCAATCGTTAATTACACCGCCAATACGGTGTCCAAAATTCTTTCTGAAAGAATGCAGGGAAAGTGACAGGAACCCAATGACTCAAAAAAACAAAAAACACTCTTCCACCGAATCCGTAGCTTCCGCCCCCAAAGAGGAGACGCACCCAAATCAGGATGCGGAGACACTGGAGGAAACCCGGGACGAGGCAAGAGAATTCGAGCAGGACGCGGTCGCAATTCTGCAAACCCAGCTTGATGAAAAGGAAGCCCTTCTTGAAAAGGCCAATAAAGGTCTGGCCGAATTGAAAAACGATTATCTTCGTCTGCAGGCCGAAACCGAAAACTTCAAAAAACGCCTCGCCAAGGAAAAGCAGGACTCGGTTCAATACGCAAATCAGCGCCTCCTGAAAGAGATCATCTCGATCCACGACAACCTGGAGCGCGCCATGAATGCGGAAAACGTGACCATCGATACCCTGCGCGAAGGGGTGGAGATGATACTCAAACAATTCGAGGTTATATTCGAGAAAGAAAACGTCACGGTCATCGAGTCCATGGGGCAGAAGTTCGATCCCTCCATCCACGAAGTTTTAAGCCAGGTGGAATCGGAACATCACGAGGAAGACACCATCACCCATGAGTTTTCCCGCGGCTATTATCTGAATGGAAGGATGTTGCGGCCGGCCAAAGTCGTCATCGCCAAACCGCCTGGACCCAAAAACCAGAAGTAAACGGACCGCAGGGACCCGGTTTCCTGTTTGAGAACCGGGGCCGCCTTTCTCTCATGCCCGAGCTACCCGAAGTCGAGACTCTGAAAAACGCTCTCCTTCCGCTCGTCAAAAACAAGACCCTTCTCGATTTCAAGCTTTATCGGCCGGACCTGCGTTTCCCCATCCCGGGGGAAACCCTCCGCCGCGAAGTTCTGAATCACCCGATCGTGGACCTCTCCCGCAAGGGGAAATACCTTCTCCTCCACACCGCGACCGGGGCGATGATCTGGCACCTGGGGATGAGTGGCCGGGTGACGGAATATCCGGCGATGATCCCACGCGAAAAGCACACCCATGCGGTGTTTAAGTTTACTCCGGGGCAATGGCTCCACTTTATCGACCCGAGAAGATTCGGTTGCATCGTCTGGGCCTCGCAAGCCGAAGGGCATCCCTTGATCAACCACCTCGGGCCCGATCCGCTCGACCTCTCTACAACCGCAATAGGGCTTAAGACCGCATCGACCGGCTCAAAAGTGGCGATCAAACAGTTTCTCATGGATTCCCGAAGGTTGGCCGGGGTGGGTAATATCTATGCCTGCGAAGCCCTTCACCAGGCCGGAATTCACCCTTCCCGTCAGGCGGGCCGGCTGTCCCTGAAGCGCTGGGACAACCTTCTCGAATCGCTCCGAACCGTCCTGAACAATAGCATCGCCTCAGGGGGAACCACCCTCCGGGATTTTTTCAACACCGATGGATCGCGGGGATATTTTGCTCTCCGTCTGACGGTCTATGGCAGAGAAGGCCAACCCTGCCTGGGTTGCGCCTCCCCCGTTCGCCGCATGATCCAGTCGGGCCGTTCCACTTTTTATTGCAAGGCCTGCCAGTCATGAGCACCCGGCCTTGGGCGCGATGGATCGCAGGTGTTTTGATCGCGGCGGTTTTTCTCTCGGGATGCAGTAAAACCCGGATCCTTTATCGCTATTCGGACTGGTATTTCCTGAATCGCCTGGATCACTATTTTCAGCTAAAAGAAACGCAACGGACTTATCTCGACCGGTCTCTGGGACTTCTCCTCGCCTGGCATGGGAAAGAGGAATTGCCACGCATCGCCGATCATCTCCGGGAATTCCAAAACCGCTACCGGAAAGGGTTGACGATGGAAGATCTCGATTGGGCCAGCGATCAACACGGGGATTTCTGGAAAAACTTCATAAAAAGGGAATCAAGGTCCTTTTCCACTTTCCTTTCCACCCTGGACGAAAATCAGATCCTCCATCTATCCCGGGAAATGGAAAACAGCAATGACTGGATGGTCCGGCAAACCGGGTTGGATGGAAATGCTCTGAAGAAAGACACCACGGACTGGATCATCGGTTTTTTGGAAGACTGGCTGGGTAACCTGTATCCCGGGCAAAACAACCAAATCAAAAACTGGGTGGAGGTGAACCCGGCTTGGACCCAGGTTAAGCTCCGGAACCGGCGGCACTCGCAAGGGGAATTTTTGGTATTGCTGAAGGCCGGGAAAACGCCCGAAGAAATCTACAGTCAACTTTCCCTATGGATCGATAAACCCGAATCACTTTGGCTGTCTGATTTCAAAACACACCTTGACCGGAAAAAACACGAATGGAAAGTTTTTCTGCTTCAAGTGAACTCCATCACCACTCAGGGTCAAAGAGACTATTTTTTGAACCGGGTCCAGGAATACATCGACGATTTTGAGAGTCTCGCCCGGGAAAGCGCCTGACATGGACCGATCCATCGGCATCGTTACGCTGAATGCAAAATTCATCCATAGTTCAATAAGCCTCCGTTACCTGAGAAACGCGGCGCGCAACGCGGGTTTCAACAACGTGTGGATCCAGGAATTCATCATCAACCAACCCACCTGGAAAATCGCCGCGGAGATTCTCCGCCTCAATCCGGATGTGCTGGGCCTCAGCGTCTATATCTGGAACAGAATGCAGATTCTGGAACTGGCCGAGCGGTTGATGAAACAGCGCCCCTCGCTGAAAATCGTACTGGGAGGACCGGAGGTCTCTTTCGACCCGCCGGGATCGTTTTCCTGGCCGGTCATTTCGGGGGAGGGAGAAACCAAATGGGTCGAGTTTCTGCAATTGGTCCGGAAGAATATCCCTCCCTCCCCGGAAATACTGGACCGCTGGAACACTTACGGAAACGATCTGCCCGCTCTTATTTCTCCCTTTTCCGAGGAAGATTTTGACGGACTGAGAGGGCGGATTGTTTATATCGAAACGTCGAGGGGGTGCCCGTACCTTTGCTCCTTCTGCCTTTCGGCGCTGGATAAAACGGTCCGCTATTTTGACGATGCGGTCATCCGCCACCAGATTCAGGAGCTGGTGGACCGGGGAGTTCGGCAAATCAAGTTCGTCGACCGAACCTTCAACCTGAAACCGGGCCGCCTGCGCAATTGGATGGAGTGGCTCACCCGGTTTCCCGGTACGTCATTTCATTTTGAAGTGGTGGGAGACATTCTCAATGCAGACCTTGTTGAATTTCTCGAAACCGTTCCCGAGGGGATGTTCCAGTTCGAGATCGGCATCCAGACGGCAACGCCGGGCGTTCAGGAAACGATTCGGCGGAGGCAGGACAACGACCGTTTATTTTCGGTTCTCGACCGGCTGGTTCGGCAGAGCCGGGTCCATATCCATTGCGACCTGATCTTTGGCCTTCCCGGAGAAACCCTGCCGCAGATCCTGAACTCATTTGAACGTGTATTTTCCCTGCGGCCGCACGAGCTCCAATTGGGGTTTTTGAAATTTCTTCCCGGAGCCCCGATAAGAGACCAGATCGAGCCTCACCAATACGATTTCCAGTCAAGTCCGCCCTATGAATTGATTTGCAACAAGGACCTTTCCGCCGATGGAGTGATACATCTCAAAAAATTCACGGAAGTGTTCGATGAGTTTTATAATTCCAAGCGGTTCCGCTTTTCCCTGGATCGGCTTCTTTTGACCCTGTCCCCGGTGGAAATTTTCACCCGGCTTCTTCAGACGGTCGAAAGCCGCGACTTTCTCATCAAGGCGCGGTCCCTCGACATTCAGTATGACATCTTTCTGGAAACGTTTTCCTGCCAGCAGGACGCGGAAGCGATGGACCGGTTGCGTCTGGATTACTTGTATTCCCAAAGGGTCCTTCGTCTTCCCGATTTTTTGCGGATCGATCCCCCCCGAGGGGTGATCCCTCCGCAGAAAACCTGGCCGGGGGACAGAAAAACTCCTTTCATTCCTTTCAATCACCGAATCGAGATCGAGGGATTCTCTGCGCATCTGACCCCCGTTTTTCCGCCGGTGTTCTATGCCATCGCTCATCCGGAAACCCACACCAACTACATTTCCCCGCCCCGGCTCCATCTGGCCACGGCTGAAAAAAAATTTTAAAAAAACCTCCCCGCGTTATATGATGGAGTTTCCTATTTACTCAATTGAATTATGGTTATCAACGCCGGATATTGATCATGCCTTCCAATCGGAAAAAGAATTTAAATCATAAAAGCCGCATCGTGACGCAAGGGGACAAGCGGTCTCCCAACCGTTCCATGCTACGAGCGGTCGGTTTCACCGACGGAGATTTTGACAAGCCCATCATTGGGGTCGCCAATGGACAGAGTGACATCACCCCGTGTAACGCGGGCCTGGGAAAACTGGCCGATGTGGCGTCTGCAGAGATCAAGGTTTCGGGGGGAATGCCCCAGACTTTTGGCACCATCACGGTCAGCGATGGGATCTCCATGGGAACGGAAGGCATGAAATGCTCGCTCGTCAGCCGGGAAGTAATCGCCGACTCGATCGAAACGGTCTGCCGCGGGGCCAACCTCGATGCCGTGATCTGCATCGGGGGATGCGATAAAAACATGCCGGGAGCGATGATCGCCATGGGGCGGTTGAATATCCCGGGAATTTTCGTTTACGGGGGGACCATCAAGCCGGGACACCTCGACGGCCGCGACCTGACCATCGTCAGCGCCTTCGAAGCCGTGGGGCAATTCAATGCGGGGGTCATCGACCACGACGCCCTGATCCAGATCGAAAAAAACGCCTGTCCCGGATTTGGGGCTTGCGGGGGCATGTACACGGCGAACACCATGTCCTCGGCTTTCGAAGCGCTGGGCATGAGCCTTCCTTACAGCTCCACGATGGCCAGCGAGGACAAGGAAAAAGAATTGAATACCCGCGAGAGCGCCAAGGCCCTTTTCACCCTTCTGGAGAACAATATTCTCCCCAGGGATATCATGACCCGGAAAGCTTTCGAGAATGCCATCACCGTGGTGATGGCGGTCGGAGGTTCCACCAATGCCGTCCTCCATCTTCTTGCCATTGCCCACACGGTGGGTGTGGACCTGACGATCGACGATTTTGAAACCGTGCGCCAAAAAGCTCCCCATTTCTGCGACATGAAACCGTCCGGGAAATACGTCACCGTCGATCTGCACCGCGCCGGGGGAATTCCTCAGGTCATGAAAATGCTTTTGAATCGGGGGCTCCTGCACGGAGACTGCATCACCGTCACCGGAAAAACGGTGGCGGAAAATCTGAAAAAAGTTCCGGACCAACCCGGTTCCAACCAGGACGTGATCCGACCGCTCGACAAACCTTTGTCCGCGCAGGGACATCTCGTCGTGCTCAAGGGAAACCTGAGCACCGAAGGAGCCGTCGCGAAGGTTTCGGGAATCAAGAACCGCCGCATGGAGGGACCGGCCCGAATTTTCGATTCCGAGGAGGAATGCCTCGACGCAATCATGGCCGACCGGATAAGGGCCGGTGACGTGATCGTCATCCGGTACGAAGGCCCCAAGGGGGGTCCGGGTATGCGGGAGATGCTCGCCCCCACCTCCGCCATTGTCGGCAAGGGAATGGGCGACAAGGTCGGGTTGATCACCGACGGCCGGTTTTCAGGAGGCACTTACGGCCTGGTGGTGGGGCACCTTGCTCCGGAAGCGCAGGTGGGTGGAACCCTGGCCCTGTTGAAGGAAAACGACATCATCGTCATTGATATCGACAAACGGCTCCTGGAAGTCCGCTTGAACGATGAGGAGTTGAATCGACGAAGAAAAAACTGGACCGCACCCGAAATCAAATATAAAACCGGTGTTCTTGCGAAATATGCAAAATTGGTTTCGTCTGCCTCCCGAGGTGCCGTTACCGATTAGTTCACGGCCCATCCGCCATCAGGTCAGGAGCTTCCCTCCCTACCTCCGTTATTCGTGGATCCGATTCGTTTTCGCAAAGCGATTCCACATAAAAAACATGAGCTCGATATTCACAATGTTGAGGACTGGCCCGTGGAAAAAATCAACTGGGTCCCACCCGACCTGAAAGAAAAACTCGGGCCCCCATTAACAAACCAGTTTTTAAAGTTCAAGAAAAACCTGGAAAAAGGCGAGCCTCTCGAAAATTGATTCTCCGCCCGTCAG
>PCWF01000215.1:0-2964 GCA_002796165.1 Nitrospinae bacterium CG11_big_fil_rev_8_21_14_0_20_56_8
TTCCACATCCGTCTTCTCCTTTCTGCTCCTTATCTATTTTCTGCTGGCGCAAATGCTTCATGGCGGTTTTCGCGCGTTGGAGCATCGCCTCGCATGGGGACGGGACACGGGGGGCCTGCGCCCATGATCGACTGGAATTACATGCGTGCCCTTCTCCCCCGGTTGCTTCCGGCCCTGGCAGTCACCTTCAAGGCGACTCTTGGAGGCATGGGGATGGCGATGGGGCTTGGACTGGTGTGGGCTCTCCTGAGGCGGTCGTCCAACCGAATGATCTCCCTTCCGGCGGCCTTGGGGGTGGAATTCATCCGGAGCACCCCACTTCTGGTTCAGATTTATTTCCTGTTTTACGTTCTGCCCCATTGGGGCGTTCGCCTCAGCCCGTTTGCAACGGGGGTCATCGCGCTGGGCATCCACTACAGCGCCTACCTGTCAGAAGTCTACCGCGCGGGAATCGATGCGGTTCCCCGCGGGCAATGGGAAGCGGCGCTCGCGCTGAACCTTCGGCCGGGGCATACCTGGAGAGCGGTCATTCTTCCGCAGGCCATACCCCCGGTCATCCCGGCGCTGGGAAATTATCTTGTGGCCATGTTCAAGGACACGCCTCTGCTGTCGGCCATCACCGTGCTGGAGCTTTTGCAATCGGCCAAGATCATCGGTTCCGAAACCTTCCGTTACCTGGAACCCCTGACCTTGGCGGGGATCCTGTTCCTGGGGCTCAGCCTGTTGGCCTCCGCCGGGATTCGATTCTGGGAAAGGCATCATGCCCCCATCCATTGAGTCCTCCCCTTCCGCCAGCCCCATCCTGCGCCTGAAGGAGGTGCACAAATCCTACGGCGCCTTGAACGTGCTCAACGGCATCACCCTCGACGTGCCCACCTCGCAGAAGGTGGCGCTGATCGGTCCGAGCGGATCGGGCAAGTCCACCCTGCTCCGGATCGTCATGACCCTGGAAGGGTTCGACTCGGGGAAGATTGAAATCGACGGCGAAACGGTGGAGCCCGCAACGGGTAAAAATCCGCAAAACCGGGCGGCCCAACGTCACCTGAAACAAGTTCGGAGCAAGGTGGGGATGGTCTTCCAGAGCTTCAACCTGTTTCCGCACATGAGCGTGCTCCACAACATCACCGAAGCTCCGATCCACGTCCTGGGCCATAACCGGGACCGGGCCGAAGCCGAGGCGCTGGAGCTACTGGACCGGGTGGGATTGAAGGAAAAGCGGGACTCCTTTCCCTTTCATCTTTCCGGGGGACAGAAACAGCGCGTCGCCATTGCCAGGGCTCTTGCCTTGCAACCCCGGATTATGCTGTTCGACGAGATCACTTCCGCCCTCGACCCCGAGCGGGTGGGGGAAGTGCTGAACGTGCTCCGGCAACTGGCACTCGAAACCGATATCACCCTGCTGGTGGTCACCCACCAGATGCACTTCGCGCGGGAAATTTCCGACCGCGTGATCTTCTTCGAGGGCGGCAACATCGTGGAGGACGATACCCCCGAGGTGGTCCTGGAACGGCCCCATCACCCGCGCACCCGCGAATTTCTGCAATCCATCCTCGACACGATGTAGAATAGAATCTTATAATTCAACTGCCTTGGGTCCTCACCCCCTTGTCAGCTCCAAATTAATCCGGTAGACTTTTCCATGTTGAGGACACCTGTTATGCGGATCCAGCCCCGGTTCAGGGAATTGATCATTGAACAGGATGCCGATGGCTACCGTTATTCCATCGAGCCCTTTTTGCTGGCGAGCTTCGCTCCCCTGTTCCCCGGCGCGCGCGTTCTCGACGTCGGCACCGGGTGCGGCGTGATCTCTCTCCTCCTGCTGACCCGGGAGCCGAATCTTTCCGTCACCGCCGTCGAGATCCAGCCGCGTCTCAGCCAACTGGCCCTCAAGAACGTGGAGCAGAACGATTTCACCGACCGGATCCAGGTGGTCTTCGGAGACTTTGCCGATTTTTCCCGGCCGCAGGAAAAAGCTTCGTTCGATCTTGTTCTTTCCAATCCCCCGTATCGCAAGGTCAATACCGGGCGCACCAATCCGAACCAGGAAAAAGCCATCGCCCGGCACGAGTTGCATCTCAATTTAAAATGCCTTGCGGAACGGAGCACCTCGCTTCTGTTGCCGGGAGGCCGCATCGTCCTCGCCTACCCGCCCGAGCGGATGGAGGAAGTCGTGCGGGAACTGCGGGAACACCGGCTGTATCCGCATCGGATGCGGTTCATTCACGGTCATGGCGGAGCGGAAGCCAAGATCTTCCTGATCGAGGCGATCAAGGACGTCCCCGGTGACCTGACGGTGGAGGCACCCCTGTTCGTTTACCAGGGCAATGGTTCCTATACCGTCGAAATGGAAAAAATATATGGTTCCTTTAATTGTGCTGACCGGCCCGACCACGTCGGGCAAGAGCGAGGCCGCCCTCTCCCTGGCTGAAGCGCTGGAGACCGAGATCATCAACGCCGACTCGCTCCAGGTTTACCGGTATTTCGACATCGGGACGGCCAAGCCTGGCCCCGAAGCGAGGGAACGGGTGAGGCATCACCTCATCGACATCCTGGAACCGGACGAGGAATTCTCCGCCTTCGACTTCAAAACCCGGGCTCTGGAAATCGCCCGGAATCTCCAGAAACAAAACCGGATTCCCATCATCTGCGGCGGAACCGGTCTTTATCTTCGAGTCCTGACCCAGGATCTCGACTGCGCCGTGCAAATTTCCCCCGAAATCAAGGAACAGGTGCAGACCGACCTGACCCGGCTGGGTCCCCAGGCCCTGCACGCGCGGTTGCAACGCATCGACCCCGAATCGGCCCGGAAAATTCAACCCACGGACCCGGTACGCATCGAACGCGCCCTGTCGGTGTTTTTGCAGACCGGACAAAAACTCTCCGGGTTCCACGCCGACGACGATTCCGCACTCCCCTTCCCCGTGCACACCTTTCTGATCGAGCGGGACCGGAAGGAGCTCTACG
>PCWF01000215.1:3082-9341 GCA_002796165.1 Nitrospinae bacterium CG11_big_fil_rev_8_21_14_0_20_56_8
TCTTCCCCTGGACCGGGCGGTTTACGAGATCCAGCGGGAGACCCGGCATTACGCCAAGCGGCAAATCACCTGGTTCAAAAAAGTCCCCGACGCCATTCCCGTCCCCGCCAGCGACACCGACAGCCCGGGGACGATCCGGGACCGCATCCTGTCTCTTCTGCCGCAGGCGGTGTCCTTTTTCTTCTGCCTTGCGGCATCGATACTTCTTAACGGCCCGGCCGAGGCGACCCCGGCGGAGGATTTCGCCAGGGGGATGGAAAGCCTCCGGTCCAAAAACCTGGCGGGGGCGGAAACCGTGTTCGGCCCGTTGATCCGGGACCATACGGAAAGCCTCGAAGCCCGGCGCGCCCGGTATCTGCTGGGGCGGATCCACCTCGAAAAAAACGAATACTCCCAGGCCATTGAGAGATTGAAGGACTCCATCGGCGAGTCCGCAGACATCGAGGACTACATCCGCTTTGACCTGGCGCGGGCCTACCAGGCCACGGGCCAACTCGCCGAGGCGCTGGAACAGGTGGACGACCTGCTCCGCCGCTTCCCCCAAAGCCTGGTCCGGCCCCAGGCCGAACGGCTCCGCGCCGATGCGCTCGATGGATTGGGCCGGTCCAGGGAAGCGGTGGCCCTCCTCGATCAGGCGGTGGCGGGAATCTCATGGACTTCGCCCAACGGATTTGCCGCCTACCTTCCGCGCATGATCTCCCGGCTGGCGCAACTGCATCTCAAGAACGGAGACCGGAGCCGGGCTTATTCGCGGTTGAAGGAGCTGTATATCGATTATCCCGCGCACGAATTGACTCAGGCCGCCATTCCGGTGATGGAAATGCTTCGCCAGCGCGCGGACACCGGCGCCATTCCCCTAACCCTGGATGAACATTCCCGCCGAGTGCAGGGACTCCTGGATGAGGTCAAACCTGAAGGCGCGGTCCGGGAAATCGAAGCTCTGTTCAAAGAACAACCCGTTTTGCCCGGCAAATTTTATTTTTATCTCGCCTCGGCGCATAAAACCCTCAAACGGCGGGACCTGGCCAACGGGGCGCTGGAAACCTTTTTGAAACTCTACCCCGAACATGCGCGAGTCCAGGAGGCCCGGGTCCAGATCGGGCGCAACCTGTGGAACATGGGGCAGGATCAAGCGGCCATCAACCTCTTCACCCTGGCGATCCGGGACAATGCCGGGACCCGATGGGGCATGCTCGGACGATTCCTCCTCGGCCGGCTCTATGAAGAAAAAAACCAGTTCGAACTCGCCATCCAGCAGTATTCCTCCCTGACCGAAAAGAACCTCGACGACGAAGAAGCCGAATGGGCGGCATGGAGACTGGGGTGGGTGTATTACCTGAACGAAAACCACCCGCGGGCTTTCGAAGCGTTCAAATCCAACTTCGAGGCAAAATCCAGCGGACGCTTTGCCGAACACAACCTGTACTGGAGCGCCAAGGTGGCGGAAAAACTGGGGCAGAGCCAGGTCGCCCTGCAAACCTACGCGGAGGTATTCGAACGGTATCCTTACACCTATTACGGAACACGGGCGCTCCAGAAACTCCAGGCCCGGAATCCGCCCCCCGCGATCCTGAAGAAGATTTCCCTCCCCGCGGCCAATATCCCCGCGGAAGCGGCTCCCGGACTGAACCGGGAATTGACGGCTGAAGAACGATTTCATTACGCCCGCGCCGTGGAACTGTCGGCGCTGGGTTTATTTTCCAACGCCCAGGACGAAATCAATCGTCTGGAAAAAACCGTCCGCAAAAATTTGACCGGGGTCATTTGGCTCTCTTACCTGTACAACCAGGCGCGAGGTTATTCCGAAACGGTGCGTCTGCTCCAGCTTTACCTGGATTTCACCCCGAAGGAAAAAGAGAAACTGCTGTCGCCGCAGTTCTGGAAGTTCTTTTATCCTCTCGCCTATGAAGAAATCATCCGCGAAACCGCACGCAACCAGCAGATCGATCCCTCTTTCGTTCGCGGCCTGATCCGCCAGGAGTCCCTGTTCGACAGCCAGTCCCTCTCCCCCGCGGGGGCGCGAGGCCTCATGCAGATCATGCCTTCCACCGGGAAACGCCTCTATGACCAAAACCGGAACGGGAAACCCTTTGAAATCGAATCCCTGTTTGAACCCAACCTCAACATCCAATTGGGAATCCAGTACCTGGGCCAGTTGACCCGGCGGTATGGCACCAATCAGCCCCATGTGCTGATCTCCTACAACGCGGGCCCCCAGGTGTTGAACAAATGGCTGAAGCGGTTCCAAAACCTGGACGACCAGGACGTGTTCATCGAATCCATTCCTTATCCCGAAACCCGGCTGTACGTCAAAAAAGTGCTCCGCAATTACAACATTTACAAAATCCTGTATCCCCAATCCTGATCCGCCGCATCACCGGGAAACCGTTCCCGCCCGCCCCGAAATATGCCCCTTCAATACGCGGCGGCAAACAGGTATAATGCATGTTCCGGCATGAAAGGAGCCCGATGAAATCCCGCGTTTTCGTTCAAAAACTGGATCATTACGACCTGGAGAAGATCGAATCCTTCGTCCGCTCCGCGGTCGATCTGTTCGATCCGGAAAGCCAACGGTTGGGGAGGGGACAAAAGGTATTGCTCAAACCCAATCTGCTTCGTGCGGCGGAACCGGAACGATGCGTGACCACCCATCCCGCCCTGATCGAAGCCGTGTGCCGCGTCCTGCGGGACCGGGGCGCCGGAAAAATCGATATCAGCGACAGCCCCGCGTTCGGAAGCCCCGCCCATGTCGCCCAAACCGCCGGTTATGGCCCGCTCATGAAGCGTTACGACGTGCGCGTGGTTCCCTTCAGGGATCCCGTTTCCTTCGCCGGAGAAGAAAATATTCCGCATTTGAAGATCGCGGGGAATCTGAAAGAGTACGATCAGGTGATCAATCTGCCCAAGGTGAAATCGCATTGCCAGATGACCCTGACCCTGGGAATCAAAAACCTGTTTGGGGTGGTGATCGGCAAAAGGAAACCCGTTCTCCATTGCCTCGTTCAAAACGACAAAGTAAAATTTGGACGTATGCTGGTGGACATCGCCCGCGAGGTTGCCCCGTGCCTGACGCTGGCCGACGGCATCCTGGCCATGGAAGGAGACGGACCCATTCGCGGGACCCCCTACCCGCTGGGGATACTCGCCGCCGCACAGGACATCACCGCCCTCGACCGCGTGATCGTGGAGATCACCGGCGTGCGGCCCGAAACCGTTTACGCGCTCGAAGCGGCACGGCAAAAAAGATTCGGGGCCTCCACTCTGGACGAGATTGAGATGATAGGGGAAACCGGCCTGGCCGCGCTTCGGGTGAGCGATTTTCGATTGGCCCAGGTTCCCCTGGATATTTCCTTCAACCCCTTCCGGCTCGTCCGGTCGGTCCTGAAACAGATTTACCAGGTTGGCATCAAGGAGAAACTCGCCGGTTAACCCCCACGGCCCAATGGAGTTTGACATGAGAGATAAATTGAGCCCGGAACATCAGCAACTGCTGGACAAATTCGGAATCGACGGTGAAACGACTCTCCAGGACGCGGCGGGGCAGGCCCTGCACGTCTCCTGGAGCGAGGCGGGAAACTTCATTTTCTTGAATCCGGGAGGTTGGGGCGACGGCAAATATTACCTGACCACCCTACTGTTCAATTTCCTGGTCTCCCAAAAACCGGCGGGGCTCTGCCTCCACGAAACCGCGGAAGGTTGCCAGCAACTGATCGAAGCGGCCGAGATGGAAAAATTGAGGAAAACCCTGATCCAGCGTTACACCCATAACACCGAACCGGGAGAGTAAGGAAGATTTACGGGTTCCGGAAAATTCCGGGCTTGTCGAACTTGATCGAACAACAACCCAGGTCCAGCCCGGTCTCCTCTTTCTTCAGGAAGAATTTTTCAGGATCGATGAAATTGATGATTCGGTTACCCTCCCGGCGGGTGTCGACCAGGCCGGACGCCCTCAGGATCGATAAATGATGCGAGACCTGAGGCTGTACCATTTCGAGCATCTCCCCGATCTGGGAAACCGACTTCTCCCCCTGGAGGAGGAGGCGGACGATTTTCATCCGGGACACGTCTCCCAGGGCCTTCATGATTTTGGCGCATTCGCCGGGGTCAATAGAATCGTCCATGAAACCCAGTATAGAAACTGGCATAAATTCAATCAAGCTTATATTGCCGCTCCCGCCCGACCATGAACCGCCAGACCTTGAACAGCGACCTGTGGGTCGACCGTTACGGAGACCTCATGTACCGCTACACCCTCGTGCGGGTGAAAAACGCCGATACCGCCGAAGAAATCGTACAAGCCACCTTCTTCGCGGCCCTCCAGTCCCAGGACCGGTTTGAAGGACGGTCCACCGAAAAAAGCTGGCTGTTCGGGATCCTCAAGCACAAGATCATGGACCATTTCCGGCAGGCCCACAGAGAACGCTCTCTGGACCTCCTGCCCGAGGACGATCCCGATCCCTGCACGTTCGACAGCACCGGCCATTGGAACCAGATGCCGAAAAGCTGGGGCATGACCCCCGACCAGGCGGCGGAGAACCGGCAATTGCAGGAAGCCCTGAAAACCTGCATGGACCGGTTGTCCGACAAGTTCCGCCAGGTATTCGTGCTCAAGGAAATCGAGGGACTCGACACCCAAAACATCTGTAATGAATTCAACATCAAGCCGACCAATCTTTGGGTGATTCTCCACCGGACCCGCAACCAGCTCAAAAAGTGTCTGGAAACCCATTGGTTCAACAAGGATAGCCATGGCTAACCCAATATTTCTCAACGCAATGAACCGGGTTCTGGATGCATTGCACATGACCTGCAAGGATACCTCCCCCATCCTCTCCGAGATGGTGGACCATGAGGTATCCCTGGGGAAGCGGGTGCGGGCCAAAATCCATTTGATGATGTGCGTCGTTTGCAGGTATTATGAAGTACAGTTACTCACACTTCAAAAACTGGCGCAACAACTGGCCCGTGAGGACCTCGCGGCCCTGGATCAGGCCACGCTGAAACCCGAGACGAAGGAAAAGATCAAGCAAAAGCTTCGGTCACCCTGACGACCGTAATTCATTGGATATCAGAAAGGGCGCAAAACATGAACGAAAATGCATGCTGTGGGGGCTCATCGGGAGCGGAAGAGCGGGTGACTCGCGACGATGTGAGGGATTTCTATTCGAAGGCCGCGCTGGCCACCCAGGACAACCTGTGTTGCCCGGCTCCCTATGATGAAAAGGACCTCGCGCATATCCCCGCCGAAGTACGCAACATTTCCTATGGATGCGGGAGCCCCGTCAACCGGGCCGGGCTCAGACCCGGCGAAGTGCTGACCGACCTGGGGTCGGGGGGAGGGATCGATTGTTTCATCGCCGCCCAACTCGTCGGCGCCACGGGCCAGGTTTACGGCATCGACATGACGGATGAGATGCTCGCTAAGGCGCGGACGAACGCGGCCATCGTCGCCGAAAACCTGGGTTACAGCAACGTGTTCTTCAAAAAAGGTTTCCTGGAGCAGATCCCTCTGGAAGACGAAACCGCCGACGTGGTCACGTCCAACTGCGTGATCAACCTTTCGGTGGACAAACCCGCCGTGTTCCGCGAAATCCGCCGCATTTTGAAATCCCGGGGACGGTTTGTCATCTCCGACATCATTTCCGACCGGCCCGTTCCCAGGGAAATGCGCAAGAACCGGGAGCTGTGGGGGGAGTGCGCTTCCGGAGCCCTGACCCTCACCGAGTTTTTCGAAGCCTGCACGCTGGCGGGGTTTCACGGATTCACCGTAAACAAGGATTACCTCTGGAAGGAGATCGAGGGGATCAAGTTTTATTCCTACACCCTCTCCGGGCATAAAGCCCCGGCGGCCGAGGCTTCCTGTTGCTCCAGTTTGACGGCAACCTATATCGGTCCCTTCAACTCCGTGAATTGCAACGGGGTCATTTTCCCGATCGGAATCGCCGTGGACATCGATGAACCCACGGCGGAACTGCTCCATGCCCTGCCCTACGCGGGCCTGTTCCAGATCGTCGATTCCGAAGAAGAATCACCGGCGTCCGATTCCTGTTGCGGTTGACAGGCCGGGCGCGAAGGATTCCGCCCGATGACCCGGTACCTGTTTCTGCGCTTCTGCCTGATCGCCCTTGTGTCTCTTCTGCTGGCGCCCATTCGCGCCTGGAGCGGGATGGAACCGCGCCTGATGAAGCGGCGGAAGGTCCCCCTCCCCATCACTCCGGTTCCCGAATTTTACGTCGAGGATTATTCCGGCCCGCCCAAG
>PCWF01000025.1 GCA_002796165.1 Nitrospinae bacterium CG11_big_fil_rev_8_21_14_0_20_56_8
CCGATATTCCGTTCCTCGTTGAATGCCGGAATGACAATCAGTGTTTTGGGTGGGGCCTCTTCAGGGGGGCAGGAACTGGGAGAAGATGAAACTTCCGGGGCATAAATCCTCGTCTCCAGCGGGCTGGTCATCAGGGTTCGAGATGTCTCTTTTTCCGAAGAAATCACTACCGACGCATTCGATAAGGGGAGAATCAAATCGGACGCCTGGGGGACTACCCCCTGGCAAGCCGATACCGTTTGTCGGGATATATTGAAGGTCCACCTGAAATACTGGACCCCGATATAGAAAGATTCGGCTTTTCGGGACACAAACTTGAATCCCGGACAGGGGTTTATTTTACGTCAAGATGTGCGCATTGTACATAGGCAGGGGCGGGAAACCCAGGATCTCGGAGCGGGAACCTAGATTCTCTCGATCCTGGGTAAAAGGAAATGATGCAATATCAACGATTCGCGTCCTAAGGGGGGGGCGGGGAGCGGATTTCCGCCCGGCGATCAAAAGGAAGACATCGTGGAATTGGAATTAGTTCCATGCAAGGACACGAGTTGAAGCGTGTCCCTCAGTCGGATTGACAGTACGCGGAGAAGTGGCATGAGCGACTCCGGTTTGCGCTCGGCCAGGGCTTCAAAGCTTTCCCGGCTTAAAATGCTGATCCGGCCGTCTTCGAGGGCGATAACGGTGGCCGACCGCGGTTTTCCGTCGATCAATCCCATTTCCCCGAAAATGTCGCCGGTGTGCAAGGCGCCGATCACTTTTTTCTTCCCTTCCTCATCGGTTTTGGAAACCTCGAACAGTCCCTTTTCGATGATAAAAGCACAATCGCTGAAATTGCCTTCGCGAAAAATAATGTCACCTTTTTTTACGGTAAGGGGTATCGACATAAGAATTCACCTCACTTTAACTTTGGATTGAGGATGTTTAACCACTACTACCCATATTGAGCAAAGTTCGAGCCAAAATGATTCATGTGCCTTGGGAATTGCATAACTTGCGGAAATTCAAATATAATCAATTTTTTATGACGGGTGCAAAGGTGGAGGAACCGGGCTTGAATTTTTGATCCTGGTCATTTTTTTTAACCAGGGGTGATTAAAAAGACAATATTCCAGTTCCGGAGGGGCGGGGATGGATTCTCTATCCTTCAGGAATTGAAGGGATTAAAAGGAGAGCGCTTCTTGGATTTTCGGGGGAGGGCTTTTTGGGCGTTGACCCGCTTGAGGGTTTCCCTGAGTCGATGAGTGAGCGATTTGAGAAGGGTTCCAAAAAACGCATCATGGTGATCGGCCAGGTATTCGAACCGGTCGGACTTGATCACCGTGAGAATGGATTCCTCCAATGCGATGGCGGAGGCGGAGCGGGGTTTGGAGTCGATGAGTCCCATTTCGCCGAAAATCTCCTCCTCCTCGAGAATTTTGAGGAGGACGGATTTCCCCCCTGAAGGGGATTCCCTGAAGATGCCGATTCGCCCGGAGTTGATGATGTAGGCGCACGTGCTGAGGTCGCCCTGGCGAAAAACGGGCTCGCCTTTTTGAAACAGGCGCCTTTCGTGCCCGCTTTCTCCTTTGCCGGGTTTTTTAGGTTTTTTGTATAAAGGTTTCATAACCGTTTCATCCATCGCCGAGGCGAAATGCCGCAGGCCGTGACTTCCGGAACGGAGACCTCAAAGCGGATCGAGCAGGCGAGTGGTTTCCCGTAACCGCTGGCTCAGAACCTTCAATACCGGTTTAAGGGACTGCGGGTCGACATCGAGAAGGTAGTCGATGGTTTTTTTACGAATCACCGTCAGGAGGCAATTTTCCATTGCCACCGCGGTGGCGGTTCGAGGTTGATTGTCGATGATGCCCATTTCCCCGAACACTTCATTTTTGCCCAGTGTGGCCAGAATACGATTTTCTCCGGAAGGGCCAAGGGCCGAGATGGCAACCCGGCCCGAGTCGATGATATACGCGCAATTGCCGCGGCTCCCTTCCTTGAAAATGATTTCCGATTTATTAAAAGTCTTTTTCATGGCGAAACTCCGGCCTTAAGAAGGCCTTTGTCTCCTCTCCTTGCCGGGGAGCATGTAGCCGGCTTTCAGTAATTCCAGGGTTTCTCTCAGGCGAAACGTGAGAACCTTGAGTATGGGCATCAGGGTTTCCGGATTGCTTCGCGCCAGGTTGTCGAACGCCTCCCGGCTCAACACGAAGATTTCGCAATCTTCAAGAGCCCGGGCGCTGGCGGACCGGGGCATCTGGTCAATGAGGCCCATCTCACCGAAAATGTCGTTTTCCTGAAGGATACCCAAAGTGCTCAGGGAACCGTCGTCGTTGTGCTCAAGAATTTCCACTTTCCCGGACTGAATAATGTAGGCACAGTCTGAAAAATTACCCTGATGGAAAATCATTTCACCTTTTTTGACGGTTCGCTTTACGGCGGGCATGGTAGGCTCCTTAAAATGGACTGCTGTCCGTCCAATGCTCTATTCAACGAAGTAGCAAAAAACAGACCAAATTATAATACTTTTCGGTCATCCTGAAAACCTTTTATTTTTGAATGGGTTATGGGGTGGGGGAAGAAAAGGGGGTGGGAAGGTAGGCCAATGAAGGAGACTTTTTAAACCCCGGGTGTATCAAAAATTATACAATTTATGGGTCAGAGAGGGGTTATCCGGTTGATGGTCATAATCAGTTCATTGAGCCTACCGAAGTTTCGCTTGTCGAAATTCATGACCAGCCGGGGTAGAGCCAGGCATTCGTTTTTACGAATTTCATCGCCCAGCGGGCCCGAGGACCGGATCTCTCCATCCGTCAGGATATCCTTGAATTCCCGGTTCAACCGGTCGATTATTTCCTGGGGAATCGTCCGGAGGAATCTTAGAACAGTCAAATTGCCGACATATCGAAGCGAATGGTATATCCGGTAGAAGGTATCGATCATTTCCGCGGCTTCCTCCGGAGAGTGGGTCAGATGCAGAAGGTGCATGTCCTGCGGAGAGATGAACCCCTGGCGGACCAAGGCTTCCTTGATAAATTCCATCCAATGTTTCCAGTAGGTTCCTCCTGGGGGTTCAAGAAGGACGATGGGGCGGGGCAGGCATTTCCCGGTTTGGAACAGGGTGAGGTTCTCAAATCCTTCATCGAGCGTGCCGAATCCTCCCGGAAGCAGAACGGTGGCGCTCGATTCCTTGATAAAGATCAGTTTCCGTGTAAAAAAGTATTTAAATTCAATCAGTTTGGAGTCGCCATCAATAAACGAATTGGGTTTTTGCTCGAACGGTAGCTTGATGTTGACGCCGAAACTTTTTTCCCTTCCCGCCCCTTCATTGGCGGCGGCCATGATGCCTCCCCCCGCCCCCGAGATCACCATGAATCCTTTGTCGACCAGGTGGTCGCACAGGTCCCGGGTTATCTGGTAACAGGGATCCGACCTGGGGATCCGCGCCGAACCGAACACCGCCACCTTCCGAACCTCCCGGTAAGGGAGAAAGATTCGAAACGCATGCCGAAGCTCTTTGAGGGCCACATTGATCAGTTTGAATTCGCCCAGGTCATTATACTCCTGGCTCAATTTCACCACGGTGGTGAGGATCTGCCGAACCAGTTCCTTACAGCCGGGCGCGTTGGACCGCTGGGCCAGTTCTTCGATCAGCTCGTTGGCCCGGTCGTCATTGACTTGGTAAGGCTGGTTGTTTTTAAATGACATGGGATCGACCGAATGGATTATGTCAAGAGAGACTTTATATCAAGCCCGGGGGAGGTTGTCCATAAAGAGAAATCTTTTTTATTTCAGGGACCATTGATACAATTAATCCCGGTCGAACCTGCCGGGGCATTTACCCATGAATGCAAAAACACTCATCATTGCTATCGCGATCCTGCTCGCCATCGGTTTCATCAGCGTATTTTTCATGATGATTCCGTGGCTCAATTACAATCCATCGATCAGCTGGAAAACGATCATGATCGACAACGTCATCATTATCGCCGTGGCGGGAGTGGTGATTTTCGGTTTCTACGTAATCAGCGGAAAATTTTCGAAATAAATTCTTTCCCCTGTTGCAACGATATTTATCGGGAAGGTTGAGTCCGCCACTCGACAATAGGCCGTGGCCAGGAATCCGGTCCCTGCGATCCAGGAGAGTTATACGCGCCACCGGTCCGGATTCCTTATTTTGTAAAGCACCAGGCCCAACACGGCCAGCGCAATCACGCTCCCGCACAGACCCAGAGGAATCTCGCCGAGGAAAAAAGTGACCCCCAGGTTGAAGGCAAGGACGCCGAAATAGAGACCCGGCGCGAGGAGACCCTTGGCGGGAAGGTCGCGTCCCCCCCAGGGCCATCGGGAACACAGCTTTTGGTCCAGCCGCGTGAACGTGTACAGAATCGCCAGGCCCACCAGAAACCATCCCCCGAAGTTGGTGAGCGGAATATGGAAATATTCCCCCTGCTCCTGATAAGTATAAATTTGCCCCAAAAACCACCGGTCGCCCAAAAACGCGACGGGATCGATGATCACGTCCAGCAACATGAACAGGGCGGCTCCGGTAAACACCACCCGGTAGGAATGGCGTACTTCCGATCGCTCCACGCGGCGGATGTCCCATCCCCGCCCTTCCAGAGGGGACCAGAGCAGAATTCCCATGGAGTAACCGATATAGCTCAGAAACGAGTACGACAGCGAGTCCATGAACGGCACGTTGGAAATCCACAACTCCTGGCCGCGCGTCGCGTCGATGTAACTGTAAAATCCATACGGGAACCCGTTTCGAGTCGAAGAATATTCCGAAAGGAAGGCGATCGAATAGGCCAGCACCGTCCACAGGAGAGCGCGGCGGAGGCCCATTTCGATCGAGGCGATGAAAAGGTAGGCCGCCAGGAAAACGAAGACGTAAGGCCGCAGGAGAACGGTTCCCCACAAGAGCGATAAAAATTCCATGGATCAGTTTTGGGTGTAGTGGTGGTCCCTGAACCATTGGACCGCGTCAGACAGGGCCTTTTGGACCGGAGTTTGCGGGAGTCCCAGTTCCCGGACCGCTTTGGACGGGTCGAAAAACATATAATACTTCGCCATGCGCACCCCTGCGAGAGGCACCGCCGGGGGTTTGTGCGTTACCCCGTTGGAGAGAGCTTCGCAGACCCAGCCCGCGGCGTAGGCCACCCAGTAGGGCATCCGTATCCGGGGGGCCTGGAGGCCGGTGATCGATTCCAGCGTCAGCAGAATTTCCTGAAGAGACATATTGCGATTGCCCAGGATATAGCGTTCTCCCGGTTTCCCCTTTTGCTCCGCCAGCAAGTGGCCTCGGGCGCAATCGTCCACATCGATCAGGTTCAATCCGGTGTCCAGGTAAGCGGGCATTTTACGGTTGAGAAAATCCACGATGATCTGCCCCGTGGGCGTCGGCTTGATGTCGCGCGGACCCACCGGCGTGCTGGGGTTCACGATGACGACCGGCAACCCCCTGCCGAAAAATTCGCGCGCCGTCTCCTCGGCCCGGAATTTGGATAACTTGTAATCATTGCATAACGTGGCCGGGTCGAGCGGTGTCTCCTCGTTGGACGGGGTTCCGTCCCGATTCAGCCCAATGCAACCCACCGTGCTGGTGTAAACCACTTTCCGGACCCCTTGATTCAGAGCCGCTGAAAGCAGGTTCCGGGTACCCTGCACATTGATATCGTAAATAAGGTTCCGGTCCCGCGACCACAGGCTGTAATATGCCGCCGCATGGTAGAGCGTGCCGCATCCCTTGAGCGCGGTGGCGAGGGAAGGCGGATCGCGGAGATCCCCCACCGCGCGTTCCACGTCAAGCCCCGTCAGGTTGGAGTCGTCCGCTTCGCGGCGCACCAGGACCTTCACGGAGCGCCCCTCCCGCAGGAGGGCGCGCGCGAGCGCCGAACCCAAAAATCCCGTGGTTCCCGTGACCAGCGTTTTATCGCCCATCATGTTTCTCGCTAATTTTTTCCAATTCCCCGGGGTCTTGCCACGGGGTTCCCTTTATCCCTGTCATTTCGATCCAGCATGGGGGGGCATGCGTCCCGGCTTGCCAGGGCGGCGCCGTGGCAAGCCCTAACGCTCCAGCCAGATCCTTCGCCGCAGGCTCAGGATGACACCATGCCTGTCATTCTGAGGCGCATCAGCGCCGAAGAATCTTGCCCCGGTCTACTTTGGGGCATGCGTCCCTGACGTTCCAGCCAGATCCTTCGCCAAGGGCTCAGGATGACACCATGTATGTCATTCTGAGGTGCGTCAGCGCCGAAGAATCTTGCCCCGGTCCACTTTGGGGCATGCGTCCCGGCTCCCCAGGGCGGCGCCGTGGCAAGCCCTAACGCTCCAGCCAGATCCTCCGCCAAGGGCTCAGGATGACATTTAGAAAGGCCCA
>PCWF01000185.1:0-6395 GCA_002796165.1 Nitrospinae bacterium CG11_big_fil_rev_8_21_14_0_20_56_8
GCCTCTCGGTGATGCCGCTTACCGAGGCGGAATTCAGGGCAATTTTAGAAATAGGCGCCACGTCTTTCAAGTAGTGTGCGGAGTGGAGCATTCCGGGGAAAATGGGTTTGACATCAAAAGAGGCCCGGTTTAAAGTGGCTCCCGACTGGATCCCTCCGCGTATCGGGCTGCTGGATTTCACTTCAATTCAAGAAAATTGCATGAACGCCCTGGAGAAAGCCTTTACCGTTTCATTCACTCTGGCCCTGCTCTTTCACCCGCATTTGGCCCTGGGAAGCCAGAAAAAACCCTGTCTGGATCTCATTCGCCCGCTCCAGGATAAGAAAGATAAAGTTGAGGCTCAAGGTGGCCTATGGGGTGTATTTGAACGGTCGGATCACCTAAAGAGTCACTCCCAGGAGGCGATGGCGCTGGATTCCAAGATCAGCGAAGTCCTGTTCACTCTCAAATATCTTTGCAAGACCCGCGATGGCGTTCCCCTTAACGACCTGGCGGAATACATTCTCAACAACGTGGAGCGGAAGGGAAAGGAAGATTTCAGAAAAGAGCTTGGCGTGCTGGGAAAACCGAAAGAGGTCATCGACAAATGGCTCAAGTTCGCCGAGGGTGCGGCCCAAAACCGGACCCGGCAACTGGAAATGGATTCCATTAAAGACACCATTCATGGGGCCGAATCTCTCATTAACCGATATGGCAAAATTTCAGATAAGGCGCTACAGAGCCCGGACCCCAATCCCGTTTTACCGGAGACCCGGACGTTGATTGAGGATATTTCCATTTTTGAAAAAGAAAATCCTTGTATGTTAAAAGCGTTTCAGGAGCAATCGCGGATCCCCTTCTGGGACATCGATGAGAACCACGGCGGATCCTGAGTCATTCGGCAACCCTCTTCAGAGGACCTCCCAAAACCCGGAATTTTTCATTTGAACCATGCTCTTGGCCTTGATTTCCGGGCCGGGCTCTTGGCCCGAACGGCTTTTCAGAGGGATGCTTCAAACCAGACCATATAAAATAATCCAATTGTTCGAGGAGTCAATCGATGGGAAATTTCCTTGTCATCGGCGGGACCGGCGTCATGGGATCGGCCGCAATTCAGGCCGTCCGGGAACATTTTGGCAACCAATCCAGGATACTGGCCAACTGGTACGGGAAAGAATCGCCCGGCTTTGAAGTTGAAGGCGCCGACGAGAGTTTGTTCGGCGACATCACCGATCCCGCCTGCATCGAGAAAATACGCGCTTTCAGCGGGGGGAAATTCGACTACCTGTTCTACGCCACGGCTCTGGGAGACGTCGGAATTCCCATCAAGGACGCAGACCCGGAGCAGATTGCCAAGTCCAACCAATTGTCATTCGACCCGATTCCCCGGTTGGAAAACCTTTTGGACGTCGGCACGATTGTGGGATATTCCACGTTTTATACCATCAAGCACCAACTCTGTTCCTACGGGGCCATGGGGTATTCCAAGGAGGCCATCGAGAAATGGGCCGTCGCTCCCGGGAAATCCCGCCATGCGTGCATTCGCGCCGGCCTGTTCGAGTCCCCCTCCTCCCGGGGAATTAAACTCCTCCTTCGAAAAACCGCCAAGCACCCCGAAAACATCAAAGATCCCCTCCTGAGATCCTATTTCGAGAATGTCCCGTCCAGTGAAGGAATAAAAAAGTTCGAGGAAGGCATTTTTACCGAAGAGAAGGAACTCTATGGTGACAGCCGAACCCATCAGGAGGATTTGAAGCAGGCCCATCTCACCTTATTTAAAACGGATCACCCGATATTTGTGAATGTTTGCGGGAAAAAAATCTGGCTAAGTGACAAGCCCTTGTTTATTAACGATCATATTTAGCCATTTCCAATTTGGAATAAGATATGAAAATTCAGGGGATTTGGATTGCCCACTCAACTTCAGGCATGCAATTCCCTGTCAAGGATTGCTTTTAAGCCGGAATCAATTATAATGTTTTTTGAAAACAGTGGTTTTAACCCAAAACTTCAAACTCACAGTTAATGTCATTCTGGTGAAATATGAATGATATATCGTCAAAGCCCGATCAGGACCTTGACCAGATAAAATTCTCCAAGGACGAGAACCTAAACAATCTATTGACCAGCGTGATCCACGAGGTTAAATCCTATGCGGACCGGCTGATGAACCAGATCCGGAAGTTATCGGATATCGGTCGAGCCCTTTCGGGCGTCCACGACCTGAACCTGCTTCTGGAAATGATCGTGGATCAGGCCCGGCAATTCACGAACGCCGATGCCGGAACCCTCTACCTGATCGAAAACAATACCCTCCGATTTAAAATCGTACAAAACGACCGCCTGAACATCCGGATGGGCGGCCAAACCGGCGAAGCCATTCCCTTCCCTCCCGTGGAATTAAAAGAATCCAACGTTTCCGCCTTCGTCGCGCTCAAGGGAATTTCGGTCAATATCCCCGACGTGTACGATACCGATCTGTTCGACTTTACCGGCCCCAAAAAATTTGACAAATCGACGGGGTACCGCTCCAAGTCGATGCTTGTCGTCCCGTTGCGGAACCATGAAAACGATATCATCGGCGTCCTTCAATTGTTGAACGCGCAGACCTCGGACACCGGCGAGGTCATCCCCTTTTCACCGGATTACGAAAACCTGACCGAGTCGCTGGCTTCGCAGGCGGCGGTGGCGGTCACCACCGCGAAGTTGATCTCCGACATGAACCAGTTGTTCGAATCGTTCGTGCAAGTCATGGCGACCGCGATTGACGAGAAATCTCCCGTCACCGGTGGCCATATCCGCCGCGTGGCCAATCTGACCCTCACTCTTGCCGAGGTCATCAACGACCAGAAAAACGGGAAATTCTCGGAAAAACATTTCAATCCGGCGCAAATGTACGAGTTACGAATCGCGGCGTGGATGCACGATATCGGCAAAGTCACCACTCCCGTGGAGATCGTGGAAAAAGCCAAAAAACTGCAAACCATTTTCGATCGCATACACTACATCCGGCTCCGCATGGAATATCTCCTGCAAAAGGTCAAACTGAAGGGCCTGCAGAAAAAGCTGGAAATCTCGCAAAATGGAAATGATGCCGATGCGTTGAAACGCGTGGACGAAGAAATCGAAAAGAAACTGGCCGAGCTCCTGGAAATCAAGGAATTCATCTTCCATTGCAATGAACCCGGAGAATTTTTGGAAGATGAAAAAATCACACGCCTGCAGGCCATTGCCAAAATGACTTATGTGGACGAAGAGGGGAACGAGCAACCCTTCCTCACCGCGGACGAACTCAAGAACCTATCCATTCGACGCGGCAGTATCACCGAAGATGAGCGCAAGAAGATGCAGGACCATGCCGCCGTGACGCTTAAAATGCTCAAACAGATTCCGTTCACCAAGAAACTGCAAAACATTCCCCATTTCGCCGGCGCCCACCACGAGTTTATCAATGGCAAAGGCTACCCTCTGGGTCTCAAAGGCGACGAAATTCCCTTTGAAGGCAAATTGATGGCCGTAACCGATATCGCCGAGGCCCTGACCGCATCGGACCGGCCTTATAAGAAAGCCATGCCGCTTGAAATGGTTTATAAAATTCTCCGCAACATGGCCAAAGGCGAGGAGTTGGACGCCGATCTCGTGGAACTGTTCATCAGCGAAAATGTCTATGATCTTTATAAAGGGAAATATGAGACGAACGGTTCGGGGGCAAAAGGCAACGGTTCGTCCGTCGAGGCGGAAAAGGAGAAGGCTTCCCGTTCCTGATCCCGCACCCCAACTCTTTATCAGTCTGTTGAGATCGAAAAAAAAAGCGGCTTTTCACAGCCGCTTTTTTATTGAGCTTTCCTTCCTTTCCCTGAACCGCTTTATTTCTTTTTAGGCTGGTAGGGACCGGTCCTCATATAGTTGTCGTTCATCTTGAAATGATCATCGATTTTGATATCCTCGTCTCCACTCCTGCCGGCCGTATCGTAGAGTTTGGATTGTTTCATGGCCAGGTCCATCGCCTTGGGGGTAAGAACGGTAGCCCGTTTTTTACGCGGGGTAATCTTCCGCTCTTCAAGGCCCTTTTTATATTTTTCCTTGTCCGAATGAGACATGTTCAAAACCATAAATCCGACCTCATATGAATTAAATAATTTCATGAAAACATGAAAATCTTTTAGAATGCAAAGATTTCCCTTATATCCTAACAAATTCCATGCCTGCTGAAAAACTAAAATCCATATTTCGGGATAATGAGCGGCCGGAGGAAGAGGTCCGGGATCTGATCAATCAGATCGATCTTTTTGAGTTGGCCCGTCTTCTCCACGAGCTTCCCGTGGATGCCAAAATCCGGGTTTTTCACGGTCTGGATTCCGATAAAAAGCGGCAGGATCTTCTTTACGAAACGGACCTGGACAGCCGGATGGAGATCCAGGAGCATCTGGATAGCGATTACCTCGCGCGCTTGCTGGATGATATGCCGGAGGACGAGGCGGCGGATATCATCCAGGAACATCCGGAAGAAACCCGGGAAGAGCTTCTAAGCAAGATCAGCCCGGAAGACGCCAATATCCTCAAAAACCTCATCACCTACGAGGAAGAAACCGCCGGGGGGCTCATGAGCCCCTATTTCCACCGCGTGACCGAACAACAGACCGCCACCGATATCCTCGTGAAAATCAAACGGGATCCGGACCAGGAAATCCCCCCCTATTTTTACGTCCTCGATGAAGCGAACCAATTGTTGGGGTATTTCAAGCTTCGCGACCTGTTGAATGTCCCCGTCCATTCAAAAGCCCTTACCTTTATGCGCCAACCGGCGCCCAAGGTCTTGCTCACCGATACCTGCGACAAGGTGGCCAACCTGATGGATCATGAACACCTGAGCACCATCCCCGTGGTGGACGAACAAAACGTCCTGCATGGGATCGTTACGTTTGACGACGTTATCCGCACAATACAGGACATCGCCAGCGAGGACATTTTTACCATGGTGGGAACGGCGCGGACGGATCCCTTCGCCAAACGGGCCATTAATAAAATCGCGGCCCGCGCGCCCTGGCTCCTGACCACCTTTGCCGGGGGTCTTCTCAGCGCGTTTATCCTGAGCTTTTTTGAAAATCGAATCGGGTCGTTTGCCACGATCATCCTGTTTGTGCCGTTCGTGCTCGGGCTCGCCGGAAATGTGGGGATCCAGGGGGCAACCGTTCTCGTTCGGGGTCTGGCAACGGGAGACGTGAAGCAGGATAATTTACATACCGTGGTGAGAAGTGAATTGATCGTGGGCATCACCAACGGTTTCATCTTCGGGATTTTGTGCGGGGGATGTATCGCCCTGGTGGCCGAGCCCCTGCTCCATGTTCATCCGGGGCTGGGGTTTATTGTGGGAAGCGGGATCATTCTTGCCGTGGCCATGGCCTCCATTATCGGATCGCTCACTCCGATTCTATTCATAAAAATCGGCATCGACCCGGCCATCAGCACCGGTCCCATCGTCATGGTGTTGAATGACATCGTTGGGATTTCAATTTATCTCGTCTCGGCGACCCTGTTCACGTTTCTTATCTGAGTCCGGATTTCAGAAGGGTGCGCTAAGCTCCCTCCTTTTCCTCCAGTTCCACTTCCATCAGGGGAGTATCCACCTCGACATATTCTCCCTCGGAGACATAAAACTCCTTGATCCGGCCGTCAAACTCGGAAAGGAGAGTGAAGTACCCCTCCGCGACGATTTCCGCCACGGCCATCCCCTTCGCCACCTTGTCGCCCTGCCGGACCAGGTATTTCTCCACTTTCCCCGACGTCATCGTGGGATACATGGCGGCCATCAAGATATAATCCTCCATGAATCCATCCTCCCCTTTATGAAGGCTTTGGAAAAAACAGTTCTTCTCTATCGACCCGGGAGGTTATACTGGATCATCAACCATTGAACCTCAAAGGCAATTCATGAAATTGAATGTAGGCGACGTGCTGTACGAACCTTTATCGCGGAACACCGGGCAGATCACGGATATTTTCGAGCATCCCGCGGGAAGACTGGTGCGCGTTCGCTGGCGGCCCGGGGACCGGGAACTTCCCCACGATGCGGAATATTTTTATAAAAAGTTAATGCGTTGCGTCAAAAGCGGAGAATTCGAGTACACCCCCGGAGCGGAAACTCCAACCGGCTGAAACTCCTCCCCCCTTGCGGAAATTTTTCCCCTATTGACGGTATACCGTATGGGAAGGCCGTCCTGCCAGAATGCTCTCCTTGCCCCATGAGGTCACCTGCTTGAATTTGTCCGAGGAAATGAAGGCATTGAACGCATCTTCCGAAGACCACTCTGACGCGATCAGGTAGGACTGGGCATCATTGACATCCCGGTACAGAAACGATTTTGAGTGACCCTCGATTCCTTCCATGGCCTTGATGACCCCATTGCACGCATTTT
>PCWF01000185.1:6416-7079 GCA_002796165.1 Nitrospinae bacterium CG11_big_fil_rev_8_21_14_0_20_56_8
TTCTTTATCAAGTTCTGGGATTCGCCCACGCCGCCATCAGCACCTGCGCCAATGGAGGGCCGCAACCCGGCAACACGGGCTCTCATCATTCAATATCCTACTCTCCGGCAATTCACCCTCCTCCGGCTTCCAGGGCCAGGCCCATAGCCCGCACCTTTTCAGAGAATGCCTCACGTTCAAATAAGATGCGATCCTGAATAGAATGTATCGGAATTTTTTATGGGGGACTCTAAAATAGACCGGGGGGGTCACTCCTCTTCTTCCATCTGAGCAAACTTCTCGAGCGCTTCCATGGCGGCTTCCTGTTCCGCCTCCTTTTTACTGCGTCCCAGCCCCTTGCCCTCCACCTTATCCCGTATGGTAACCGTCACTTCAAAACGCTTGTCGTGATCGGGTCCAATTTCCCGGACCACCCGATAGGTAGGCATGCAGACCAGCTTGTTTTGCGTGTATTCCTGGAGGTCGCTCTTATAGTCCCGGAATTTCCAACTCTGTCCGTACTTTTCAATTTCTTCCTGCATGTGGGGTAAGAGCGCCTGCGCCACCGACGCCAGGCCCCCGTCGCAATACAACGCTCCCACCAAAGCTTCAAATGCGTTGGCCAGCAGGGAGTTTTTCTTCCGTCCGCCGGAAAGATCTTCCCCCTTTCCCAAAAGCAGAAAT
>PCWF01000263.1:0-6350 GCA_002796165.1 Nitrospinae bacterium CG11_big_fil_rev_8_21_14_0_20_56_8
CACAATCAGGATAAATCCAGTAGCGAAAATCCTCCCGATGATGATTCCTTATCGACCATTCATGCTGGACACTTTAACGGTGTTCCGGGTTTCCAGGTCTGGCGGGGGGTATGCAAGTCAACGGGATTCAAGGAATTCTGAGGTTTTTTGGAGTTCAGAACGCTCCTTCTCCTTCCACCACAGAGGGCCGTTCCGGCCGTGAACGGTCGGACATTTCCGTTAATTCCAACGGAACGCTCTCGAATGCGGGGGAACCCAACCCCTCCAACCGGGACCTCCTGCTCAATGCCCAGCATCCCAATGTCCGGCGAGTCCCATCGCTGGAGATCGCCGGTCCGCTGGGAGGGTTCCGCTCTCTGGATGTCCTGCGGGTCCTGACCCGCAAGGTCGAATCCGAAACTCTCCCCTTCGTCAATTTCCTGAACAACGGGTCGCGGGCGGCCACACTGAAATCCAACCGGATCGACTCGTTAAAAGCTTCCCTGGAGGATCTGGCCGCCGAGGTGGCCGATCTCCAGAAACCCGATGCGCTGAGCGCCCGGGCCGTGCGCTCCTCCGACACCGGCCGGGTCCGGGCCACGGCGGGATCCAAAGCGCCGATTTCCGAATTCAGCGTCACCCCCACCCGCTTGTCGGAGAACAACGTCCTGTATTCCGACCAGCAGGCCACGTTGGATCCCCTGGGCCTCACGGGAAGTTTTTTCGTGAACGGTTACGAAATCGCCGTGGTGGCCACCGATTCCCTGGCGGAGATTCGCGACAAGATCAATTTCGGGGAGGACGTAAACAAAAACGGGATCCTCGACGGCGCCGAGGACATCGATGCCAACGGGGTGCTGGAAACGCTCCGGTTGGGAGCCACCGAGGCGGGACCGGGCAAGTTCTTCATCGAGGATTTCAACGGCAACGGCTCGGCCGATCTTGCGGAAGACACGAACGACAACAAACGGCTCGACGGGGGTACCGCCCAAAACCAGGTCGCCGCCAACATTCTGAAAAACCGCCTCGTCCTGACCAGCACAGCGGGAGGGGAAATCGCCATCGACCTGAGAGACGACGATGGAATCCTCCTGGCGCTGGGCTTCTTCGAGCTGAATATCAAGGGAGTCGCCGTTCAGAAGGAACAGCAATTCACCGACGGGTTCCCTCCCGTGGATCTCATTCAATTGCCCCGGACGGCGGAGGCCAACATCGCCGGAGAAACGGTTCAAAGCACCACCAATCAATTCGACGGCGCGGGGGAAGACACCACCGTCACCCTGCAGAAAGCCCCCGGGGACCCCGCCACCATCATCATCACTCTGGATATCAAAAACGTGCAGGAGCGCATCAACCGGTTTGCGGACCTGTTCAACGAGACGGTGAGCGTTCTCAACGATCTTCTGGCCGGGTCGCGGATCTTCGCGCGTGACCTCCAGATTCAGGATCTGCGCAACGACCTGACGGCGAAAACCCAGGAGAAGACCAAAGAACTCGACCTGAGAAACCGGAACGCGGACGCCGTTAATCTGCAATCGGTCGATCCCAAGGTGACCGGCATCTCCGTTGCCAACGCGGAGAAAGACACGGTGCACGAGGTTTCCGCCGTATCGGCCCTGGACAACATCCGCCGGGGCCTCACCTTGTCCGCCCATACCGGGGGAGACCTCTTCAACCGGTTGTCCTCATTCGGGATCCGCACGCTTGCAGACGACACGTTCAAGCTCGATCCCGTCGACTTCGAGAAAGCCCTTCAACTAAATACCGACGAGGTGCTGAACGTGTTCCTCGATGAAACCAACGGGGTGTTCCCCCTGCTCTCTAAACAACTGGATCGCATTTTGAACAAGGACCTGGGCGACCTGGCCCTGAAACAAACCGAGGTTTCCGCCCTGGCGGAGACCCCCAACTTCCTTGCGGAAAAGTTCCGCAAGTTTAGGGAAAACTCAAATTTCAGCAGTACAGTTCAAAACCTGATCGCGGTGGCCTGATGACCATGAACCTGAATCCCAAAACTCCTGCTTCCCAAGCCCTGGCTTTGCTCAAGGAGGTCAAGTCCCATTATTCCAGAATCCTGGAAAGAGTCGCCGAGCAGAAGGAGGCGATCCGGCACGAAAATGAAATTCGTATCCTCGAGCTGATCGAGGAAAAAGGCATCTCCCTCAAGCACGCCAAACGGCTTGAAGACGAGGTGGAACAAATTTTCAACGACCTTTCCGGAATGGAGCAGGAAGAACTGGCGCTCAAGACGGAACGGATCCAGAAAGAAATCGAGACCCTGCTCAAGCAGGTCATTGCCGAGGAAGAGGCCTGTGCAAAACAGCTCGACGAAAAAAAGAAGAAAACGGGAGAAAAGCTGAAAGGAATCAAACACGGCAAAACCGTGGTCAAGGGATACGACTCGCAAAAGCGGTCGCGTTCCAAAATTTCCAAAAACGCTTGAAGGGGGGTTGAGGCGAAGTGGATATCGTCATTACGCCGGTCAACAGAATATTCCAGACCTACCAGAACCAGGCCCGGATCGCGGAGCTGAACAAGAAACATGCGGTCAAAACGGTCCAGGGGCAGAGGGACCAGGTCACGATTTCCAAGGAAGCCCTGCGGCTTCTTGCGGAGGGCCGTCCACAACCTGGGCCGGAACCTACGGCGGAACCCACCTACACCGCGCATGCCGCATCCGCCCCGCCCGAATCGAACCCGGTTCCGGAGACCGGGGGGGATTTCCAACCGTTCGATTTTTCTTCGCCGGAATTTCAGGGGGTTTGATTCGCCCGTTTGCCCGTCCGGCCATCCGGGACTTGCGCACGGGGTGACAATCTGTTACCAAGAAACACGCATGGAATTCAATAATCCCCCTGAACCCCAACGGTAGTCATGATTTGCGTACCCATCACCAGTCCCCGGATGCCGCAGGCGTTGGAGGACCTCGCGGCGGCGGAGGCCCTCGCCGATATCGTTGAGTTCCGCATCGACCTGATCCAGGACCCCGATCTCGCGGCGCTGATCGGCGCGGCGCGCAAGCCCGTCATCGTCACCAACCGGACCAAGCTGGAGGGAGGCCAGTTCCGCGGCACCGACGAGCAGAGGGTGGATCTCCTGCGCCAGGCCGCCGAGCTTGGAGCCGGCTTCATCGACATCGAGGTCTCCACTCCCCGCGACCTTTTAAAGTCGGTCGTGGAGATGGGAAAAAAATCCGGGGTGATCCTCTCCTTTCACGATTTCACCAAGACCCCCGACCAGCTCGCGGGCCTGTATGAGCTGATGTGCGAGTTCCCGGGCGACAACGTCATCAAGATCGTCACCTACGCGCAAAATATCACCGACAATCTTCAGATCTTTCAGCTTCACGAGCGGGCCCGGCGGGACCGGCGGCGGCTCATCAGTTTCTGCATGGGCGAGAAGGGGGAAATCAGCCGCATCCTGTCCCCTCTTTTCGGCGGATTCCTCACCTTCGGCGCGCTGGAAACGGGAAAAGAGAGCGCGCCGGGGCAGATCCTCGCCTCCACGCTGAAGCACGTTTACCGCGTGGATCGGCCGCGCGGCGCCTTCAAAATTTTCGGCGTGATCGGCAACCCTGTCTCCAAAAGCATGGGGCCCGTCATCCACAACCGCGCGTTCGGGGAGACGGGCTCGCCGGATATCTACGTCCCCTTCCTGGTGGATAACGTGGAAACGTTTTTCAAAGGATTCGAACCTTATTTCGAGGGACTGAGCGTCACCATGCCGTTCAAGGAAAAAATTCCGCCGCTCCTCGATGCCGTCGAGGACACGGCGAAAAAGATCGGGGCCGTCAACACGGTCGTGCGCGAGAAAGGAAAATGGAAGGGATACAACACCGACTGCATCGGCGCTCTGCAGGCGTTGGAGGCCCATACCAGGCTGGAGGGAAAACGAGTCCTGATCGTCGGCTCGGGGGGCACCGCCAAGGCCATCGGGCACGGCCTCGCACAGCGCGGCGCGAAACTCACGGTGACCTACAACAAAAACAAGGAGCGCGGCGAACAACTGGCGCGGGAACTGGACTGCCGGGCGGTTCCCGCCTCCCGCCTCGGGGAGGAGACGATGGACGTCCTGATCAACTGCTCGCCCGTGGGCATGAGCCCCAACATCGGCGAGAGCCCGGTTCCCGCCGACCGGCTCAAGCCCGGGATGATCGTGTTCGACTCCGTTTACAATCCGATGGAGACCCGCCTGTTGAAAGAGGCGAAGGCGGCGGGATGCCTCGTCATCTCCGGGATCGAGCTGTTCCTCAACCAGGCCGCCGCCCAGTTCGAACTGTGGACCGGTGCCCCCGCCCCCAAAGCCGCCATGCGCGAAGCCCTGATGGATAAATTGCAGTGACCGGTTCCGGGTGACCTGCATTCTTTCATTCCGCGGCGCGTCGGCGGCGAGGAATCTTGCGCCGGTTCGGGATAAAGCATGCCTCAGGATCGTTCCAGCCAGATCCTTCGCCAAAGGTTCGGGATGACATTAAAAAAAGCTCGGGAGGGCATTTGAAAAAGCTCACGGATTTCCCGCTCATACAATCCTTGGGTTATCCCCCGCTCAGGGCCTGGACGATATCCACGGCATCGGCGGGATGAAGGGGGCGGGCCATATCGAACACCTGCTCGCCGTTGACGAAGATCCGGATGTGGGAGCGGACCTGGTTCTGCTCGTCGATCATGCGGAAGCGGATTCCGGGAAATTGCCGGTCGAGGTCATTGAGCAGTTCGCTCAGCGTTCCTCCCACCGCCTCCACTTCCGGCTTGCGGGTGTAGGAGCGTAGCGGACTGGGAATCAGCACCTTCATGAATGAACCTCCGGTGATTTGTTACTCCCGCCTATGAAAAAAGAACACCGTCGCCCTGAGCCCGTCGAAGGGCAACCTCTTTCATGCTCCCACGAAGTCTTGCTTCGACAAGCTCAGCATGATGGGTCTTGCTGTCATTCTGAGGCGCATCAGCGCCGAAGAATCTTGCCGGGTCCACTTGGGGCATGCGTCAACATCGTTCCAGCCAGATCCCTCGCCTTCGGCTCGGGATGACAAGAAGAAAACACCCGCCATGACAGTTTATGGAGGGCCTTGAAATACCCCGCCCCTTGGGGTGGGGATCATTTATTAATCTCTTTTGAAGTAGCGCTCAACGAACCTCCGCGGTTTCCACCGAGTAGATTTCCGGAAGATGCCGGGCCATGCAGGTCCATCGGTCCCCTTCATCGCGGCTCACCCACAACTCTCCGCTCGTCGTCCCGAAGTACAACCCCACCGGATCCCGCGCGTCGGCGGTCATCGCCTGCCGCTTCACCGTCCACCAGGCCTGACTCCCCGGCAGGCCGGAATCGAGCCGCTTCCAGCTTTTTCCCCCGTTGCGGGTGACGTAGACGCAGGGCAGGCCGTCGGGGCTCGTACGCGGCCAGACCATCCGGCCATCCATGGGAAACACCCATACGGTTTCCGGATCGCGCGGATGCACCACCATCGGGAAACCCACATCCCCGACCCGCTTCGGCATTTTTTTCCCGATACGCACCCACGTGTTCGAGGGCCGGTCGATCCGGTAGATGCCGCAATGGTTCTGCTGGTACAAGCGGTCCGGATTCGTGGGGCACAGGCGGATGCAATGGGGATCGTGGAAGGCGATATTGGCCGCATCGAATCCCTCGACCACATCCATTCCCTGGACCAGGGGGGACCAGGTTCCGCCCCCGTCCACCGATTCGTGAACCCCGCCCCCGGACATGGCGAAGTAGAAGTGCGCGGGGTCGCGGGGATCGACGATGATCGAATGCAGTTTCGGTCCGTCGGGAGTCCCGTCCTGCACGCTTCCCATCCACACCCGGTATTGCGGGTCATCGTTGATGCCGGAAAACGGATTCCACGTCAAGCCGCCGTCCTCGGAGCGGAACAGTCCCTGCGGCGAAGTGCCTGCGTACCAAACACCCGGTTCGCTGGCATGGCCCGGCGCGAGCCAGAAGGTGTGATCGACCGTGCGGCCCTTCTGCCCGTTCGAGGCTTTCGCGAAGGCCGGGGGCCGCAGGGCCTCCTCCCAGGACCGGCCGAGATTTGTGGATCGAAACAGGGTCGGGCCGAGATGCCCGGTTTTCGCCGACGCGAGAAGGGTTTTCCCGTCACGCGGATCGAGCACCATGTGGTTGATGATCTGGCCGAGAAAATGCGGTCCGTCCACCCGCCAGGTTTTTCGGGCCGCGTCGCCGTGGAACAGCCACGCGCCCTTACGGGTCGCGACGAGGAGCACCGTGCGCTTTGAGGTTCGCGGGCGCGGGGTGGGCTTGGCCCGGGCCGCGGGCTTTCGGGTTCGAGTTGCGTATTTCTTTTGAAGGCGCGCCATATATCACTTCTCCAATGCGAGATGTTTTTTTTGAGGCGG
>PCWF01000263.1:6398-9235 GCA_002796165.1 Nitrospinae bacterium CG11_big_fil_rev_8_21_14_0_20_56_8
CCGGGACGGTAACGCGGAATGGAGGGATCGACGATCTGCGACCAGGCGTCGATCCCGCCCGCGAGATTATACACCTTGGGGAATCCGCTCTCCAACAGAATGAGGGCGGCGCGGTGGGAGCGTTCGCCGAAATGGCAATACACCACGATCTCTTCCTCGAACAGGAACTCCTGGACCCGGTCGGCCAACTCGGCGAGGGGGAAATGCCCGGATCCGGGAATGGCGGCGAGAGACCGCTCCCAGTCCTCCCGAACGTCGATCAGAAAAATATCTTCGCCGCGATCCAGCCGCTCCTTGAGCTCGGCGGGTTGCATGATGTTGACGGGTTGTGGGGGCATGTCGGACCTCGGGGATTATTCCAGACGCGGGCGCCGTCGATTTTAACGGAATCCGACGAGCGGCCAGTAGATGAACAGGAGAACCAGAAAACTGAGCAGTCCGGCAAGGTTCAGGATCAACCCCGACTTCACCATTTCGCCCAGGGTGATAAACCGGGATGAGTAGGCCAGGGCCGACGCGGGGGTCGCAATGGGCAACATGAAGGCGAAATTGCTCGGCAGTATGATCGCCAGGGCCGACATGGGAACGCTGACTCCATATTCGGCGCACAGGCTGATTGCGGGCGGAAGCAATACCGCAATGACCGCCGAGTTGCTCATGAAGGTGGTGAATACCGTCGAAAGAACGGCCAGGCAAAGCAAAAACATCGGCCCCGAATGAATGAAGTCCTCGAACAATTTGCGGGCCAGCCACAAGGCCGCGCCGGAACTGGCCATCACCTCCCCCAGACAGATGGCCCCGCCGTACATGAGGATGATCGCCCAGTTCACATGCTCCTCGACCATCTTCCAGTTGATCAGGTTCAGCATGAACAGGAGGACGATCGAGACCAGGGCGATATTGGCGATCCCCAACTGGTGCCCGTACCCGAACCAGAAAAAAATGGTCACGACCAGGACGGCGCCGATGCCTTTCTCCTGGAACGAAACTTTGCCCATCGCGCGGGATTTCTCGCGCAGAACCTGCAACGCGGGGCCGATGTCGATCTCTTCCGGCGCAAACCAGCGGGTCAATACCCACCAACCCGACAGGAACATCAGAACCACCAGGGGAAACCCGAGCCCCGTATACTGGAGAACGCCGAGGGTGGCTTCTCCGCCGGTGCTTTTTTCCATGATCTCGACGGCCAGGGGCACGCGTCCGCCGCCCAGAACGGTGGTGGCTCCGCCGATAATGCACCCCCAGCCCAGGGCGAAAAACAGGCCTTTCCCGAACACCGATTTACCCTGCTTGAGTCCGAGCGCACCCACGATTTCGAGAACCAGGGGATACATCATGGCCGCGACGGCATGCTCGGACATGAAACAGGAACTGATCGCCCCAAATATGTAAATCGAGGTCATCAGCATCACCGGATTGCGTCCCCAACGCTCCATCACCCACACGGAAAGCCGCGCGCTCAATCCGCAGGAAATCATCGCGGCGGACAGGATGAACACGCCGAGGATGAAAAAAACCGCCTTGTTGCCGAAAAAAGCATAGACCTTCGAGGATTCCATGATCCCCAGCAGGGGAATCAGGGCCATCGCCAGCAGACTGGTGATGGACAGGGGAATCAGGTTGGTGGACCACAACCCGACGCAGAGAAAGAAGACGCAAAGAACTTTGTACCCCTCGGGGGAAAGATCGGCCGGGGGTTCCAGGTTGAGCAATCCGGCAAACACGGCGAAAAACAGGAGTAGAAAAATTTCCCGGCGGAGGCGGTCCACCAGCACGATCCAGAGTGGACGGCGATCGACGATGATTTGGTGCGAATCGGTGAATGCCATGGTTAACTGATTGATTATAAGTTTTTTGCCGGAATGTGTACCCTACCCGAATTGGGTGGGGGTTGCAACGAATTTACCACGGAGCGGGCACCGGGAAAACCGTTGTCTTCGGTAGGGAGGGGGTGAAGGGGGGTGTAACGGGATCAATCGTTTTCCTGCACCTGGGCGATCGTCCACAGGTCGCAGGTGCCGCAGGTGTCGCGGTAATGTTCGCGAAAATGCCCGAACCGGTCGCCGTTCCAGATGTCGCCGACCTCGCGCTCCAGCAGGTTCCCCATGCGCGCGTGCGGCAGAAGACAGCAGGGGGTCACGTCGCCTTCCCGGGTCACATAGGCATAGTCGAAGGTTTTGAGGCAGTACCGCCCGGAGCGGTGCAGTTTTCGCCGCAGGAGACGGTAGAAGAAACGGGTCAGGCCGCGCGATACGGAAAACTGGAGCCAGTCGAGTTGCACGCCCAGGGATCGGGACAGGGCATCAGCCCGGTCGAAAATGCGGGCCTCTTCCAGCTCCCCGGGGCGCTTGAGACCGGGGGCGTATTTGCGGTCGAGGCGGCCCACGTTGACCACCTCGATGCCGAGCCGGGCGGCGTAGCGGATCACTTCATATAAATCGTTTTCGCACCCCGCATGAACGGTGGCCTGCAATCTCAGTACGGGCAGGCCGTTGGCCCGGCCCCGCGCCACCGATTCGATGTTTTCAAATACCCGGCCGTTGTGATGCCCTTCGGTGACGTTTCCGTTGACGTCATCCACCGAAAAGGTCAGCGCGTCCAATCCCGAATCGAGGATCTGCCGGACGTGCGATGCCGAGGGAAACAGGCCGTTGGAGGTGATCATCACCCGGTGGCCCCGTTCCCGGCAATGGGCGATCATCTCGAAAATGCGCGGATGTAAAAAGGGTTCGCCCCAGCCGGTGAGGGTGATGTCCTCGCCGTTTCCCAGCCGGGCCACCACACGCTCGAACTTCTCCCACTCCATGTGTTCGAGGTGAATTCCCAGATCCTCGCGG
>PCWF01000208.1:0-5579 GCA_002796165.1 Nitrospinae bacterium CG11_big_fil_rev_8_21_14_0_20_56_8
CGCGTAGCTGGGTGTTCTTGACATCCGGATCATGCTGGGTGGAAATGACCACGGTTTCGATTCGGGTGGGTTTGCCGTTTTCATAGCGGACGGAAACCTGGGATTTGCTGTCGGGCCGAAGATAGGGGAGAACATTTTTTTTTCTCAATTCCGAGAGCTTTTTCACCAGCTTGTGGGCGTACATGATGGGCATGGGCATCAGTTCTTTTGTCTCATTGCTGGCGTACCCGAACATCATCCCCTGATCGCCCGCGCCTTGCTCGTGCTTGTCATCGTCCACACCCCGGGCAATATCTCCCGATTGTTCGTCGAAGGCCACGAGGACGCCGCAGGTTTCAAAATCGAATCCTTTGGTGCAATGGTCGTACCCGATATTCTTGATGGTCTGGCGGACGACCTTGGGAACCTCGATATAACAATTCGTGGTGATTTCCCCGGCGACCACGGCAAACCCGGTGGTGACCATGGTTTCGCAGGCCACACGCCCATGGGGATCTTTTTCAAGGATGGTATCCAAAATGGCGTCGGAGATCTGATCGGCGATCTTGTCGGGATGGCCTTCTGAGACCGATTCGGAAGTGAACAGATAACTGCTTTGGTTCATTGTAATCCTCGTGTTAAAGGGGGATGGTTGAAATATTTCCGTTGGCGAAAAATCAGGGCTAAATGGTTTTGGCGGTCGACTTGGAATTTTCCTCGAAATCCAGGTTCTGGTTAAAATCGGCGGGGAATCTGGATTTCATTTCCGCGACGATAAACCGGTTGACCTCTTCCGGGGAATTCAGGGTTAAAGCATGGTCCGCAACCTTCCTGGCTTCGTTGAGGGTAATTTTGCGCAAGATTTTTTTGACCTTGGGAATGGCATGCGGTTCCATGCTCAATTCGTCTATTTTTCCCAGACCCAGCAGAAGCATGGTGGCCAGGGGGTCACCTCCCAGTTCGCCGCAAATGGATACGGTTTTACCGGCGGTTTCCGCTACGTTAAAAATCGACTTCAGGGTTTTCAGGACCGCGGGATGAAACGGCTGGTAAAGGTGGGCTACATTTTCATTGATGCGGTCCACGGCAAGAATGTATTGAATCAAGTCGTTGGTGCCAATGCTGACGAAATCCACTTCTTGAAGAATCCGTTCGATGCAAATGGCGGCGGCAGGGGTCTCAATCATGGCTCCCACTTCAATTTCATGGTGGGAGGGGATTTCCTCCTCCTGCAATTGGTTCTTGGCGAGTTGAAGAAACTCGTTGGCCTGCCGAATCTCTTCGACGCAGGATATCATAGGATACAGGATTTTCAGGTTTCCGTAAAGGCTGGCCCGAAGGATGGCTTTTAACTGGCTGATGAAAAGTTTCGGATAGGCCAGAGATAATCGGATTCCCCGAAGCCCCAGAGCGGGGTTGTTTTCATCCTCCCGGTTGAGGAAGTGCGGATTTTTATCCATCCCGATATCCAGAGTCCGGATGATGGCGGGATGGGGCGCCGAGCCTTGCGCAACTTTTTTGAAATTTTCATATAATTCCTGCTCAGAGGGAAGGGTCACGCTCCCCATGTATAGGAATTCTGTTCGATACAATCCCACCCCCTCGGCCCCAAATTTACGCAGCGACTTGATTTCATGGGCCGACTCGATATTGGCCAGGATCTTGATCTTGGTTCCGTCCTTGGTTTCCGCGGGTTCGTGGATGTCCTGCAACAACTTGATTTCATATCGCCGGTAATTGTCCTGTTTTTTCTTGTATTGAACCAGAAGTTTTTCGGAAGGGTTGACCAGAATCTGGCCATCGATCCCGTCGATGACCACAAGATCCCCCGTGTTGGCTTCCTCGGTGATACCCTTGACCCCCACGACCGCGGGAATGCCCAGCGCGGAGGCGAAAATACCCAGGTGGGAGGTTTTGCCGCCTACCTCGGTCGCCAGGCCGAGAACGAATGATTTGGGCATCATCAGCGTATCCGAGGCGCTGAGGGAATGGGCCACCACCACGACCGGCTCTTCGATTTCGGAAAGGGACTCCTGATTATGGCCGATCAGGTTTCGAAGGATTCCCTGGACTACGAGGTCGAGATCGTCCTTTTTCCCCTTCAAGTATTCGTCGTTGATGTTGCTGAACAGTTTGCCGAATTTTTCCAGGGTTTGGGTGAGAGCCCATTCGGCATTGATACCGTCCTTGCGGATGCGGTCTATGGTATCGCTGACGAGGATTTCATCTTCAAGGAGAAGGGTGTAAGTGTCGAGGATGACGGCGTACTTGTCGGCCACCTTGCTGGCGCGTTTTTTGATTTCCTGCATTTGCGCCTTGGATTGCTCTATGGCATCCCTTAGCCGGCGAACCTCGGCATCCACTTTGCCGGGCTCAAGCTGGTGCTTGACCACGCAGAACTTGGATGAGTCCAGGATATAAGCCTTCCCGATGGCCACGCCCTTCGATGCCGCGATTCCGTTAAACATGGGAATCCCTGGCGCGAGAACGCAAAAGGGCTCCTGAAAATTTTGTTACTCCTTTGCAGGATTGAATGGAAAAAGGTTCAAATAAATTTGGAATCTTCATTGACGATTATCGAATAGATTTCCTTGCTGTCATGAGCCTTGAGAATATCGTCCCGAAGCCCCTGGCTTTTGAACAGCCGCGATATGCGTGCCAGGGCCTTGAGGTGTTGCCCCGTGGAGGTGAAGGGGGCGATCACCATACATACAAAGTGAACGGGTTTCTGGTCGAGGGAGTCAAACTCCAACCCTTCCACCGAACGCCCGAAAAGGGTGGTGATGGCTTCCACTTCATCGGACTTGGCATGAGGGATGGCCACATTTTCCCCAATGCCGGTACTACCCAGCATTTCCCGTTCCATCAAGGCGTTGTAGAAAGCCTGACGGTTTTTGATGGTTCCCGTGGTTTCCAGGAAACCGGTCAATTCTTCGAGGACGCTTTCTTTGTTTTTGCCTTTAAGATCGGCAATAACGAAATCGGGTTTCAGGATTTCGGTGATTTTCATGGTCTGGGGTTAATTCGGAAAGAAATGGATGATGGATGTTTTCACTAGCTCAATTGTTTCTTTTTTTCCTCAACCCCTTTTTTGATTCGCAGGTCTTTTGCACGTTCTTTATGTTTCCGCAATTGTTTTTCGATTTTAATCAGGGCATTGTCCATGGCGGTGTAAAGGTTGTCGGTTTCCTCCTCGCCGTGAACGGTGAATCCTTTGGTCTTGACCGTAATCTCCGCAAAGTGCCGGTGTTTTTCCACTAAAAGGGCGACATGGACATCGGCCTTTTCACCAAATTCGTCGATGGTTTTGCGGATTTTGTTGTCCAGATGGTCCTTGATGGCATCGGTGATTTCGATATTTCTCCCCGTCACGGTCAATTTCATTTCTTGGTCTCCTGTGGAACGAAAAAAAACAACAAAGATTGTTTCAGGTTAGCTTAGCTTTTAGGGTAATTTCAAGCCGGGATAGAGAACCGGGTTAAAATAATTTCTTTCTCTTGCTGGCGGGGGGGATGTTTAATTCCTTGCGGTACTTGGTTACAGTTCGGCGCGCGATCTTGGCATTTTTCTTCATAAGGATCTGAACCATTTCATCGTCCGTCAACGGTTTTCTGCGGTCTTCCTGTTGCACGACCTCTTTGATCATATTCTTGACCCGTATGGAGGAAAGATTGCTCCCCATATAGGATTTGATGCCGCTGTGAAAAAAATATTTGAGCTCGAATATCCCCTGTGGGGTATCAATGTATTTGTTCGTCGTAATGCGGCTGACGGTTGATTCGTGCATCTCGATGTCCTTGGCGACATCCTTCAGGACCATGGGTTTGAGGTATGCCAGACCCTTTTCGAGGAACTCCCGCTGGAGCTTGATGATGCTGTTTCCTACCTTGTATATCGTTTGCCTCCTTTGGTCAATACTTTTGATGAACCACATGGCCGAGCGGTATTTGTTTTCAAGGTATTCCCGGGTCTGGCCTTCCTGCGTCGTCTTTAACAGGTTGTGGTAAAAGGGATTAATCCTGAGCCGGGGGACATCCTCTTCATTGAGGGTGAGGAAATACTCGCCATTGGAGTTCTTGCACACCACCAGGTCGGGAACCACGTAGTCGATGCGTTCGGAGGAATACGTGAGGCCCGGTTTGGGATCGAACTCGCGTATTTGTTGCAGGGCAGAGAGGATTTCCTGGACGGGCACTTTCAATTCGGCGGCTACCTTGGGAATATAGCGTTCCTCCAACCGTTCCAGGAAGTTTTCGATGAGGTTCTCCAAAAGGGGAGAGCGTTCGGGCAGGGACCGTGCCTGGATCAACAGACATTCTTTCAGAGACCGCGCCCCCACGCCGGTCGGTTCGAATCCCTGGATGACGGACAGAACCCGCTCGACGTCGGCCAAGGGGGCCTGGCAGATATCGGCGATCTCGGAAAGGTCGACGGCAAGGTAACCGTCATTCTGAATATTTCCGATGATGCAGGAGCCGATTACCTTGTCCTCCTCCGAATGGACGGTAAGGTCCAGTTGCCAATGCAAATGCTCCGCAAGCGAGGGATCGCGGCGGAAGGTGGCATCGATTGAAGGCCGCTCGGTGTAGTTGTCCACGGCCATTCCGCCATCCAGGTTATTCTGGATGAAACTGTCCCAGTCGACCTCCTGTTGTTCGGGGGCGGATTCGGCATCTTTTGTCTGTAAAGTTTCCTCTTTGAACTGGACGTCGGTTTCCCGGAAATGGTCTTCCGCGAAGATATCTTCTTCCTTATTATCGGGGTCCCCGTCCCCGGTTTCCTCGGGGGGGGGCTCCTCGATATCAAAATCTTCCGTTTCCGCTTCCTCCTCGACGCCGGGTTCCTCTTCGAGGATCTCTTCAAGGATGGGATTTTCGACTAACTCCTGGCGAACGAGCTGGGCCAGTTCCAGCCGGGCAAGAGGAAGGAGTTTAATGGCCTGTTGCAACATGGGGGTCATGACCAGTTTTTGGGTCATTTTGAGCCCGAGGCCGAATTTCATTTCCATTGCCATGCGATAACCTTTTCCGAGTAACCGTCCTTAGAACGTGAATTGCTCTCCGAGATAAATCTGTTTCACTTTTTCGTCCTGTGCCACTTCCAGCGGCGAGCCGGAACAGATAATCTGGCCTTCATTGATGATGTATGCCCGGTCGGTGATGCTGAGGGTCTCCCGCACGTTGTGATCGGTGATGAGGATCCCGATGCCTTTCTGCCGAAGCTGGGAAATGAGCGATTGGATATCGGCCACCGCGATGGGGTCGATGCCGGCAAAAGGTTCATCCAGCAGAATGAAAACCGGCGAAGTGGCCAAAGCCCGGCTGATCTCCACCCGACGGCGCTCCCCTCCCGAAAGGGTATAGGTTTTGGAGTTCTTGATATGCAGAATGTTCAACTCCCTTAAAAGAGCCCGAGCCCGCTTCTTACGGTCGAAGGACGAAAGATTCTGTGTTTCCAGGACCGCGATGATGTTTTCCTCCACCGTGAGCTTGCGAAAGACCGACGGTTCCTGGGGAAGGTAACTGATTCCCTTTTTAGCGCGCAGGTGCATGGGATGTTCCGTAATATCCCCGTCATCCAGAAAGACCTGGCCGCTGTCG
>PCWF01000208.1:5591-11682 GCA_002796165.1 Nitrospinae bacterium CG11_big_fil_rev_8_21_14_0_20_56_8
TTTTTGACCACCTGGCGTTTGCGATAGCTTTTAACCAGGTTTTTGGCCGTTAAACCTTTCACTCGCTTCTTTCAATTATCAATCGGTTGATGGAAGGGTGCGGTCCGGCCTCTCTGAAGGCCGTTCCCGCTCACTCGGCTTTCTTTTTCCCCGGTTTTTCCTTTGGTTCCTTTTTTTCTTTCGGATACAGCATCATTCGAACCCGATCGTTGACCACGAACCGGTCCTTGTCGAGGAGAAAAATCATCTCTTTGCCTTCGATCATGTCTTTCCCTTCCCAAGCTACGGCTTTGGGAGATCCCGTCAAAATGATCTGCTGTTGCTGGTCGAGGTAAACCGCCCGGTCTCCCCGGGCGCGCGTCTCCCCCCGGGTGATGTTGACGTTGCCGATGGCGACGATCTCGTCGGTATTTTTCTTGTCCTGGGTGTTATACACCTCCAGGACGTCGGAGGTGATTTTCAGGTCTCCCCAAATTCCGCTCACGCTCCCCGAGAATACGATTTTCTGCCCCCCATTTTCAGAGCGCATGCGGTCGGCGTTGATCTCGACGGTTTTGCCTTCGGGTTTCTTGATCTCGGCGGTCTGAGCCGCCCCGTTGGACGAGATAAGGAGTCCCAACGCCAGGCAAGCGGCCGCGTGACTAAATGACTGAATCGATTTCAAGCCTTATCCTTTCGGGGAAACCTGGGGTTCATTTTTCTTTTTTTTAAAATATTCCATAAAATCCCGGGGGTTGCCGGACAGCTTCACGTTCCCCTCCAGGTCGATCTGCTGAGTATCGGCCTGGAGGGTTCCCTTGTCCGCGTAAAGGTAAATGTCTTTCTTGTTGCCCTGGGTCAGTTTGATTTCGACGTGCTCGAGCCGGGTCACTTTTTCTTTTTCATTCACCTGCGCCAAGCCGGCATTGAGTTCCCATTCTTTTCGGCCATCCTCCTCGTGAATCAGCTTGAAATTCTCGATCCGGACATCGATCCCCTGGTTCATCAGGTCGACTTTAACCTGGCCCTCCATGTGGGGTGGTTTGGAAGGGATTTGAGTGGCAAAATTATAGCCCCCTGCCGCGAGAATTCCAACCATCACAATGAGTAGTAATATTCTGATTTTATTGTTCATAGCTTAATCAGAGCGCAGGGGATCCATGGAGGTATGCAATTGCCATACCACGGCCTAATCTTGCCATAGGGCATGATTATTGTAAAGGGGAAATTATAAAGTTCCTGCCGGGTATTTTTATGGCCTTCCACTCGATTTGCCGATGATCTTCCTCGACAAAGCGGATGCGGATCTCCAGCCGTTCTGCGATACCCAGTTCGTTCCGGGTGGAGTGGGAGGGGGAGGGAAAAAGTTTTTCGGACCACTCCACAATACTCACGCCTTCCCCGAATAAAACGTCCTCCAACCCCAGAGCTTCCACGTCCGCGAACGAGTCGAGGCGATACAGATCGATATGGTAGATGGGGCACCGGCCGCGGTATTCGTTGATCAGGGTGAAAGAAGGGCTCCGGGTATGTTGATTTGGGGGCAGACCGAGCCCGCGGGCGAGGCCTTGGGTCAGGGTGGTTTTTCCAGCCCCGAGATCACCAAACAGGAGCACGATGTCTCCCGGAACGAGAAGCCGCCCGAGTCTCTCACCGAGATCGACCGTTTCCTGGGAACTGCGGGAAAGGATTTCCATTTTAAAGCCGAGGGGATAGGAAAAGGTACAAAGGGGGATTCATGGCTTCAGGGCAGAATTCGCTTTAAGGTTTCCGGAAGCGTGCGGAGCAGATCTCCGGCGATGAGAGTGGTTTGGCTGTTCCCGCGGGCGTAATCGTCTCCGGCCAGCCCGTGCAGGTAATTGGCGGCGACAGCGGCTGGCCCGGGTTCCATGCCCTGAGCGATCAACCCCGCGATCATCCCCGTCAGCACGTCGCCCGATCCACCCGTGGCCATGCCCGGATTCCCGGTGGGATTGATGAACACGCGTCCATCGGGAAAAGCGATGAGTGAATTCGATCCCTTGAGCACGAGAACCAGGGAACGGGAGCGGGCAAAGGTCCGGGCCGTTTCCACCCGGTTATTTAAAATCTCCGCCATTTCCAGGCCGGAGATACGCGACATCTCTTTTGGGTGCGGGGTCAGCACGGCGGAACATTTCAGGCGGTCCAGCAGTTTCCGCTGGGTTTCCAGCCCGTTCAATCCGTCCGCATCCAGTACGAGTGGGCAGGAAATGTGGGGCAGAATTGCATCCAATAATTTTACGGTAGAGGGATCGGTCGAAAGGCCGGGGCCCAGGGCGACCGCCGATTTGCCTGCGCAGAGTTCCAGGATCGTCTCGTCGGCGGAGGCGTCGATCGCGCCCGATTCCGTCTCCGGCAAGGGGTGGGTCATCACTTCCAACGGGTGAAACTCCATGGCCTTCTGGAGACCTGCAGGAAGCGCAAGGGTTACCAGGCCGCACCCCATCCGTAGGGCGGCGAGGGCCGTCAGGCCCGCCGCTCCCCCTTTGCCTCTGGCTCCGGCGATCACCAACACATGGCCGTAACTGCCCTTGTGCGAATCGGCGGGGCGGCCGGGAAGGGAAATTTTGATGTCCGATTCGTCGGGGACGAACAGGTCTCCCGGTTCCTCTTCGATAACCTTGCGGGGAATCCCGATGTCAACGATATGTATTTCGCCCATGGCCCCGGCCGCCGGATGTAAACGATGGCTCCGTTTGAGGAGGGCCAGGGCCCCGGTGAGGGTGGCTTTAACATGCGGACCGATCAACCGGCCCGAGTCGGCGTCGATCCCGGAGGGAAGATCCACGGAAACCACGAATTTCTCCAAGGCGTTGATTTTGTCGATCGCGCGTTGATATAACCCCGAAGCCGGCTGGCTGAGACCGGTTCCGAAAAGGGCGTCCACGAAAATGTGGGCATGGCGCAGAAGATGGTCCTGGGAGTCGATGCGGTCCGCATCCATTTCCCGCACCGGGACACCGAGGGCCTGGGTGGCCCGGGCATGAACCGCCGCATCGTTTTTCAATGCATCCCGTTTCCCGAACAGGAGAACGTGGACCTCGGAGCCGAGGTTGTGAAGATGGCGGGCGATGACGAATCCGTCTCCCCCGTTGTTGCCCTTGCCGGCAAAGACGACGACTTTTTTCGCGGCGAGGCCGGGGATATGCGCCTTCATGAGTTCAAAGATTCCCCGGCCTGCGTTTTCCATCAGGATCACTCCGGGAATTCCCATGTTCTCTATGGTTCTCCGGTCGATGGCCTGCATCTGCGCGGCGGTCAGGATTTTCTGCACGGCAATTTCATACTCGGAAAAGAATTATGAACTCGGATCGGAATAAATCCATCCGTAGAGATATTAATATATTTTCACCGAAAGAGGGGGAATTGAGGTAAAGAGGGGTGTGGAGAGGAAGGATCAAACGTAGATCGAGTAGGGGTAATCCCGGGCTTCCCTCAGCTCCATCTCCTCCCGGGTGGGTAAAAGGCCGTTGATGACGGCAAACTGGCAGGGGCAATCCGAACCCAGTTTCAGCTTTTCCTCGGGAGTCAGGGAATTGTAACGGTCTTCGTCCAGCAGAAAAACCGTATTGGTGAAATATTCCTTCACAAACAGATCGACCTGCAGGGCTTTCCCCTGGAGCTCGGGCAGGGACTTGAGACGTTCTTCATCCATATCGTGATTAAAATTGAAGGCGAATCGAATCAGGACATCGTACAGCAGGCAGAGATGGTAGGCGTTCATGTGGTGCCAGGTGGATCGATCCTGAAATCCCTGCTTCAGAATAGAGAGCAATTTCTTTATGATCTCGATTCCGCCGATCTTGTAAGCGTGGGGATAAAACTTCTTTCCGTCCTCACCCCAGAACTGTTTGGGTTGGCGCTCGAGAAAGGAAATGATTTCTTCCTCCTCGACGAGGGCGACTTCGACAAAGTGGTGGGGATCAAACCGCCGTTTGTATTCGGGGTCGGCAACCCTGGACGCGCCGAAGGATTCCCACTCCTTTTTATCGTAGATATTTTTTTTAAAAACCAGCATGGTTATATCTACCCACCAGCTTGAAAAATTCGGGGCGAGTTTCCCGAGTTTCAAGCAATGTATTATACTGGATTTGGATTTGAATGTCAGTTTCTTCTTGAGGAGAATTCCGGTGGGTCCAGAAATTCATTGTCTTGCGATATGTCCGCGGTTCATTTTTGAAATGAAGGAGTTGTCCAATGGCAATCGGCTATGGGGAGAGATTCTGTGATGTCCGCATTATATGATTTTTCGGCACGCTCCATCGACGGGCAGGAAAAATCCCTCGCCCGTTACCGCGGGAACGTGGTGCTGGTGGTAAACGTTGCATCCGAATGCGGATTCACACCCCAGTATGCCGCCCTGAAAAAATTGCACGAACGTTATCGCGGCAAGGGATTTGACCTCCTGGCATTTCCCTGTAACGACTTTTCCGAACAGGAGCCGGGGACCGATGAGGAAATCCGTTCGTTTTGCACCTCCAGGTTCGGGATCGATTTCGACATGTTCAGCAAGATTCGAATCGTGGGTTCGGATCCGCACCCTTTGTACCGGTGGTTGCAAGACTCGGCGGTGTTGCCGAAACCCTCTTCCCGTTTGAAATCCGGATTGTTCAATTGGGTCAAGTCGGTGATGTTTTTTCTGAAAGGGAAAAAAATCCCCGGACCGGGGGAGGTCCAATGGAATTTTCACAAATACCTTATCGACCGGCAGGGGCGGGTGAGTGCGGCGTTTTACAGCGAAACCGACCCGCTGGATCCGGCGCTGACGGGGCGAATTGAAAAGGAACTGGAAGGTTAAAAGAAAACTGGTTGATTCCCCGAGGAGAAAACCATCCGGGATCGATCCTTTCCCGTCGGCCTGGAGGGTCAGTTCGGAATTTGCGATATGGCGTAAGGGTCGCCGGGAAATTCCACCAGCCGGATCTCTTCGGAGGTGGGTACCAGCCGGTTGATCACTCCAAACAGGCCGGGAAAATCGAACGGATGATTTTTTTTCGCATCCTGTTCCATATTGTTGAATCGCTCCGGGTCGATGAGAAAGGCCGTGGTGAAAAAGTAATCTTCTATAAACCGGTCGAAGTTGATGGGCTCTCCATTCAGCTCCGGAAAGGTTGCGAACCGTTGCTGGATTTCTCCGTAATTGTAATCTTCCACCACCGAATATAGCGTGTCGAATAAATAGCAGAAATGGTAGGCGTTCATGGTGTACCACCGGTTCGGGTTGACCAGCCCTTCCAAAAGAATTTTCGACGTGGTATTCAAAATGGCCGGGGTGGCGAAGCGGGAGGCACGGGGATACAGGGTCTGGCAATGCTCCAACGCCTCTTGGGGATCAATCTCCCGCAGGCTGACGAAAATATCCCGGTCGGAAGCGAGGGCGTGCAGAACAAACCCGTAGGGATCGGGCAGGGTATCCGGATTCTCCGAATATGCTCCGGAGAAAGGCGCGTAGAGGTTTTTCTTGAACACCAGCATGGGAATTTTCCCTGGTCCGTTGATTACCCGGACCGTTATAGAGGATCGACCTTCCAAATATCCGTAGCATACTCCTTGATGGTCCGGTCGCTGGAAAATTTACCCATATTCGCGGAATTGAGAATGGACTTTCTGGCCCACAACCCTGGGTCGCGATAGACCGATTCCACTTGAAGCTGGCTTTTCCGGTAGGCTTCGAAATCGGCAAGCACCATGTAATAATCTCCCCGGTCCAGCAGGGATTCGATAATGGGGTGAAACAGGCGCGGATCTTCGGGACTGAAGTAACCTTCCTGGATCAGGTCCAAGGCATGTTGCAGGTCGGGATTGGCGTTGTAATAATCCCGCGAAACGTAGCCGTCATTCCTGAGTTCCACCACCTCGTGGGCTTTGTTTCCGAAAATAAAAATATTATCTTCTCCCACCTCTTCCAGGATTTCGACATTTGCCCCGTCCAGGGTGCCAAGGGTCAGCGCTCCATTCAAGGAAAGCTTCATGTTCCCTGTTCCCGAAGCCTCCATTCCGGCGGTGGAGATTTGCTGAGACAGTTCGGCGGCGGGCACGATGCGCTCCGCCAGGGACACGCTGTAGTTGGGGAGAAACACCACCTTCAACC
>PCWF01000176.1 GCA_002796165.1 Nitrospinae bacterium CG11_big_fil_rev_8_21_14_0_20_56_8
CTGCGTTCTTCTGGGCAAACCTTACATTTACGGATGTATCCTGCGGTTCGAGGGGCAGGCTTCGGTATTCGATTCCCGGGTGGGGCCCTGCTATCGCTGTTTGTATCCCGAGCCCCCGCCGCCGGGCCTGGTGCCCAGTTGCGCCGAGGGGGGAGTGCTGGGGGTGCTTCCGGGGGTGATCGGTCTGATCCAGGCCACCGAGGTTTTGAAGATCATTCTCGGAAAAGGGGATACGCTGGTGGGGCGTCTGTTGATCTTTGATGCGCTCGCGATGAAGTTCAAGGAAATGAGATTGCGCAAGGACAAGACCTGTCCCATTTGCGGAGATAACCCCACCATCCACGAGCTTATCGACTACGAGCAATTCTGCGGGATCATGCCCGCGCAAGACAGCGCCGAGGACCGCGAGATGGAAATTTCGGTGGAAGAGGTCCAGCGCATGCGCCAGGGCAACCGGCCGTTCAAGCTGGTAGATGTGCGGGAACCCTCGGAATACGATATCTGCCGGATCGCGGGATCCATCCTGATTCCGCTGGGACAAATCCAGGAGATGAAACCGGAGAATTTGAACGGGCTCCGGAAGGACGAGGAACTCGTGGTTCATTGCAAGGCCGGGGTGCGTAGCTTGAAGGCGGCTAAAGCCTTAAAGAAAATGGGTTTCGCCAAGGTGAAGAGTATGGCGGGGGGAATCGAGGCGTGGTCGGACCAGATCGATCCAACGGTTCCCAAATATTGAGCCTCCGATTCGGAATGACTTTGTATCTCCTTGACAACTTGCGCGAGACTGTCTATTTTGGAAGTACACTTGAAGGGAAGAATCCTTCCATTCGATCTATTGGAAAGGGGGTCCTGTCGTGAGCCATTCTCATGGGTCAGAGCGCGATTTTGAAAAACTGTCCAAAGCGATCACCGAAGCGGTGATGACTTCGGAGAAGGTTAAAAAAATCGTTGCCGAAATACAAAAGAAAGAAAAAATCTGTCCGCAGAGCTTCATGGTCCTGGTTCTGAAAATGCAGGTCCTCACCGAGGGTCTTGAAACCTCCGGTTGCGAGGAAGAAGAGCTTATCGAAAAGAAACCCGTCAAAAAGCGATCGCGGAAAAAACCCTCAGAGGCGGCGCAGTATATAGATGGGCGGAAACTTTCCAAAAAAGAGATCGATTTTCAGGAATTCGCCAGCCGGGAATTCGACGCCGACGAATGGCTTAAGAAAAACGGTCTCATTTTTTAGATCGTTTTTTTCCACGCTGTTTGTCACCCTTTCTTCCGTGTTTTTGTCGGCGCTGACGATTCTTCCCGGCGCCGATCACGATGAGGCCCGCAAACGCATGGTTGCGGTGGACCTGGCCGGACGCGATATTCACGATACCGCAGTCCTGGATGCCATGCTCAAGGTTCCCCGCCACCTGTTTGTATCTCCCCGGTATTCGGCCCTCGCATACGCCGATCAACCCCTTCCCATCCAGGCCGGACAAACCATTTCACAGCCCTATGTCGTGGCGCTCATGACGCAGTCGGCCAAACTGCACCCCGGCGACCGCGTTCTGGAAATCGGCACCGGTTCGGGTTATCAGGCGGCGGTGCTGGCGGAAATCGTCAAGGAGGTTTACACTATTGAGATCATCGGGATCCTGGCCGATTCCGCGCGCGGCCTGCTGTCCCGGCTGGGATACAAGAACGTCCACGTGCGGCATGGCGACGGTTATCAGGGATGGGCCGAGGCGGGACCTTTCGACGCGATTCTGGTTACTGCGGCGGCGCCCAAAATTCCCGAACCCCTCATCGATCAATTGAAAATGGGCGGAAGAATCGTGATGCCGCTGGGCGGCGAATTCCAGGTCCAGGATCTGTTGTTAATCACCAAAACGCCCGGTGGATTACAGAAGCGCAATATCACCGGCGTTCGATTCGTCCCCATGACGGGCGATGTTCGCAACGAATGAGGTTGGGGAGGCCAGTATGATTCGCACCCCTGCGGTGGCGGGAAGATTTTATTCGGGCGATCCCGCCCTGCTGAAATCCGACGTGAAACTCAAACTGGATGAAGGGTGTGTCCCGAGCCCGGCCCTGGGCGTGGTATCGCCACATGCGGGTTTCATGTATTCGGGCGCGGTGGCGGGGGCGGTGTTTTCCCACGTGACGATTCCCGGCCGGGTGATCCTCATCGGACCCAACCACACGGGAGAGGGCCATCGCGTCTCGGTGATGACCGAGGGAACCTGGGAGATGCCGATGGGGGCGATCGAAATCGACTCGGATCTGGCCCGTACCCTCTGCGAAGCCTCACCCCTGATCCAGGCCGACCCACGAGCCCACCGCTTCGAGCATTCCCTGGAAACGCAACTTCCCTTCATGCAATATTTCCGGAAAACATTCCGGATCGTTCCCCTGTGTCTCATGCGTTTGAGTTACGAGGAGTGCCGGGAAGTCGGCCGCGCCCTGGTGGCATCGTTGCGAACGGTGACCGATCCCGTCCTGATCGTGGCCAGCTCGGATATGACGCATTACGAGTCTCACGCCAGCGCCGTTACGAAAGACCGCAAGGCCATCGATCAGATTTTAAAGTTGGACCCGAAAGGACTGCACGAGACGGTGCGAGACAATCACATCACCATGTGTGGGGTGAATCCGGTCACCGTGATGCTGTTGTGCGCGAAAGAGCTGGGGGCGACGCGGAGCGAACTGGTGCGGTACCAGACCTCGGGCGAGGTGAGCGGGGACATGGACCACGTGGTGGGCTACGCGGGACTGGTCATTCGCTAGGATGGTTTTCCGATGGAATCCGCCGGCCCATTCGGGAAAACGGGGCCGCCCGAATCCCAGTCGCTTGTCCTGGCAACCCGGCGTTGTTGATCAGGCCGGGTATTCCATCATTTCGATTTCGTATTTGTCCGGATCTTCGGTAAAGATGAACCGCGTTCCGCTACCGCTCTGAACCGGTCCCTCAGTAATGGGGATTCCCGCCTGTTTCAGTTTCTCCATGCAGGTTTCGAGGTTATCTACTTCAAAGGCGAGGTGCACCAGGTCCTCGGGAACGTGGATGTCTCCGCTGGCGGGAAACGAACAAAGCTCCAGTTCGGCATCGCACCCCGGAAAACCCAGGAAGACAAGGCGGGAGCCCCGGGGCGACGTTTTCTGTTCGGTGATCTTCATTCCCAGGATATCGCGGTAGAAATGGATCGAGCGATCCATGTCCCGCACGCGAAAGCGGGTGTGCAGGTATTTTTTAACGAGCATGGGGTGGTTCCTCCTTGCCGGGGGTCCGGTAGCCGGAGAGGGTGTCGGCGGGGATCATATTTCGGGATCGAACACAACCTCCGGGCGGTAACCGTCCAGTTGTTCTTTCATGATGCCGACGAGTTCCTTCAACCGGGGCTGGGTCTCCGCTTCGAAGCGGAGGACCAGCACGGGTTGCGTGTTGGAGGCGCGGACCAGAGCCCACCCGTCGCCGAAATTGACACGCACCCCGTCGATGTCGACCACATCATACTTGCCGCGGAAATGCTCGGTCAATTCCCGGACGATCTGGAATTTCCTGGAGTCGGGGCAGTCGATCCGAATTTCCGGCGTGTATGCGGTTTTGGGGATGTCGGCCAGCATATCGGAGAGTTTGCCCTCCGACCGGGCCACGATCTCAAGCACCCGGCAGGCGGCGAAGGTGGCATCATCGAAGCCCAGGTAATTGTCCGCAAAGCAGATATGGCCGCTCATTTCTCCCGCGAGAAGGGCATGCGTCTCGCGCATCTTTTTCTTGATCAGGGAATGCCCGGCCGGGGCCATGACGGGTTTCCCGCCATGCTTCTCGATGTCCCGATACAGGTTCTGCGAACATTTCACTTCGCCCACGATGGCCGCGCCGGGATGACGCTTCAACAAGTCGCGTCCGAAAAGGATCAAAAGCTGATCGCCCCAGATGATGTTGCCCTTGTCGTCGATCACCCCGATCCGGTCCGCGTCGCCGTCAAAACCCATCCCCATTTCGGATCCGGTTTCCTTGACCTTGGCGATCAGGTCCTGCATGTTTTTGAGGACCGTCGGATCGGGATGATGGTTGGGGAACGTGCCATCGGGTTCGCAAAACAGCTCGATGGGATCCTGCCCCAGTTTTCGAAGGAGGTCGGGTCCGACGATCCCAAAACAGCCGTTGCCGCCATCGACCACGAATTTCACCTTGCGGGGGATGCGGATAATGTTGCAGATATTTTCCATGTAGGCCTGGCGGACGTCGGTGGCGCGATGGGTTCCCCGGCCTGCCTCGAAATCGTTATTTTCGATCAGCTTCCGCAGGTCCTGGATTTTTTCTCCGTAAAGACTGTGAACGCCGTGGCTGATCTTGATGCCGTTGAACTCCGGCGGGTTGTGACTGCCGGTGATCATGACGCCGCCATCGGGCTTCAGGTGGTGCAGGGAAAAATAAGCAACCGGAGTGGGGACTAGCCCGATATCGATCACGTCACAGCCCGTGGATTGCAGTCCGCGCGCCAGCGCCTCGCCAAACCCCGGAGAACTCTTTCTCATGTCGCGGCCCAGGGTCAGGGTCTTGCCCCCGTTGCGGCGGATATGAGTCCCAATGGCCTTGCCGATGAGTTCCACGGCTGAAAGGGTGAGGTCTTGGTCCACAAGACCCCGGATGTCGTACTCTCGGAAAATCTCTGGATTTATTTTTGGGGGCATGGTGCGAAACATTCCGGTTGAAAAAGTTTTCAGCTAGAATAAGGCAATCGGGACGGGTTGGCAATCCATCATTTTTCCGGTTGGCCCCGGGGCCGCGGTTTCTCCCCGCCTTGGAGATTTATGGGGTTTGGACCGATGATTTTTGCAAGAGGGTACTGGACACATCCAGGATCTTCCCCTCGCGGTACACCTTGAGAGCCAGCTGGGTTTGGGGAGCCAGGCCGATCACCTGCCGGCGGAAGACGATAAAATTTTTCGTCTCGTTCCCGTTGAGCGAGACGATGATATCGTTGGGCTTGAGTCCGGCCTGTTCCGCCGGGCTCTCCTTTTCCACCCCGGTCACCAGCACCCCGCCATCGTTGGGATAATCCAATTCAACCGCCTTTTGAAGGGTCAGGGGGCCGGCTTGCGCGCCGAACCATCCGCGTTCGGTCTTTCCCAGCACCAGCATCGGCATGACGGCCTTGATGGTGTCTATGGGAACGGCGAAACCGATCAACTGGGCCTTTTGGAGAAGGGCGGTATTAATGCCCACCACCTCGCCATATAGATTGAGCAGGGGACCGCCACTGCTTCCCGGATTGATGGCGGAGTCGGTTTGAAGAAAATCCACGTTGACGTTTCCCTGGGGAGTGACCCGCTCCTTGGCGCTGACCAGTCCCGAGGTCACGGTGTGCTTGAGACCGAGAGGGTTGCCCACCGCGATCACCATTTCACCCGTCCTCAGTTCATCGGAGGATCCCAGAGGCAGGACGGTCAGTAGCGCGTTGGCTTCCATTTTGATCAGCGCCGAATCGGTCAGCCGATCGATGCCGATGATCCTCGCCGGGTACTCCTCGCGTCCCTCGGAGAGGACCACGCGAATGTCGGTGGCGTTGTTGATGACATGCGCGTTGGTGAGTATATATCCTTCCTCGTTGATGATGAATCCGGATCCCAGGCTGAATCCTTCGGTGCGGTAGGGGATGGGAACCTGAAAGGGTATGATGTCGAGGAGGGTCGAGACCAGGGGAATTTTGATCGGCAGAAGGTCGTTGGGCGATATTCCGAATTTGGCGTCGCGCTCCTCAATGCGCCGGGTGTATATGTTGACAACCCCGTCCTTGATCGATTCGGACAAGTCGGAGATGGTCTGGTTGGTGAGAACGACGGGCTCGCGTGGCGTGCCGGTATTCCCATTTTTCCAGAAATGCTCGAGGTTGATCTCTTTGAAGGAAATATCCCGGAACCGTTTGTCGAAAATCTGATCTTCCTGGCTGATGAGTGCTGGGCCGTTTTCCACCGGCGTCCTGGAAACCGAGCACCCTCCGGCGGCGAACACCAGAATCAGGCCCCAGAGGCATCCCGGGAATTCGCTCCGTGAAAGACAGGATCTTGAAGAACGCAAGGGTTTCATAACGGGATCTCTATAATTGATATTTTAACCGTCTGCCTTGTGGCAGACGTTTTTCCTCAGGGGTGGAGGAGGATCCATTCCATTTTCGGTCAATAGGGATCCCGCAACCATCCTCCGTCCACGGTGAAATTGGCCGCGGTAATCCACCGGGCCAGATCGGACGAAAGAAACAATACGAGCCCGGTGAGGTCCTCCGGAACTCCCATGCGGTGAAGAGGCACTCTGCCCCCCGTAGCCGACTGGATTTCCTGGATGATTTCCTTCCGGGGTTTCCCGGATTGCCGGGCTATTTGATCGGCCTCCTGTTCCCACGAACGCGTCCACACCGGGCCGGGAGAAACGGAATTGACCAGTATTTTATCCTGAGCCAGCGTTTGGGCCAGGGAAACGGTAAAATTGGACATTCCCGCCTTCATGGCGCTGTAATGCGGGTACTGGATATCGGGCCGGGTGGCCGAGATCGAACTGATATTGATGATCCGCGGTGAGGAAGAATGCTTCAGCGCGGGGATGAACAGCCGGGACAGGCGCACTGCCGACAACAGGTTCAGGTTGAAGGAATCCTGCCAGTCATCGTCGGTCAGGGTGAAAAAAGAGTCCAATTTTAAAATGGAACCCGCATTGTTGACGAGAATGTCCAGGCCGCCAAAAGACTGCAGAACCTGCTTGTGGAATTTCTCGATGTCTTCCTTGCGAGTGAGATCGCAGGGGAGAAAGAAGTGGTGTTTCCCTTCGATTTCCTTGTTCAGGGAATCGAGCCGGGTCTCGGTTCGCGCACACCCCGCGATGCGGGCCCCCTCCCGGGCAAAGGCTAAGGCGAGCGCGCGGCCAATGCCGTCCCCGCAACCGGTGACCACGACTTTTCGGCCTTGGAGGTTGAATTCCATGTTAAAATCGCTTTCTTTTCCAGGACGGTAAAAGGTTTCCGGTGGGCTCCGACCTCATTTCGAAAATCAACTCGTCGCCCTCCCTGATCTGGGTGGTCCCGGCCATTGCGTTTCATGCCATCAATGTGTTTCTCGGGGCCTACATGTCGTTCCGGGCTTCCACCGCCCGCTTGTTGCCCATCCACAAGATTCTATATTTCGCTGTGGTGTTTTGCCTCGCCTATTACCTGGTTCTGAACCAGTTCCACGGGGAAAACGGAATTTGGGAGTATCTCGTGGGCCTTTACTTTATCACAGTCATTCCTGTCAGCAAACGTTGGGATGTGTTGCTTCACGCCTTTGTTTCCATCGTGGGGCTCACATTTCTGCCGCTACTCATTCTCCTCCAGTTTTTTTGAGCCCCCCCGGACAGGGACCGGAAATAAAAAAAGCCCCGATTCCCTGTGGGATCGGGGCTTTGAAACGGAGTAGGGTCGTCAATCAATCGGCGAGAGCGGTTTTGACGTGGATGTCGCCGTACACTTTCACCCGGCAAGACATTCTCTGGTTTTCAGGAAATTTGTGGAGTTTCCGCTGAGTGGATTCAAAGAAGGTATCGGCATTGACGTTTTCCGGGTTGTCGATTTCCACGAGGCATTTGGCGCACAAACCCATCCCCCGGCAATTGAGAAACTTGTTGATTCCCTTGTAAATTTCGGCTTCGGTGTACAGAATGGCCTGGCGAAGGTTGGCGCCGTAACCCAGGCGAACCTCCTGAACGTCGCCGGTTTCCGTGTTATGCACTACGATCTTGGGCATAATTAGGGGTACTCCTGTAAAGGGGACCTCGAATGAAGAGGCACCCTGAAAATTTCCGCCCGGAATGCAGGGTTGCCATTCTGCATCAGAACCATAAAAAGTCAACGGTTTTTTGCCGTTGGGCGCATCGGTCAAATCGAGTAGTTGTGGCCGATCAGGATTTTTTTGTCCTTCAGGAACTGGCACACGACTTTAGCGGCCTCGATTTCCTTTCCCTCCGGCACAACGGGCAGAACCACATCGGGCGATCCGAGGGGATGGGTTGAATCGGTGATCTGGACTTCGACGACGGGGCAGGGCTCGACCAGCAGGCGCATATCCGTATGGTCCTCCCGGTTGAACACATTGGAGGTGGAGATGACGACATGGCCCGCATCGAGGAACAGCCGGGCCACCTCCCCGAATCGGCGGATCGCTTCCCCGTCTCTCAGGATTTCCCGATCCGATTCGATATCGGCGGAAACACCCAGGCCCACGTTCCGGCCGTCGAGCAGATAGCTCTGGTAATTGAGATCGAAGAGCATTCTCTCGATCTGCCGGGCAAGGGCGGCTTTGCCGACCCCCGATTCCCCGGTGATCAGGATGAGGGCGGATCGATGCCCGTTGCGGTACGCCCGCTCCTCGGTGCGGATGTTGCTCTTGACCCAATGGACATCGCGCGTGCGCACTTCGTCGCGCAATTTGTCTTCCTTGTTGATGGGGGTGTAGGTGATGATGATGCCCCCGCCGCAAACATCGTACCGGTCCACCAAAACGAACCGTCCGGTGGTGTTGATGGATCCGAACAGATCGAACACCACCGGCTTCTGGGTACGAAGGGTCAATTCGGCCACGTCGTTCCGGGCCGCATAGTCCTGACCTTCCAGGGTTTCCAGCGTTGATGCGTCGATAATTCTTTTGAATTCAACCACTTCACAGGGAACTTCCTGGGTGTTGATCTTGATCTTGTAGGTCTTGTCCTTGACCAGGTTGTTCTGGCCCATCCAGAACACGTTGATGTCGAAAGTGGTGGAAACGATAGGATGCTCCTCCACCAGGGACGCGACCTGCCCCCGCTCGACGAAAATCTGTTCGTCCAGAGTGACGCCGATGGATTGTGTGGCCTGCGCGTTGGTGGGCTGGACCGGCACGCTCCATGCCTCGATGGTTTTCACCCGCGCGGTCTTGTTGGACGGCGAGAACAGGATGCGGTCTCCCACTTTCAACTGCCCGCTCTCCACCCGCCCCGCGATGATGCGGCGCTGGTCGAATTTGTACACGTCCTGAACGGGAAGCCGGAAAGGAAGGTGGTTCAACCGGGCTTTTTTCTCGAACTGGTCCAGCATCTCCAGGACGGTCGGTCCCGAGTACCAGGGCATGGAATCGGTCTTTTGGGCCACGTTGACCCCGAGCTTTGCGGAGATGGGGATGTATTCCCGTGCCCGGACGTCGAGGGAATTGAGGAATGAGCTGTATTCGGTGCGGATACGGTTATAGACCTCCTGGCTGTAATTCACGAGGTCCATTTTATTGATGACCACGGCCACCTGGGTGAGGCCCAGCAGTTTGAGGATGTATCCGTGGCGCCGGCTCTGTTCCTGAACCCCCTCATTGGCGTCGATGAGGAGCAGGGCGGATTCGGCGTCGGCGGCTCCCGTCACCATGTTCTTCAGGAATTCCTTGTGACCCGGTGCGTCGATGATGACGTAGTTTCGCTTCCGGGTTTTGAAAAAGATCTGCGAGGTGTCGATGGTGATGCCCTGTTCCTGCTCTTCTTCGAGGGCATCGAGGAGAAAGGCGAACTCGAAGCTCTTCCCCTGCCGGTCGCAGATGTCCTTGACGAAATCGAGCTTGCCCTCGGGCAGACTTCCCGTGTCGGAGAGAAGGCGGCCGACAAGCGTGGATTTACCATGATCCACGTGTCCCACGATCACCAGCCGCATCGACTGGTGATTGGTGCCCTGCGCGGTACCGTTATCGTTCATTTACATGTACCCTCGCGCGCGGAGCTTCTGCATCGCGTATGTGTTTTCCTGGTCCTGGGCCCGGCCGGACCGCTCGGAGGTCTGGGTGTTGCGGAGTTCCTCGATGATCTCGGGAATGGTCACCGCCGTGGATTCGATGGGGCTCGTGCAGGGCTGGCACCCCAGCGACCGGTACCGTTTGCCGTCCTTCGCAAAATACAGGTCGATGATGGGGATGTTCTCCCGATGGATGTATTCCCAGACGTTCAACTCGGTCCAATGGAGTATGGGGTGGATGCGGATATGCGTTCCCTCCTCGAATGAGGTCTTGAACTGGTCCCACAACTCCGGGGGCTGGTCTTTGAAGTCCCACTCGAAATCCTTGTTGCGCGGGGAAAAATACCGTTCCTTGGCGCGGGTGCCCTCTTCGTCGCGGCGGATCCCCAGCATGAGGCCCGTGTATCCCTTGTCTTCCATGATGGTTGCCAGCCCCTGGGTCTTGAGGGCTTCGCAACAGACCATGCGGCCGAGGGTGTGGTTCATGCCTTCATCCAGGGCTTTCTGGTTTTTGCCGACCACGAGGTTCAGTCCCCATTCTTTGGACACGCGGTCCCGGTACTCGATCATTTGCGGGATCTTGTAAGTGGTGTCGATGTGCACCAGGGGAACCGGAACCTGCCCGAAAAAGGCTTTTCGGGCCAGCCACACCAAAACGGTGGAATCTTTCCCGATCGACCATAACATCGCCAGGTTTTTAAAGTTCTTGTAGGCCTCGCGAATGATGAAGATGCTTTGATTTTCAAGGTGATCCAAATGATCCATGATACAGACGTCCTCTGACTTCAATAATTGGCTTTGTCTCTACACTTTATCCTCAAGGGGGAGGGGAATCAAGTGTTTCCGGGGCGATTTTTGCTAAAAATAGTGCTTTTAAACAGAGTATTTGAAATGGGTTAGGGGCAATGGAACGGTTCAGGTGAAATAACGGTGGATGACGTCGGGGAACTGGCACCTCAAGCAGTTATTTTCGTTCTGGGTGCAGAAGTCCTGGTACACCTGCATCAGGCCTTGTTTCTGTTTCTCGGTGGAAAGGATTCGGATCATTTCCGCATTGTTTCCGAAAATGTAATATTTCATGAAACGGAGGAGTTTATTGTCGGTTTTCCCCTTGCAGGATCGGTACAACAGGTTGAGCGCGGCCTCCATCTCCACCGACTTGCAAGCCCGCGCATAAATGAGGGCGATGGGGACCACGATATTGATGGTGATGGCCGCGGAGCGGTCGGGTCCCACCAGGTTTTGCGCCGCGGCCAGTTTCTTCCCGCCGGGAGAGTAATGGGATCCCCAGTAGTCGTCCGCTCCCTCCACGCAGAAAAAGTCGTACAGGGCGCGGGGAATCCGCGTGGCGTATCTCTTGTTTTCTTCCATGACGATTCCCGCCTTGAACCCCTTGAGAAAATCGGCAAACATTCCCTGAGCCTCGTGCCGGAGAAGCAGACGGGCCAGCCCGGCAATGCGCCGGTAGGGAAAATTCGCGGGCCGGATGCCGCCGAATTTCCAGTCCCGGTCCGTGAGCGTCGGGGCAGGCAACCGCTTCCGGTATTTCTCCCAAAGACGGGCCAGCCGGGAAAAGTACGTCCGGTCTTCCGGTGCCAGGCTTGAAAGATCCAGGTGTTTGAATCCCATCAGTCCTGCCATGCCGAAAAGCATGGCCTGGAGATGAAGAATCTTTTCCTTTTTTGCGATTTTCGTTGGGAGCATCATCCGCAGGGTCGGCAACGGCAAGGATTCCGCCAGGGTGACGAAGGCCTGCTTGTTGACGGGGTATCCCAGGGCCTCGGCCACCCCTTCGTAAAACGTCTGCTCGTACCCCCGGTCGATAATCCGGTCGTGGAACCGCTCCATTTTGGTGAAGATCCGCGCGTCCCCGGCGGCGTTCAGCAATTGCTCCAGCTTTTCCTTCGGGAGACGGGCGAGAGGCAAATGGCAGCGTCCGAAATTGAACTGGTTCATGACCGGGTAGCTGTCGAAATCGAGTTCTTCCGAGAGTTCCAGAATCCCCTTGGTCAGGTAATCCTTGATCTCCAGTTCGAAGATATGCCCGCCGGGCAGACGGGGAGACGAAGGAGCCGTTATCCGGCGCGGGGACTTTTTCCTTTCTCCCCAAAGGAACACATGCAGGATGACGTTGCCGAATTCCGGATTCTGCGAGTGGTTGTGCGCCCTCCAGTCCGAGGAATAGACGTGGATTTCAACGTCGCCTTCATAGAGGACCCCGTTCACCTTGATGGCCGCGCTTTTGAAATCCGGGCCTGGCCCGAAGGTCCAGTAGCCGGGGAAGACGATTTCCAGTTGTTCCCCGTCGGTCGTTTCCAGTTCGTGGGTGCGGAACAACTGGTCGTTCCAGATACAGCGGATGGTTTTTTCCGGCACCCGGATGCGCGGTTCGTCTTCGCGCACCTGCACCTGCGAAAACCAGTGCGTGAACTTGAGGTAGATATCGCTGAAGAGCTGGATGCCCGCGTTCATTTAAGTTTCCATTCGGTTCCGTTCGGAGTATCTTCCAGCGCCACGCCCATCCGGATCAGTTCATCGCGGAACCGGTCCGCATCCGCCCATTGCCTGGCTTTCCGGGCGGAGTTCCTGCTGGTGATGAGGCTTTCGATTTTTTCCACGTCCACGTCGAGCGTTTGGCTTCGGATGGCAAAGATTTGCTTTTTGAATTCGGCCGGATCCTGCTGGAACAGGCCGATCACACCGCCGACCCGGCGGAGCGTCCCGGCGGAAACGGCGGCTTGCCGGCGCGCCGTAACGCCGGAGCAGGCATCGGCCAGGCTTTTGTTGAGCGCGCGCAGTTCCTCGTTCAGATGGGCGAGCACCACGGCGGTGTTGAAGTCGTCGTCCATGGCTTCCGCGAATTTTCCCCACAGCGGGTGCGCCCGGACTTCTGGATCCAGTCCAGAGAGGGGGGCGGTGGGGTCCTGCGTTTCGGCGGCGCCCCCCAGGGCTTCGTAGAACCGGGTGAGCACCTTTTCGGCCTCCTCCAGGTTTTGCCGGGAGAAGTCGATCGGGCTCCGATAGTGGTTGGAGAGCAGGAACAGCCGCAGGGATTCGGGATGAAATTGCTTGTAAATGTCCCGGATGGTGAAAAAATTCCCCAGCGATTTCGACATCTTCTCCTGGTCGATATTGACGAATCCGTTGTGGATCCAGTAGCGCACGGGCTGTTTGCCGGAGCACCCGCAGGACTGGGCGATTTCGTTTTCGTGATGGGGGAAGATGAGGTCCTTGCCGCCGCCGTGGATGTCGAAGGTCTCGCCCAGGTACCGGGAGCTCATGGCCGAACATTCGATATGCCAGCCCGGCCGTCCGGGACCCCAGGGGCTCTCCCAGAACGGTTCCCCCGGCTTGCTCTTCTTCCACAGCGCAAAATCCAGAGGGTCCCGCTTGCTTTCGTTCACGTCCACCCGGGCTCCGGCCCGCAGATCGTCGGTCTTTTTTCCCGACAACCGCCCGTAGTCCGGAAATTTCTGGATGGAATAAAAAACGTCTCCTCCCGACTCGTAGGCGATTCCCTTTTCCACCAGGGTCCGGATCATCGCGATCATTTCCGGGATGTGGTCGGTGGCCTTGGGCTCGACCGTGGGTGCGGCGATGTTCAGTTGCCCCATGTCTTCATAAAAGGCGTCGATGAATTTCCGCGTCACCTCCTGCCAGGGGATTCCACTCTCCTGCGCCCGCATGATGATCTTGTCGTCGATATCGGTGAAGTTACGGACAAAGCAGGGGTCGAAACCCTTGTGCTTCAGATAGCGGAAAATGGTGTCGAACACGACGGCGGCGCGGGCATGTCCCACGTGGCAGTAATCATAAACCGTGACGCCGCACACGTACATGCGCACCCGGTTTCCTTCGAGCGGCACAAACTCTTCCTTGGTCCCGGAAAGGGAATTGAAAACACGCAGGTTCATGGCCTTAACCTATCATTCCAAAAGTTGCAAAGTCAATCCGGGGGTCGGGCCCGGCAGGGTTTTGAGAATGGGGGAACGGCGGGAGTCAGTTGGCGGATTTGTTGAAATCCGGGTTGAGGCGGGTTTCCAGTTCCTTGACGCTGTTGCGAAGTTGCGACACCGCGAGGCGGGCCTCCGATTCCAATTCCGGCCGGGTGATCTTGCCGGGATCGTAACCGATGCCGGAAATTTTTTTCCGGATCTCGTCCAGTTGGTCTTCAAGATTCTTGCTACGCTTCTCGCTGAAACTTTTGGCGATGGCCCCCTTGAGGCCCCCGCCCGCGAAATGTTTGGTGATCGCCATCAGCATCCGTTTCCGGGAAATAAAGTGCTTGCCTTCGCTCCAATCGGCGATGGCCAGGAACATTTCCTTTTCGATGTTGTCGACCACGAGGTTGTAATCGACCGCTTCCACCATGTCGTGGATTTCTCCGATGTTGGATTTGCTCGCGATGTCGAAATCGAACGTCTGATCCACCCCGGTCAGGTCCGCCGATTTCAAATGGGCCTCCACCTCCTCGGGAAGCAGGCTGGGATGCCAGACCTGCAGAATGTAATTGTTGCTGGAAATATTGTTGAAGGTGTAATTCCCCTGGCCGTCCACGTTCGTGAAGTAACCGTTGGGGACGACGAAGACGGTGCCGATCATGTCCTTGTGCATATTGCATCGCAGGACCACGGGCCCGGGGTTTTCGAAGGTGATGGTTTTGGAGGTTCCCCCCGCCATGGCGCCCAGGTTGAACTGGTTGTTGATGGATTTTGAAAAAATATTGTGGACTTCCCGGTCCTCGTTGGTGAAGGTGATGTGGGATCCGACCACGACCACGGAGTGCTGGGGAAAAAACTTGAGGTCGCTCTGCTTGATCGTGATGTTGGTCAGCGTTTCCCCGGGCACCCGCATTTTGGTCTTGGTTTCCAGCATCACCAGCGCGTTGGGGGGCGCGGGTTGCCCGTTGATCCGGACGTGTCCCTTGATGGATGTCGTGTCCTTCACCTTCTTCCCGGAGCCCTCGGAAGACCCCTCGTGGGAACCCTCGGTTTCCTTCGATTCACCCTCCGTTTTATCGGCCGCTTTTTCTTCTTTCCCCTTCTCTTGGGCTTTCTTGTCTTCCGCTTCCTGCAATTGCGCCATCTTGTCCTTCGAGGGGGTGTAGCGTCCGAGCGCCGTCAGCATCTGCACGACGAAGGGTTGCTCGAAATACGGATCCATTGCGATGGCTTTTTCAAAGTAGGGAGCCGCCTGCTCGAATTTTTTCTGAATGGCAAGAACCAGGCCCAGGTTGAAATACGCCTGCGCGAATTCGGGTTGGAGTTCCAGTGCCTTTCGGTAGGCGGCCTCTTCCTTATCGTACAGTTTCTGCCGGCCGTAGGCTTTGCCGAGGAAATTGTAGGCGATGGCGTTGTCGGGCTGGATCTCGATGGTTTGTTCCAGGAGTTGCGCCGCCTCCGGGTTGGCGTTCTCCTCCAGACGCGAGAGGCCCCAGTTGAACAGGATCTCCGGATCCTTCGGCGACAATTCCAGGGCTCGCTGGAATTTCTTGTTTGCCACCGGAAATTTTTTCGCCATTTTTAAAGCCGTCGCCCAGATGGCGAAGACCTCCGGGGAATTCGGGCTGATTTCCGCGGCCTTCTTGAATTCCTGATCCCCGCCGTTGTATTCCCCTTTTTCGGTCAGGTCCATGCCCCGTTGGATATGCTCCAGCGTCTCCCGGGGAAGGGAGGCCATGCCCGATTTGGATGCCACGGTCTTGATCCGGGCGGGATCCCGCAGGGCTTCATTTGCCGCATGCACATTCTCATCCCTGGAAGGAGAGGGTGCTTCCGAGGCGGCGGTTTCCGCCGGAGCGGCCGGTTTGGAGGTTTCCTTCGCGGGGGTTTCTTTTTCCAGCGAGGCATTCTGAAACTTGGTGTACGGTTCGAGATTGGACTTGGGGGCGGAAACGTACATCAGGCCCCACAGGCCGAGGACCACCGCCCCCGTCCACAGCGCTCCCTTGAGAAGCCGCGAAGGGGTGGGTTTGGGTGCTTCCGGGTGACCGGACCGTTCTTCAGAATGGGAATGACCGCTTTTTTTCATGAGTAATAGTTCGCTGAATATTTTCGGGAAGAAGGACCGACAGGAAATATCCCCGGCGGGTTGTTTACAGTTCGGATCTCAGCCGGGGAAGAGGCAGGTTCAACACCTTTTTATTCGGCAAGTCGTCGGCGGTGACGGGGGTTTTTCTCGACAGGGACTGGCCCCCTTCGATTTTGGCCGCAAAAGTAGAAAAATTATGCCTTACGTTTTTCTGTCCACATTCCGGGCATGCCGTTTGCGATTTGTCGACATCGGTAGGTTGCAACAGGGTGAAATCCTTCCGGCAATCTTCGCAAACATATTCATATAACGGCATTTGCGGCACCTCCACAACCTGCTAAATATTGGGTTGCAATGTCTTGAATTATAGGATTAAATCATAGCCTCAATGAGTCTGTCAATCGGTTTTCCTGCCGCGGTACCATGCCTGAACCGATTTTAAAATTCCTTCCGTTGCTCAATGTTCATGAAAACCATAACGGCCCGGTCGCTGATCGAAAAAGATAAGGACCTTCTCACCCTTCTCAAAGGGAAGGCGGGGTACCTGCCCAGCCAGCATATCGAGCTGGCCGTGTTGCAGGGCATTGTCCATTCCCGCGTCTCCCTTTTGGAGTCGCAGATCCAACCCGCAAGCCTGGACTTGAGGTTGGGCCGAAAGGCGTACCGCATCCAATGCAGTTTTCTGCCGGAGAACGATACGGTCGAGGAACGGCTCAAAGATCTGATGCTTTACGAAGTGGACCTGACCGGAGACGGCGGCATCCTCGAAAAAGGAGCCATTTACCTGGTCCCCTTGCTCGAGGAATTGGAACTTCCCCCGGGGATCTCCGGTCTCACGAATCCCAAAAGCTCAACCGGGCGATTGGATATTTTTACCCGAATCATTGCCGATCGGTGTCACCGGTTCGATGAAATTCCCGAGGGTTATAAGGGCAAAATCTATCTGGAAGTGATCCCGCGATCTTTCCCGGTCCGGGTGTGCGAAAACCTTTCCCTGAACCAGTTGCGCATCATTTCCGGTCATTCCCCGGACCTCGGAAAACAAGGATTGGAGCCGTGTTACCGGAAAAATCCCATTTTGTTCGATGCGAATGGATTTGCGATTCCCTTTGATAAAGTTAAAATCGACATGGGGCTGTATGTGGGTGTTGAATTGGCCGAGAAACCCATTGTGGCCTACAAGGCCAAAACAAATTCAAGCGTCATCGATTTGAGGAAGGTGAATCATTACGACCCCCTGGATTTCTGGGAACCCATCGCCAAACCTAAAAACAACAGGCTGATCCTGGAACCGGAGAGTTTCTACATCATGATGTCCAAGGAAAGAATTCGCATCCCTCCGCATTTGCTGGCGGAAATGGTGGCCTACGAACCCAACAGCGGGGAGCTTCGCACGCATTATGCCGGATTCTTCGACCCCGGTTTCGGCTGGCACGAGGGGGCGGATTTGAACGAGGGAACGTATGCCGTCATGGAGGTGCGTCCCCACGACGTGCCGTTCATGGTGGAGGACGGGCAGACCTTCTGCCGTCTGAAATTCGAAAAAGTCCTGGAAGTCCCCGAAAAGGTCTATGGGAGCAATATCCACTCGCATTACCAGAACCAGGGCCTCACGCTCAGCAAGTATTTCCAGAACCTGTGAGCTGGGATATAATCCCGAAAGCCGCACCGAATGAGTAACCTTTTACAAGGAACGACTGTTGGACCGCGAAATGCTCAAAGCCGTTGTCGAAAACCTCCTCCTCGCCGCTGACCGGCCGGTCAGCGTGGACCAGCTTCACAATACCTTTGTCAGCGGCACGGACAAGGCGGAGCTGAAATCGGCCCTGGAGGAGTTGAGAGAAGAATATGGAGCCCGGAACCTGCAGATCATCGAAGTGGCCGATGGATACCAGTTGGTCACCCGGCATGAGTATGCGGAATGGATCCGCAAATTCCTCAAGCTGGACAAGACCTCGAAGCTCTCTCAGCCCAGCCTGGATACGCTGGCCATTATTGCCTACAAACAACCCATCACCCGGCAGGAGGTGGAGGATGTGCGTGGAGTCGATTGTAGCGGTGTCATCCGGACCCTGCTCGAGAAAAAGATCATCGCCCCCGGTGGAAGAAAAAAGGTAGCGGGACGGCCGATCATGTACCGCACCACCCAGAAATTCCTCGAATATTTCGGTCTCAAGGACCTGAGCGATATGCCCACCCTCGACGACTTCAAGGAAGGAGAACTGGAAGGCGATGCCGACGCTCCGCATCAGACCGAGCTTTCCTTCGAAATGGAATCCTTCGATATGGAAACCGAAGAGGAGGACCGCGCCACCGTTCCGGAACAGGGAGCCGACGACGAAACCGATTCGGGGGACGACCCGGAATCGGAACCTCAATAGGGGACCTTGGATTATAATTGAAAATTTGAGAGCCGCCCGTTCTGGCGGCTTTCCACCCTCATCCTCCTGACCGCCATGGAAATCCGTTTACAGAAAATTATCGCCGATGCCGGACTCGCCTCTCGTCGACAGGCCGAACAATGGATCCTCGAAGGCCGGGTTCGCGTCAACGGACGCGTGATGAATCAATTGGGCGCGAAAGCCGATCCCGCAACCGATCGGATCCAAGTCAATGGCAAATCCGTGGGACCGGAGGCGGACCGGATCTATCTGGTATTGAACAAGCCACCCGGTTGCCTGACCACCATGGTCCGTGACTCGCGGGGACGGCCGACGGTGATGGAGTTCGTCAAAAAAGCGCCGGGCCGGGTGTTCCCGGTGGGGCGGCTCGATTTTAACACTCAGGGGATCCTCCTGTTCACCAACGACGGGGACCTGGGCCGCAAACTGCTTTCGCCCCGCTTCGAGGTTCGCCGAACCTATGAGGTGAAAGTGCGCGGCGTTCCGGAAGAGAAGGCCCTGGCCCGTCTCCGCAAAGGGGTGCCGCTGGACGGCAAACCCACCGCCCCCATCGAGGTGGAGGTTCTGCGGACCAGCGGGAATAACAGCTTTTTACGGATGCATCTCGTCGAAGGGAAAAACCGCCACATCAAGCGCGTCTGCGAGGCGGTGCGCCATGCCGTCATTCGCTTGAAGCGGACGCACTTCGGTCCGTTGAACCTTTCCGGTCTCCCTCTCGGCGCATGGCGCTTTCTGACCCCGCGGGAATTGAAGGCGCTTCGGGCCTGCGGCAGGGAAAACCCCCGATAGACTTTTTATCGCGGGTACCTTCCTGCTGTTCAAATAAGGGATGCAACTCAAAGCGGCCTCCGAGAGGGGTTGCGTTCGGGATCCCGTCCCCTCATGTTGAGGCCAAAGCAAATTTCCCGAACCGGGAATTAACGGTTATGAGAGGCACCCGAAGGAAGGTCACCTTGAAATTTCACGTTCGCCACACCCTCCTCTGCTTTGTGTGGGCCTGGGGGTTCGGATTTGTTCTCCCCCCATGGGCTGGGGCGGAGATTCAAACGACGCAGGTCGTCTCCATGGAAGTGCCGGTCACCGATAACGATTATGTCGGCGCCCGGCAAAAGGGTGTTCTTCAGGCCATGCGGGTGGCCCTCGATAAAACCCTGGAATCGATCATGGGGGAAACCGAATACGGGAAAAACCGTAACGCCCTCCGCGCCCTGCGTGCCAACGCCAAAAAATATGTCCGCCGCTACCGGTTCCTGGAGGCCTTGGACGACGTGGGCAACCGGGTGACGCAGATGCGGTTGGAGATCATGTTCTACCCCGACGCGCTTACCCGGGCGCTCAGCGAACTGGGCCTGATCGCGGGGGTTACGGGAGATAAGAACCTGATCGTCCTGATCAAGGAGAAAAGCCTGTCTTCCCTTCCCGACCGCCCGTTCTGGGAGATGGTTCCCATCTCGGAGACCGCCCTGAGCCAGCAATTCATCCAGGCCGGCGGCACGGTCGTGGGCCGCGGGCCCGTCACGAACATGATTCCCGAGGCCACCGTTATGGATGCGGCGAAGGGAACCACAAGCGCCGCCGTCACCATCGGCCTGAAAGCGGGGGCCGACATGGTGATTGTGGGAAACGCGATATCGAATCTCGTGGGCGAGGACAAAGTCGCGGGAACGAGGTCGGTGCAGGCCAATATCAGCGTCAAGGTGTTTTCCGCACACAAGTCCATCCTGATTGCCGCCAAGAGCGATTTTGCCACGGCGAAAAATGCCGATGCCCTGGCCGCCGAGCTTGAAGCGTTCGACCTTGCCAGCAAAAGCTGGTCGAATTTCTGATGCCCGCCATTAAAAGCAATTGGGAGCCCGGCGGAGCCAAGCCCGAATCGGTGCAGGCGTCTCCTCCGCCGGGGTCCGGATTGCAAAACCCCTTGTCGCTGGGAGATCTTTGACCCATGGACGGGAACGCGCGCGACCACACCCGGATCTGGCTGGCGGCATTTGCGGGCCTGGTGCTGACCTGCGTCCTGGCCTACTATGCGCGGCGGGTGCTCACCCCCTTCCTGGTGGCCTTGGCTCTGGCCTACCTTCTGGATCCTGTCGTCGACCTCCTGGAACGGTGGAAACTGTCCCGCACCGTCGCCGTCCTGCTCCTGATGCTGGTGTTCTTCCTTCTCTCCCTGGGCATGGTGCTGATCCTTTTCCCTCTGCTTCGAATTCAGGCGGAAAAATTCATTCATGATCTGCCCCAATACATCACCGTGATTCAGGGTTGGATTCAACCGATCGTGGATCGGATCGCGGGGATGGATCAGGAAAAAATACGCGAGGTCCTCAACCAGGCCCTGGAACGGTTGGGACAACTGCCTCTGCGGCTCCTTTCCGCTTCCACGTCGTTTCTCTGGGATTCCCTTTCGGGACTTCTCAATATCGTGCTGTTCCTGTTCAGCCTGTTCATCATTCCCGTGGCGACGTTTTATTTGTTGAGGGACTTCGACCTGATCTGGGAACGGGTGATGAAGCTCGTGCCTCCCCGGTTCCGGGATCAAGTGATGGAGACGGTGCGGGAGATCGAGTCCACCCTGGCGAAATTCGTGCGCGGGCAACTCATGGTCGCCGTGACCCTCGGGGGATTGTACAGTATCGGACTCTTCCTGTGCGGGACCCCCATGGGCCTGTTCATCGGGATCCTGGCGGGTTTCGCGAGCATGATCCCCTACCTCGGATTGGTCGTGGGTTTCGTCCCCGCCGCCCTGATGACCTATATTCAGTACCAGGACTGGCTTCTGGTGGGGGGCGTGGCCCTGGTGTTTGCGGTCGTACAGGCCCTGGAGGGAATGGTTTTGACCCCCCGCATAGTGGGCGATACCCTGGGCCTGCACCCCGTGGTTATCCTGCTGGCCGTGCTCCTGGGCGCCGAGTTTTTCGGCTTCATGGGGGTTCTCCTGGCTGTCCCGATGGTGGCCGTCCTCAATGTCCTGGTCCGCCGGGGACTCGAACTGTACCGCGGATCGGATTTTTTTTCCTCTCCCTGAAATTTCTTCCCCTGTTTGCGATCTTTTAAGTTGACCTTCCATAACTAATTGATTATATTGAGATTAGAATTTATCCGCTCGGGTATTTCTCCGAAGCCTTCGGATCGTTTCAAACCCGATTTCCCGCAATGTGGTTTTCCAGGAGAATTTAGGATATGAACGAAGTTGTCACTCACCCCTCGATTCGAACCTTTACCCTTAAAAAATCGAGTCCCGGTCCTTTTGAGGCGATATTGGATACCATTCGTCTCAACCTGGAACTGTGCACTTACCGCCTGCACACGATTAAAGCCTATTTAGGCCAAATTCAAAAGTTCGTGGACCATGCGAGACCGAAGGGTCCGGAAGAGTTGTATCCGAAGGATCTGGCGGAATATCTGGAAGACCTGGTGGAGCAGGGATTGTCGCGGTCCACGATCGATCAGACGGTCACCGCGATGCATTACCTGAGCCGGGAGTTGTTCGGGGAGCCCCTGGATCTGGGTGCGTTCCGGCGGCCCCGGAAAAACCGGTATGAGCCGGTGGTGCTGTCGGAGGAGGAAGTGAAACAGATCTCCGTCGCCGCCGGGAATCCCAAGCACCGATTGATGATCGAACTGGCCTTTTCGGCGGGCCTGCGCGTGTCGGAGGTGGTGGACGTTCGCGTGGCCCACATCAACCTGGAGAAAGGCCTTCTGTTCATCCCCGGCAAGGGGATCGCCTCCAGCCGGACCACGGTATTTGCCCCGGAACTGAAAGACGCGCTGTCCCGGCAAATCGGCAACAAGCAACCGGACCATTATCTTTTTCCCAGCGAACGTGGCGGCCAGTTGACGACCCGATCGGTCGCCAAGTTTTTCAAGTCCGCTTTGAAGGCTTCCGGAATTTCAAAGGATGCCACGCCGCACACGCTGAGGAATTCCTTCCTGACCTGCATGCTGAATAAAGGAACGGACCCGCTCTCCCTTCAGGCCCTGCTGGGGCGCCGAACGCTTTAGGGTTCGAAGATGGGATGAAATGAAACCAGGCCGCGCCACAGGGTCATGGGGATAACCGGGTTGGCCGCCGGGTGGAAGGGCCCGCAAGTCTCCGCCCGGAGACGGTGCGGGAGTATTCTCAATTGACGAATTCGTACCGCATGTTGCGCCGTTGGGGAGTGAACCCGCAGTCCTTGATGAGCCGCCGGATATCCTCCTCGTTCAGGCAATACACCGTTCCCGCCGCCGCCACCACGTTTTCCTCCAGCATGGTGCTCCCCATATCGTTGGCCCCGTAAAGCAGAGAAACCTGGCCGATTTTGGGTCCCTGGGTGACCCAGGAGGCTTGCAGGTTATCGAAGTTGTCGAGAAAGATGCGGCTGATGGCCAGGGTTTTGAGGTAGTCCAGCCCCGTCACCGGGGACGTGATGCCCATGTCCCGGCTCAACTCGGTGTTGCCCGGTTGATACGGCCAGGGAATAAAGGCGGTGAACCCCCCGGTTTGATCCTGTTGCTCGCGGATACGCCGAAGGTGCTCGACGCGGTCGGCCAGGCTTTCGACATGACCGAACATCATGGTGGCGGTGGTGGGGATGTCCATGCGGTGAGCCTGGTCCATCACCTCCAGCCATTCATCCGCGCTACATTTGCGCGGGCTGATCTTTTGACGCACCCGGTCCACCAGGATCTCCGCCCCGCCTCCGGGGATGGAATCGAGCCCCGCTTCGCGGAGCCGTTGCAGGGTTTCCTTCAGCGTCAGACGCGAAACTTTCCGGATATGCTGAATCTCGGCGGGGGAGAGCGCGTGCAGGTGAATGTCGAACCGCTTTTTGATGCTCCGGAAGAGGTCTTCGTAGTAATCGATGCGGAGGTCGATGTGATGCCCGCCCTGAAGCAGGATCTGGCGTCCGCCGAGCGCCAGGGTCTTCGCGATTTTTCCGGCGATGGTTTCGAACGGGAGGACATAGGCATCTTCGGCCCCCGGTCGGCGGTAAAATGCGCAGAAACTGCAGTCGGTCACGCATATATTGGTGTGGTTGATGTTGCGGTCCACGATATAGGTGACGATGCGATCGGAACGCTTCCGGCGCGCGAGGCGTGAAGCCACGTTCCCCAGCAGAAGATGATCGGTCGTCGTGAACAGTTCCAAGGCCTCCTCGGGTTGGATCCGTTCGCCATCGAGGGCCTTTTGCAGAATTGGATCAACCCCGCCGGGAACGGAAGAGGAAGGGGAAATTCCCGTCCCGGGGTTTGCCTCGGGCGTGCGGTGCGGGTCAGTCGTCACAACGAATCTCGAGATGATTGTAGTCCGGGTCGTTGAAATAAATGGATCTCCCGTTGCCGCGCCGCACCGGCCCCTCGTCGATCGAAATATTTTTCGCTTCAAGGTTTTCGACCAGGGAGGAAAAATGCCGTTTGTCCATTTTGAATGCGAGGTGCATGTATCCCGATTCGCTTAAGGTTTCGAGGGGTTGTTTCAGGTCGAGGTCGGGGGTTTCAAAAAGGGCGATGGCGAAATTTCCTGCGTCCAGCATCAGGTGCCGCAATCCCCCGGAAAACCGTTGCGCGACCTTGAATCCAAGAACCTGGGTGTAAAACGCCTCGGCCCGGTCCAGATCTTTCACGTTCAAGGCGATATGGTGTATGCCTTCGATTTGCATGACGGGAGAACGGTTACAAGGTTCCCGGTCCCGCACCCAGGGGGAGATCGGTCCCGTCCTTACCCGTGTCCACGAGTTTGGCCTCATCGGTGACCACAAAAATGTGGTAGCCGAACCGGCTTTTGACGGGTCCGCCCAGTTCCCCGATCGGGGTTGCCATCGCGGCTTTTTCCAGTTCGGGCGCGGAGGTGTTGAATTCCAGAAAACCCAGGTCCCCGCCCTTGTCCCGGGTGCCGCAGGCGCTGTACTTCTTGGCCAGGCGGGCGAACATTTTCAGCATCAACTCCTGGCTTTCGCACGATTGAAGACTTTCGATCAACATGTCGGCGATTTCCCGGGTGGAGGTTACGATATGGCTGACGCGAATGGAGCGAAGGGTCATGAGGGTATCCTGTCAGGGAACCGGAGATTTGAGGGCGCCTCTAAAATATCGCCTGGCCAAGAGGTCGCCCCTTACATTCAAAGGAAGGACCATTGCCCTAATACAAGTACGGTCCCCTTGAGTGTGTTTGGAAATTATAACCCCGGGACCGGGGTGGGGCAACGGCAAATACAGTTTTCCGGCGCGGGGGGAAAGACCGGTAGAGTCAAGGCCATTTCCGATCGCCTGCTTTTCAAGCGGGGGCTTTTAAAGAAAGAAATTGATCGCTCCCATGATGCGCGGGATGAGTTTGGGGCGTGCGAGACGGCGGTCGTAAGCATCCAGTCGCCGCTTGTTTTCGTTCAGGCACAGGTTGATGAAGTCCTTGGGCGACAAAGAGGATTTCTCATGTTCCCGCGCTTGTATGGTGAAGGAGGTTCCCCCGAGATTCTTCAAATCCATGAGGCGGGACATCCCGGATTCGAAAAAAGCGTACAGGGTTTGCAGGTAATGCACCGGCTGGAGGTGAAGGGGACGGCTGTATCGCTGGTACAGCAACCAGTTTTGGATGAACAGGATATGGCGCGCTTCTTCCTGAACGATCGGCTCCATGACCTTGATCAGATCGAGGGGGTAATCCTGGCTTCCCTTGGAAATTTCCAGGAACCCAAAGGCGAAGAAGGAGTCGATGCATTCCCCCGCCCCGGTGCTCATGAAACACCATTCGAGGTTTTTTGGAAGCCGTTTTTCGGGCATCTCGGTGAAGGGGATCCCGTAGCGATGCAAAAAATACTTGAGGATGTCCGCGTGCCGTCCTTCTTCGTAGGCCTGGAGGGCCAGCGCCTCGCTCAACAGGGGATCTTTTTCTTCCCGGGAATAGGCGCTCAATTTCAGAAAAACCTGGCGCTCGGTGTGGACCGCATAGTCCCAAATGGGAAACCCCTTCAGCTTTTCGATCGTTTCCGGTCCGAGATCGGGCCAAGGGAGTTCCTCGGGACGAAAAGGCCGGTGCGTGTCGATGAAAAACCGGCAGAACAATTCTTTATGCTCGGGGGTTCCGTAAATCATGATTGGGCCTGGAAAAAAAATTTATATTATTTATCATACTTAAGATAGATTAAGAAACAAAATATTCCCCCGGAAGGGAATGCCTATGTTATTGCGGCGTTGCAGGAGATTGCAAAATTTTTCCCCAGGAATGAAAATGGGCAACCGGAACGATCCTTGAGGAGCGGAACATGGAGTCGACCCTTTTTCTGGCGGGCGGGTTTCTTCTGGGGTGCATGCACGCGATGGAACCGGACCACGTGGCCACCGTTTCCACGCTGATTTTGAGACGGCAGAAACTGGCGGAGACTTTCTGCCTGGCTTTGCGGTGGTCGGTGGGTCACAGTCTGACCTTGCTTGCGCTGGCGGTCATGTTCCTCGCCCTCAAGGAAGTATTCAACCATTGGGATCTGTCGGTGGCGGAACGGTGCGTGGGAGCCTCGATGATGGTTTTGGGGTTGTGGATTTTATACCGTCAATGGGTCCGGCCCGTATCTTCCAATATGGAATCGCTTCATTCTCCGCGCGCCGGATGGGTTCTCTTCGGAATGGGGGTGCTTCACGGCACCGCCGGTTCCTCCTCCATCATCTTTCTGATCCCCCTGACCTTCTCCGACTCGGCCGGCTACGTGCTGGGCTACGTATTTCTGTTCAGCGCGGGGATGGTGGCCACCATGGGTCTTTATTCCCTGGTCCTCAACAAGCTGATCTGGCTGAAGAATTTCTCCCTTCACGTCCATCGCCTGCGGGGAGTTTCCGCCGTTCTGGCGATCGTGATCGGGTTCCGGCTCCTGGCCGGAACCGGCCCCGGTTGAAGAGTGCGCCGTGCCACGAGTTCTGTTTTACCCCTTGTTTTGAAATCGATCTTCAATCGCCTGGACCAGCGCCTCGATCGTGTAGGTGCGGGGAAGGATGCTCACGGTTAATCCGGCCTTTTCCGCCGTTTGCCGGGTGATGGGTCCGATGCAGGCCACGTCCACCCCGGCGAGAAGGGGGTGCAGTTCATTCCCGATGAACTCGAGAAAATTGGTGACCGTGGATGACGAGGTGAAGGTGAGGACGTCGATGGAACCTTCTTTAAGCCGCTCGGCAAGGTCCGGGTTGGGGGCCTCGGGCGGGAGGGTGCGGTAGGCGGGAACCACGTCCACCTGCGCGCCCATTTCCACGAGCTTTTCGGGAAGCATTTCCCGCGCCACCGCCGCGCGCGGGATCAGGAACCGTTTTCCCCGAACCGATTCCCGGCCGAGGCTTTCGATGAGGGATTCGGCCACAAAATCCTCCGGAATCACATCCACCCGGATCCCCAGGTCGCGCACGGCCTGGGCGGTTTTGGGTCCGATCGTGTAGACGCGGACTCCCTTCAGTTCACGGATATCCTTGTCGTTTTCCCTGAGGCGCCGGAGGAAAAACCGCACCCCGTTCACGCTGGTGAAGATCAGGCCCTGGTAGCGGTCGAGATGGGCCTGCGCTTCATCGAGGGGCACCCAGCTCTCGGGATCGACGGTCCGGATGACCGGGCAGAGAAAGGGCTCCGCCCCCCGTTCTTCGAGCAGATGGATCATCGGTTCGGCCTGGTCTTCGGCACGGGTGATCACCACCGTTTTCCCGAACAGGGGCAATTTCTCGTACCAGTCCACGTAAGGTTTGAGTTGCACCACCTCGCCGACGATGGTGAGGGCGGGAGGTTTGATTTTTTCCTTCATTGCGATGTCGACAATGGTGCGCAGGGTCCCGGTCCAGGATCGATGGCATGCCGTGGTTCCATTCTGGATGATGGCGACGGGGGTTTCGGGATCCTTCCCATAATGCAGAAGTTTTTCCACGATGCGCGGGAGTTTGCGGGCGCCCATCAAAAACACCAGG
>PCWF01000002.1:0-6338 GCA_002796165.1 Nitrospinae bacterium CG11_big_fil_rev_8_21_14_0_20_56_8
GAATATTGAAAGATACTGTGGGTTATGGGGAGGGTGGACGATTTCCGTATCTTTGAAATGAAGGCGGATATTTTGAGCAAGGTCCCCCACCGTGGTGTTGTGCCAGAATCGAACTGAGATTCGGGCTACATTGGGGGCCAGGCCTAGAATATAAAACCGGGTTCCGTCTCCTTCCCAGGTACAGGTTCCGGTTTGAGGTGCGGAAAACAATGCCTGGACAGCCCGGGTGTTTCGGCCGGGGTCGTCTTTGGGAGGTTCCTGGAAGAAGTCGGCAAACACGTCCTCAAATCGGTTTTCCTTTTCGCTCCAGAAAGCGGTGGAGGCATCCCCTACCTGCATGCGTTGCGGAGAGCCTTCCCGTAAAAGATGATTGAGCGCCGTCGTGTAGTTGAAGGCGGCCCTTTTACCGACGGGAGCGTTGAACCCCTGCTCCTTTGTAAAAGAGTTAACAGCGCCAAGATTAAAGGAAACAATGTTGGCGCCAGAACTTTGGGCGCCCCATACCCCCTTGATGGAAGGATGAAGACGCTCTGTCTCGTCGGCTTGGCCTGTGACCAAGCATATCGCCTGGCCGGAGTTTTCCCTGTTCTCTGTTGTCGTCAAGGTTTCTATAACGACGGGGCGCTGGCAAATCAGCCGGTTGTCGTTTTGAAGCCGAAAAGTGACATTGGGAGAGGTTTTGATAATTTCTTCCCAGAGCGCATGGCCTGCCAGAGCCTCTGGAAGGGGAGATTGCAGAAACTTGACCGTTGCTAAAATTCCAGCATCCGTCTCTGGTTGTGGAAAGGTAGTGAGGATTTTTTCGACAAACGCCTTTTTTTGTTTCTTAACTCGATCCGGTTTATTCTTAATATCGATTCCAAGCAAATAGTCGAGGCTTCCCCAAAGTAAATTCGCGGCGATGTTTACCGATTTTTTGACACTCTGGGGGACAAGGAACGATTTCCCCTTTTTCTTTTTCCCCGTTCCTTCTCGAACATCTTCAATGTCAACAAATTTACCTTCGTTATCCAAAACGATGACGAACGATATTTTTGCGGGTTCAAAGCCAGAGGGGGCAAGGCCGGAATCGGGATCCTTTGATTTTCTCTCGTAATAGTGATGGAGTGATTGCAGAATCATCCTCTTACCTCCGGGCTATTCCAATGGGGAACATTCAATACACCGTTTTCCAGTTTGGCGTTAAAGAAGCGGGGTTGGGGCTCCGGGCCGGAATAATCCAGATCGTAAAGCATCCAGCCCAGCTCGCGGTTTTCGCCCGCGGGTTGGGGCGCGCCGGATTCCTTTCCGACAAATTCGAACTGCGCGGAAAATTCCCGGCACCCGAGATAGGGCCGATGGAAGCATTGGCCTTTGGTGGCCCGCCGCTCGAACATAGCCAGGAATTTTCCCGGGGTTTCGGAATCTTTGACACCGGCCTCGATTTCGAAATTTGCGTGGATCAGGTAGGCGACATCTCTCAAGAATAATCCCGCTCTTTGCTGGCGCTTGTCCTCGATGAGTATGCAGTCTTTTCCCACACTGGCTTTGTCGCTCACTTCGTTTCTTCGCACCGAAACCCATCGGATGGGATTCAGGACTTCAATTTTTTTAATGACCCAGCGGATGGAAGGCTTCCAGAGAATGGCTTCGATGATGCCACGGGCGGCGGACGGAGTCATGACGTCGTAACTGACCCGTTCCACCTTCATTTCGGGGCGGGTGAAGCAGGCATAATCTCCCCAGACTTTCAAGCGGATGGTTTCCATTTGTCCTCCTTTCAGCGAAATGATTTTAAATTACATAATCCTCTGGATCCTGATATCCTTCATCTCCTCCCATGAAACCCATTTTTTTGTGGTAAAGCTGAGGGTAGGTCTGCACGAATATTCCGGGATGGATTTCTTCGATCGCGCCGGAATTGGCGAGGGATTGATGCAGAGGAAGGGGAATAGTGACGATGTATCTTTGGAGCTTGCGAAGGATGAAACGCTCTGGACCTTTGGTTTTCAGCAGTTCAAGGGTTGAATCGTTATTGTTGAACCGGACAATGACCGGTCTATGATGCCGATCATCAATAATGCGAAAATTTTCTGCGGCGGTTCTGAACTGGATCTTCATCTGCCGTTCGTCCCGGGTCAGTAGGTCCAGAATCTTGTGTTTGTCGAGGCTGTTCATTTTCCAGTACAGCTCTGTGAAATAGCGATGGAATGCCTCTGGGGACAGAGGATCTTGCAATCCTCCCTTTAAAAGCATTCTGCAGGAATCTTCACCTTTGCGCAACATTCCGGGTGGGGAGACGGTGGAAGGGACGAAAATAACAAATTCCCCAAATTCCAGTTTTTCCTCCCGGTTGCAACGTCCTGCCGCCTGCGCGATTGAATCGAGTCCTGCCATGGCCCGGTAGACAACCGGAAAATCAAGATCCACTCCGGCTTCCACCAGTTGTGTGCTGATGACCCGGACGGGTTCTCCAATTTCTAAATTATGTTTTATCTCGCGTATTACCTGGGAGCGATGCTCCCCACACATTAACGCCGAGAGGTGGTATGTCCCCTGCGGCATCAACCGAAACAATTCCCGGCAATCGGTCCGGCGATTGACAATGCAAAGAACCGTGGGATGTTTTTTCAATTTCCCGGCGATCTCTTCCCACGACTCAGTTTTAAAGAAATCGCCTGGGAAATTGATTTCGACCCGCTTCAAAGCCTGATACAGGTCCAATGGGTTCTCCATGATTTCCCGGACGTTTTTCAAACCTTTAAATGCTCTTCCAAATCCTTTTTGTTCTGCCAGGGCGGGTTGCGTGGCGGTGCTGAGCAAAAAGGTGGTCTGATAAAAATCGGACAGTTCCTGAATGGTGCGTGTGATGGGTTCCAGGAAGTCTGCAGGGAGAAGTTGGGCTTCATCAAGAATGACAATACTGTTAATAATGTTGTGGAGTTTCCTTGCCCGGCTGGTCTTTGCGGCAAACAAGGATTCAAAAAATTGAACGGTGGTTGTAATGATTATCGGGGCATCCCAGTTTTCGCAGGCAAGGCGGTTTTTTGCGGTTTCCCGTTCAAATTCCAGATTGCTATGATGCTCGATTACCGTCTCGCCAAAAATCTCCCTGAATATGTTGGCGGTCTGCTCGATAATGCTTGTAAAGGGGATGACATAAATTATTCTGTTCTTTTTGAAATGGAGCGCATGGTTCAGAGCGAAGGCCATGCTGGAAAGCGTTTTCCCTCCCCCCGTGGGAACTGTCAGGGAAAACAGGCCTGGAGGCAGAGCAGATTTTGTAATACATTGATGGAGGATATTGTTGCGGATTCGATTTAGTGGGGTAGATTCCTTGTAGGATTCAAAACGCTTCATATGTTCGTTGAACCTGGACAATAAATCGGCCAGGGGTAAGTTGGAGCTACGGTTTTCAGCTCGATCCGGGTCCATGAACTCTTCTGTGTCGAGGAAATCGGCATCCACGAGACACGAGAATAGCATCCGAATCCAAAGGGCCATGGAACCCCCAGGTGGGCGGGAGTTAGGTCTCGTTTCATTAAGAACGCTTTGGGGTGGGGATTGACTTAATGCCTTTTGCAGAAGGTCATTGTTTTCCAAACGATGGGACAGGGATTTCCTGCCGGTTTCGGATGAAAACCAATCTGGCAGGCCCGCGTGATGGCCCGCTATGATGTAGGCAAGAATTCTTCCATGGGGTCCGAGTTGGTCGATTGCATGAAGGGCCCCTGCTGTGGAGTGGTCCACCCGGCCTGTCCGATTTTCGATATGCGCTTCGGGGTCGTAGCCACTAGCTGATTTTATGTAAGTCTGAAATTCCTTACTGTATTTCCCCAGATCGTGCCACAATCCAGCCAATCCTGCCCAATCGGAGTTACCAAAGTTCTCTGCAAATTGTCCAGCTAGTTTTTTTACTCCCTGCAAATGGTCAACTAGGGAGTGTTCGTGGTAATTTCCTGCCTCATCCTTGCGAACATGAGCCAAAAGAGTCACCACGCGATTTACATCTTTCTTGTGGAGCATAGTACTGACGATATTCGCAAAACCGAAAAAAATAGTCAAGAGAACTTAAACTTTTCCTTCGCGGAAATAGGGCAAGAATTTTAAAAGATCGGATATGGCGGAAGATCAGTTGCGGGGGATTTTTGTGCAATTCCCCCATTGAAAGGGGGTTGGGGTTCGGGTAAAATTTTGTTAAATTTATTACGGGACGGGTGATTGGACCGGTCTTTCCGGTTTCTTTTTTTGTCGTGACGACCTATGGTGGGAATCGATCTCAATAATCCGACGCCGCCGCTGGTGGGCGGGCAGGGGGGCTTGAGCGGGAGCGCCCAGGGCGCCAGGCGCACGGAGATCATCAACAAGCTGAACCCCATCCCCGGTACGCCCTTCGTCGCCTTCGAGGCGGAAACGGACACCACCCGCGAACTGGGCGGCGACCGGACCCCGAAAGAATTCCTCAAGCTCGGGATCAAGGAGGTCAATACCGCCGCGTCGACTCAAATCGTCGTCCCGCCCGAGGTGGGGAGGGGAAGCATCACAGATTCGTTTGCGTAACGGATTCGGTTCTCCCCCACAAATCATTCGAACGGGGGCTGGGTTTTCCGTTTGAACTCTTCTTCGGTCATGTGGATCCGGCCTTTCAGAAAGGCCAGCTTTTCTCCGGCAATCCGGACCGCCTGTTCGTTCCCGCTTTCCCGGCCCATCTGCTGGGCGATGGCGATTTCCTTGAGTTCCTTCTCCCATTCTTTGGTGTGTTCGTACACCCCGGCCAGGTTGAGGCGGGCCTGGATGTGCTTGGGGTCGAGCTCCAGGGTCTTCCGGTAATGTTCCTCCGCATGGGGGATGTCCTGCAGGTACCAGTACTCCAGCGCGATGTTGAAATGGATCCCGGCATCGCCGGGGTTCAGCCGCGCGGCTTGGAGATATTCCTTCACGGCCAGTTCGTTCTTCACCGCCTTGCCGTAAATCAACCCCAGCGCCAGGTGGTTTTCCGCGCTATCGGGGGCCAGCTCCACCGCCTTCCGGTATGCGGCGATGGCTTCCTCCCGCTTGTCCCATTGTTCGTAAACCGTTCCCATGCGGTAATGGGCCGGCGCAAATTGGGGATCGGCGGACAGGGCTTTTTGTAAATACGCGATGGCTTCGTCGTAGGCTCCGGCATCCTGTTTCACCCGCGCCAGGTCCGTTAATTGCTGGGGGGAGAGGGTGGCTTCCGCCGGAGCTTCTCCCGGCTGGGCGGACTGGGGGTCGGGTCCGCAGGCGGAAAGGCCCAGGAGCAGAAGAGCGATGAGTATGGGATGGGTACGTGAGCTTCGCGGCATTTTGGGGATTGAGAGTGGTTTCCGGTGGTCAGTTATAAAGGGGTTTGCCCTGCAGGACAAGTCCATTTTCCGGATAGGGGGAGGGCGGGGGAGACCGGTTTCCAGGATCGTCGCGCATGGAATTTCGACTCCTGGATTTCTGCTGACAGACGTATTATTGCACCCTTTTAGCACTATGAGTCCGCTTTGCGGGGAGAATTTTAAAAAACCCTTTGTCCATCCTCATTTATCACTTGCGCGGAGGGCCCAGGTTGGTGAAAATGGGTGCTCTGATTCGTGATCGGTGAAAGGATGAACATGGATACTGGAAATGAAAAATTCTCCTTTTTCGACTGGCTGGGTTTCGTGGTCGGAATCGTGGTTGCGGCGTTTATTGTGTTCATCCTGATTTGGCCTCTCATCGACCCCACCCCGAACCAGTCTTCTTCGATTAAAGAAAACGTCGAAAGCCTGATCAAGCGGTAATCGGTTCCGGTCCTCTCCGCCCCGTAGCAGTTGGCATTTTCCCCTCCGGGTCCCTTTTCCCGGATGCAGGCCCCCTCCTTCATCTCCCGTGACCGCAATGGAAGCGTGCCTTAACCTGCCCCCCCCGGGATGAAGATAAATTTCCCTTTTTAATTTATTGACAAGGTAGGTATTATTGAGAAATAATGTCCATTAATGTCCAATTGATTCGGTTAATAAGAATCTATGACCGAAGTGAGGTTTGGGGGCCATGCAGTTGTCGGTCAAGGAAACAGCGAAACTGCTCAACGTATCGGAGAAGACGGTTTACCGGTGGGTCTCCCAGAACTTGTTGCCCGTTTACCGCGTCAATCATCAATACCGTTTCAACCGGGCCGAGTTGCTGGAGTGGGCGAGCGCGAACCGGAGCATCGCAACGCCGGAGTTGTTCAGCGATCCCGATGTGCACCTCACGCCCGATTTAGTCGGAGCGCTGGAAGCGGGGGGGATTTTTTATCGCCTGACGGGAAAGGACAAGAAGTCGGTTCTCGAGAACGCGGTGGAGCTTCTCCGGCTTCCGGAAGGCAC
>PCWF01000002.1:6359-7840 GCA_002796165.1 Nitrospinae bacterium CG11_big_fil_rev_8_21_14_0_20_56_8
TGGGGGCGACGGGCATCGGGGAAGGGATTGCCATTCCCCATCCACGCAACCCCATCGCCAATGTATCCCGTTCGTCGGTCAGCCTCTTTTTCCTGGAACATCAGGTGGAATTCGGGTCTCTGGATGGGTTGCCCGTGGGAATTTTGTTTATCGTGATCAGTCCCACCATGCGGGAGCATGTGTTTCTGATTTCCAAGCTCTCCTTCCTGCTGGATAAACCGGAGTTCCGCCGGGTGATTGACCGGCAGGGAAACAGGGATGAAATTCTCAAAGGGGCGCGCAAGGCCGTCTCGCTCCTTCGGCTTCCCCCGTTGAAGTCAAAATTAAAGAAACAAAGCCAGGTTTGATTTTTTCAGGCTCTTTACAATGACCCTTACCGTTGGAAACGCGCGATGACCGGCCGTCTGCTTTTGCTGATGGCTCCTGCTTTGGCGCTTTCCGTTTCGCTGGCGAGCCCGCTGTTTGCCCGGACGCGAAACATCCAGCGCCATGCCATCGGCCTGCTGTTGGCTTTATCCGGAATCGTCAGCGTGGCCGCCGGATTGGACGGGTTATTGACCCCACCGACCGACGTCATCCTTCCCCTGGGGTTGCCGATGTTGCCCATGCATTTGCGCCTGGATGCCCTGGGTGGTTTTTTTCTGCTGGTGATCGGGTTGCTGGTCGCTCCCGTGGGGATTTATTCCGTGGGTTATCTCCGGAACCTCACGCGCGAGAGTGACCTGACCCCGTTGGGGATTTTTCTATCCCTGTTCATCGTCGGCATGCAGGGGGTGGTGCTCGCGGATGACGCATACACGTTCATGATTTTCTGGGAACTGATGAGCGTCGCTTCCTATTTCCTGGTGACTCATGAGCATGGAGAAGAGGCCAATCGAAGGGCGGGATTTCTTTATCTGCTGATGGCCCACTTCGGCGGGCTCATGATTCTGGGAACCTTCTCCATTCTTTATGCCGCCGGACATTCCTTCGAGTTTGACGCCATGCGCGCGGCGGAATTGACCCCGCTATGGGCTTCGCTGGCCTTCCTGTCGGCCGGTTTCGGATTCGGCATGAAAGCCGGATTGGTCCCCTTGCACGTCTGGTTGCCGGAAGCCCACCCGGTTGCCCCGTCCAACGCCTCGGCCCTGATGAGCGGGGTCATGATCAAAGTGGCCATCTTCGGATTCCTGCGGGTGATCTGGGACCTGGTGGGGGTGGACCATGCTGTTTGGTGGTGGGGAGGGCTGGTGCTGGCCGCCGGATCCAGCTCGGCGGTAGGCGGGGTATTGCTGGCGTTACAGCAACATGATCTCAAGCGCCTGCTGGCGTATCATTCGGTGGAAAATATCGGCATCATCGCGATTGGGCTGGGACTGGCCATGATCTTTGCCCGGTTTGGGTATCCGGCGTTGGCCGCCCTCGGGCTGGTGGCTTCGCTTTATCATACTTTGAATCATGCCTTGTTCAAGGGCCTGCTGTTTATGGGGGCGGGCGCGGTT
>PCWF01000006.1:0-5881 GCA_002796165.1 Nitrospinae bacterium CG11_big_fil_rev_8_21_14_0_20_56_8
CGATGCCCGATACCATTCCGACATGCGAGCCGCGCGACACGGAAGGAAGCTGGCCGTTGTAAAAGACCAGCGACGCGTTATAACAATAATTGGCGAGGATGAACAGGAGGAGCCCTGCCGCCAGGCGATCCGCGTAGCCAATGGCCCCGGTGGCGGCAACGCAAATGAGTGTCAACAGGATCAAGGGTCCGCGGCGCTTTCCCGTCTGGTCCGACATCGCCCCGAAGATGGGCACGCTCAACGCCACGGCCAGCATGGAGCTGGAGAGCGCAAGGCTGTAATGAATGTCTTCCCCGCCCTGGTCGAGGGTGACCCAGAGGGCGAAATACAGGGAAACCACGTTCATCGAATAGATGGTATTGGCGAAATCGTAAAGCGCCCAGGAGCCGATGGCAAGATAATCGGGTTTTCCGGTTTCGGCGGGCGGCGGGACGGGGTGGGGGCTCACCGGACCGGAAGAACGGTGCGGAAACCGTAAATCTCGTTCCGGATCTCGGGAAAGTTACGCGCCCGCGCGGTGATGCGAACGTTGTCGATGCCGTTGATCCAGGATCCTCCACGCAGGACTTTCATTCGGCCGGGGGGGGTGGGCCCCTCCGGGTTGATCTCGGGGCCGACCCGGTAGTAATTCGGATCATACCAGTCCAGGCACCACTCCCACACGTTGCCCGCCATGTTCAATATGCCGAAAGGGCTCTCGCCGGAGGGGTAGTAACCGACCGGGGCGGTGTACCGGTAATTGTCTTCCTCCCCGAAGACATTGACGAAATAGAAGAAGAACCCCTTGTCCCATTTCCGGCCCCAGGGGTAGGCGCGGTCGTCGTTGCCCCGCGCGGCCTTTTCCCATTCCGCTTCCGTGGGCAGGCGGCGGCCTTTCCACTTGGCGTAAGCCATGGCGTCGTTCCAGCTCACACCCACCACGGGCCGGTCGGGTGTGTTGAACCGCTCGTCGTTCCAGTATTTGGGTTTTTCGTGTCCGGTGGAAAGTACGAACTCCATGTAATCGGTGTTGCTCACCTCTGTCCTGTCGATGAAAAACGCCGAGGTGTAAACGAAGTGCAGGGGCTGTTCGTCCTCGGGCCCCGAAGTGGCCCCGATCTGGGCATATCCTTCGGGGATGAACACCATGCCCGGCGGAGGCGCAGGAAGAGACTGTGCGGCGGCAGGGGAGTTGTACAAACACAAACCGGCCAGGACCGCGGCAACGAAAGGAAATCCGAAAACGAAGTTTTTCAGGGAAGAGAAAAAAAACTCAGATGGGCGACAAGATCTTTCGCGGTCTCGGGGGGCAGATCGGTTTCGATGTTTTCGATATTGATCCAATGATAATGACCGTTCCAGCAGTTGAGGGTGGCCACGGTATTCCCGTACCAATCCACCGTGCAGTTGAGGAAGATCGGCGCGTTGCATCTCTGGCAATAGCCGTGGATTTTCGTCATGGTACGGTTGACTTCGAATCTCGGTTCCCATCCGGAAGACCACGATTCAAGCCGATAATTCAAGGTTGATATTATCTAATCGAAAATATTCTTGAGGAAAAATCGATTTTCCGCAAGAGTTTTTTGATTGGATCGGCGAATCGTTGGGGCCGATTCGGCCCCATTTGTCAAGCATTTTCTAGCCTTGTCTCAGTCGCCGGGTTCTTCCGGCAAACACTCATAGCCCGTTCGGAGCAGGAGTTTCCGCACCGTCGGCAACGGAAGCCCCACGATGTTGGAGTAGGAACCCCGATGGGAGGCGACGATCGAGAACCCCGCGCCCTGGATGGCATAGGCCCCCGCCTTGTCCAGCGGTTCGCCGGAAGCGACGTAGGCGGAGATCTCCCCGCGCGTGAGGGGTTTGATGCGGACGTGGGAGACGGTGGCTTCCACCGTGATTTCCGCGTTGACCACGGCGACGGCGGTGATCACCCGATGTTCCCGGCCGCTCAGGCGGGTAAGGATCCGTTCCGCGTCATGCGCATCGGCGGGTTTGCCGATGATCTCCCGGTCGAGTACGACGATGGTGTCCGCGCCGATCACGATGTGGCCCGGGTGTCGTTCCACCACCCAAAGGGCTTTTTCCCGAGCCAGCGCCATGGCGTTTTCCTCGGCATCGCGGTCTGGATCGAACACCTCGTCCACTTCGCTGGGAATGACGAGAAACTCGGGGGCGATTCGCTTCAGCAGTTCCACGCGCCGCGGGGACTGCGAGGCCAAAATGATTTTTTTCCGATGGGAGGTCATGGTGAATGCGTCCCGGTCTTTTCCCCGCGTTTTCCGGAGCAGGCCTCGAAGGCGCGGAAAGTAAAGTGTGGAATGCGCTTTTATGGAATTTAATGTAAACTTGATTTATATTATAAATTCTTCCCGCCGGATAGTTTTTCTTCGGGGGGATCTTGCCTCACGGGAACCATTAGCCATCTTTTTTCGATTGGAAATCATGTCGACGCATCAGGTCCAGATTAGACACATCGTCGTAGGGAAGCAGGAAGTGGCCGATCTGCTCAAGGAGACGATCGGCTCGGTGGAGGGGGAAACCGCACGCACCAAGATGCTCATGCGTCTGGCGGAGAAATACAGTACCTGCAAGTCCAGGGAGGAAGGCGGCAACCTGGGTTGGATGGAACTCGACTGGGAAAAACTTTCTCCGGGAAGTCTCTCCGTGCCTGCGGCCGGGTATACCGTGCTTGAAAACAAGGAACTCGAAAAAATCATCCGGGAAAAAATGGCCAGCGGGGAGATGGAAAAGGGAGTTCTTTACGGCCCCGTGAAAACGTCACAAGGGTATCATCTGGTTCTGGTCGCCCAGGAATTTGCCACTCACCGCCTCTGATTTAACCCGCCCGCTCTGGTTTTCCCCGCATACCCCATCCTTCAAAGGACCGGTTCATGGCGACCGGAAATTTTTGCGAGGCCCTTCAAATAAAATTATAGGCGAAACATCCGCTGGAACACCGCACCATGTAATGCGGACACGACCGGCAGGGTTCCTTCACGTTGGTTTTTTCGAACACCTCGGTGAGGAATCGGGACCCCATTTTGGCCTGGGCGATATTGTTGACCGCTTTGAACTCCCGGATGTTTCCCAATTTCAGACTGTGAAAGGGGAAACAGTTGAAGCAGTCCCCTTTCGGGTCGATGTCCATGGGACTGCCATCCGCGCACCCGAAATAAAAATCCTGTTCCGGCCAGTCTTTGAGTTCGGGAACCTGCTTGTTGCCGTGAAAGTAGAACCGGCTCACCAGGGAGTATTCCTCTTCCTGGATCTCGTCGAGAAAACAGGGAGGGAAGGAGCAGTCGAACCGGAAGCACATTTGCGGGTATTCCTTGAGGATCTCGATCATTTTCCGTCCCACCTTGGGGAAATCGCGAATGGGCAGATAAGCGTTCTGGTGATCGCCCACGATGGGAAATGCGGGGCTCACTCTCACCCGGTACGTCTGTCCCGGCGGCAAGCCGGCCTCCTGGTAGATCTCGTCGATCTCGGCGCATTGGGTTTCCAGGTCCTGGTTCTTCGAGTAGAGATTGATGCTGAACGTGATGGTGTAACCGTTGACCCGCATGATTTCCTGAGCGACTTCCCGGCACCTTTGGTGATTCTTTTCGGAAATGTTCTCCATCGTCTGCCAGTTGAGAAGTATGGAGAAGTGAATGTTGTTGCGGAGGCATCCCCGGGGTCCGGCGGTTTGGATCAGCAGATCCAGCGTGGATTGCGGCATCAATCCGTTGGTGAATATGCTGAGGAAGGTGTAAGGGGGAACGGTTGCCAGCGTCTTTTGCATGATGTCGTTAAAGCGGGGGTGGATCGTGGGTTCTCCTCCCATGAAGTTGATCACGGGAGTGGATTTGACCTTGGGGAGAAGCTGGTTTACAAAAAAATCGTATTCCATGGACTTGCCGGGAGTGCGTACGGTCTCATCCATGTATTCATCGGCAAAGCAGTAATTGCATTTAAGGTTGCAATAGCTGTTAAGGATTATGTTCATGGAGACTCTCTCCAAAGCCCCGCGGGTGTCAGGGCTCGAATTTTTTCTTTCGGCGCAGGACCTGCGAAGTCCCGCATTGAACGACAAGACGCAGTTCGAACGGATAGGTCCGGCAGACGTTGACGAAAGCATCCAGCGCGCGGTCCTTGGCATCGGTCTCATCGTTGGCCTCGCAGGCCAATTCCCAGGCGGCGCTGACGGTGGGAATTTTCTCGAACCCATGTTCCTCAATGCGCAGGAACATTTCCTGCTTCACATCGGGATTGAGGTCGATGTACTCGGCGGCAATCAATACGTTATATTGCGGCAATGTTTCCTCCGGTGTTTTGTTGAATCTGTACGGGTGCTTCTGAAGGATTGCCTTAGTGTATACTAGCCGGTGAAAAATGCAATCCCGCCCGATGCGCGGCGAACGGTTCGGGACCGGTTCGGGGGCATGGACTCAATTTTTAACTCCCCTCCGCCGAAAATGATAAAGAGGGGGGGGCAACGCAATCTTCCCCGATCCCGAATCGTCCGGGCTTCCCGGAACCCTGCCCCTTCGATGTGGGACGCGGCTCCGCCGGAGTCCGAATAGAAATTCCCTTAAACCCCTCTTTCGAGATCGCATCCTTTGGCTCCGTTTCGACGATTCATTGCCAATGTGTCCTGGACGGTACTGGGGAAAATTTGCGTTCAGGGGGTGTTGTTTTTCCTGTCGATCCTTCTGACCCGTTACCTGGGTAAGGAACGATTGGGGATTTACGCCACGCTTCTGGTCATCCCCGTGTTCGCGCGGCTTGTCAATTCGTTCGGTCTGGAGACCGTGCTCAACAAACGGCTCCCGCAGTTGAACGTCGACGATCCTTCGGGAGTCCGGGGCCGGGGCCTGGTGCGCCGCCTGGTGCTTTGGCGGTTGCTCACCGGGGCGGGAATCGCCCTGTTGTTGTATGGTTTTTTCCCAATGTATCTGCATTTCATCTCCCTGCCCGGCCTCCTGGAATACCGGGGAGCGCTGATCCTTTATTTCCTCGCCATCACGGTGGATTCCCTCTTGAGCACCTTGTTCATGACGCTTCTCCGGTTCCGGGTCATTGCGGTGAGCGAAACCCTGTGCGCGGGGTTGAACCTGGTTCTGCTGGGCGTGTTCATCTGGGCCGATTGGGGGATTTTCGCGGTCCTGTACGCTTACATCATCTCCGCCGGGGTGAACATCGTCATTTACCTGGTCTGTTCCCGGGATTTCTGGACGGGTCCGGCGGCGGCGCCGGAATGGCGGGAGATGAAACCGCTCGCGGCGGCCTCCTACGGCATTTCGATCCTGGGATTCGGCCTGATGGCCCAAAGCGATGTGTTCCTGATGAATTATTTCGGGGTCGACAGCGGCGACGTTGGCTATTATCACCTTTCGACAGGCCTCGTGGGAATGATGGGATTTTTGCTGGCCGGGGTGGCCCCCATGGCACTCTCGCTCTTTTCCGAAACCTTTTCTGTCGGGCAAGAGCGAGGATTATCGCGGCTCTGGTGCGAGGTGGTGGGGTTCGCTTCCTTTTTAACCGCGCCGATCTATGTGTTCGGCTTTTTTCATGCCGAGTCGTTGATTACTTTTATTTACGGGGGGGAGTTCGGCGGCGCGGCGGCGGTGCTGGCCGTGTTCGCCCTGTTTTCGGGATGCCAGACGGTGCTCGGCTATAACTTCTCCGTTTCCGCCCTGTTTGTTCTGGACCGGCAGAGGGCGGCGGTTCGGACCACCGTGGAGAGCGCGGCATTGAACGTGATTCTGGATCTTTTCCTCATTCCCCCGCTGGGAGCGATGGGGGCGGTGGCCGCCACCGGCTCGTCCCTGGTTTACCTGGTCGTGCGCCAGCTCCTGATTCTTAACCGGGAGATGGATATCCGTCCCGCCTTCGGTCCCGTGAGCCGGTGTCTCCTGTT
>PCWF01000006.1:5978-6202 GCA_002796165.1 Nitrospinae bacterium CG11_big_fil_rev_8_21_14_0_20_56_8
CTTGTCGCCGACCACAACCGAGTAGAACATGCTGTCGCATGCTACGTGGCAATTGGTCAGGACGATACCGTCGGGGGTGATGATGGAGCCGGAGCCGACACCACCGGAGGACATGCCGTTTTCATCGAGCGCAGAGCGCATGTAGATAGTCACGACAGACTTCTGCGCCTCGTGCAGCAGCGGGCGAATATCATTCGGCACCGCATCGGCAGACGCAATGGAAG
>PCWF01000222.1 GCA_002796165.1 Nitrospinae bacterium CG11_big_fil_rev_8_21_14_0_20_56_8
GGGATCACCCAGCATATCGGCGCCTACCAGGTCAAAATCAAGGGATCGGCCATCACGTTCCTGGACACCCCGGGACACGAAGCGTTTACCGCCATGCGCGCGCGCGGAGCCCAGGTGACCGATGTCGTGGTGCTCGTGGTGGCCGCCGACGACGGCATCAAGCCGCAAACCAAGGAAGCGATCGACCACGCCAACGCCGCCGGGGTCCCCATCATGGTGGCCATCAACAAGATCGACAAGCCCGATGCGAAACCCGAAGAGGTGAAAAAACAGCTCGCGAATCTGGGACTCCTGCCTGAGGATTGGGGCGGGCAGACGATTTTCTGCGAAGTTTCGGCCCTGCAAAAAACCGGCATCGACCATCTCCTTGAAATGATCCTCCTCCAGTCGGAAGTCCTCGAATTGAAAGCCAATCCCAAGATTCGGGCGCGGGGAGTCGTCATTGAATCGAAACTGGACAGGGGCCGCGGCCCGGTGGCGACCATCATGGTGCAACAGGGAGCGCTTCGGGTCGGCCAGCCGTTCATCGTCGGTCCCTATTTCGGCAAGGTCCGCGCCATGATCAACGACAAGGGGGCCAAATTGCGGGAAGCCCTCCCGTCGACGCCCATCGAAGTGGTGGGCCTGCCCTCGGTGCCCCAGCCGGGCGACAAATTCATCGTGGTCAACGATGAGAAGAAAGCCCGGCAACTGAGTAACCTGAAAATTCAGCAGAAACGGGAAAATCAGCTGGCCCAGTCCAACCGGGTCAATATGGAGCATTTGCACGAACAGATTCAGGAAGGGAAGATCAAACAACTCAACCTGATCCTGAAAGCGGACGTTCAGGGTTCCATCCACGCGGTTCAGGAGGCCTTGAGCAAGCTGGAATCCCAGGAAATCCGCATCAAGGTTATCCATGAGGGGGTGGGCGGCATTACCGAATCGGACGTCCTTCTGGCCAGCGCCTCGAACGCCATCATCATCGGGTTCAGCGTTCGGCCGACCGAGGGCGCCTCGCAACTGGCGCAACGGGAACTGGTGGATGTGCGGCTCTACAGCATCATTTACGATGCCATCGAAGACATGAAAAAAGCGATGGACGGTATGCTGGCTCCGAAATTCAAGGAAATCATCATGGGCCGCGCCGAGGTGCGGCAGGTTTTCACCATCCCCAAGGTGGGGGCGATCGCCGGATGCCAGGTACTCTCCGGCAAAATGGAACGAAATCTCAAGGCACGGCTCATTCGCGACGATGTCGTCATCCACGAGGGGAAAATCAGCTCTCTGCGCCGGTTCAAGGACGATGTCAAGGAAGTCCCTTCGGGATATGAATGCGGACTTTCTTTTGAAAGATACCAGGACTTGAAACAGGGAGACATTGTGGAGCCCTTCGTCCTTGAAGAGGTCCATGCCTGATACCCGAAGGATCGTCCATGATCGTGGGATGTTGCTCCATGAAATTTCTGTTGCACGGGAACCGGTCGCTCAAGGATAAGCGCCGGGTTTGCAAGGCCATCAAGGACCGGTTGAAAAATAAATTTAACGTTTCCGTCGCCGAGATTGGCGATCAGGATGTCTGGCAAAACCTGCACCTGGGCATCGTGGCGGTGGGGTCCGACCCCAAATATGTCGACGGGCTCCTGAACCAGTTGGTCAATGCCGTTGATAATATGAACCTGGCGGTCATCACGGATTGCCAGATTAAAACTATGAACCTGGGCCCGGAGGATCCCTGATCCACCCGGGATCTTCGGGAATTTCCTCAAATGAGATTCAAGCGGTCCCAAAGAATTCAGGAACTTATCCTGGAGGAGATTTCCCGGCTGATTCAAAGTGGATTGAAGGATCCCCGAATCGGCTTTGCCACGGTGACCGGGGTCGAGTTGACGGATAACCTGAAGCATGCCCGGGTGTTCGTCAGCGTCCTGGGCACCCCCGAGCAGACGCGGGATACCCTTCTGGGGCTTAACAGCGCCAAGGGTTTCATCCGCAACACCCTGGGGAAAAACCTTTATCTGAAATTTATTCCCGAGTTGGATTTCAAACTCGATGAAACCGCCCGCAAAGCGGAGCGGATCAACAAAATACTCAATGACCTCCACCCTGAATAAAGTCGTCAATCTTTACAAACCCGCCGGGCCCACCTCGTTTGACATGGTCTGGTCGGTCAAAAAAATCCTGGGCGTGGAAAAGGCCGGGCATATCGGCACCCTGGACCCCGACGCGGAAGGGATGCTTCCGATCTGCCTGAACCGGTCCACCCGGATCATCCAGTTTCTGTCGTCCCAGTCCAAAATCTACCTGGCGGGGATGGAGCTGGGAAAAGCCACCGATACCCAGGATGCCAGCGGCAAAGTCATCGCCGAAGCCGACCCGGGTGGAATCACCGAAAAGGACCTGATCGAGGTCATGCAGGGGATGATGGGGAGGCAAAAACAAGTTCCCCCGATGTTTTCCGCCAAAAAGAAAAACGGAATTCCCCTTTACAAATTGGCAAGAAATGGTATTACTATCGAGAGAAAACCCGTTGCCATTACCCTGTTTTCCCTCAAGTTTACCCAGAAGGATGGGAACCGGGTTTTTTTCGAGGTTCATTGTTCTTCCGGAACCTACGTGCGCACCCTGTGTCACGATATCGGGGAGAAGTTGGGTTGCCACGCTCACCTGTTCCGTCTGGTGCGAACCCAGGTGGGAGTGTTCGACAAAACCAGTTCCCTGACCTTGGAAACATTGAAAAGCGCAAGTCAGGATGGTAGCCTTTCGGGAAGATTGATCTCCCAGGAACAGGCCCTGGAGTTTCTCCCGGCCATCCAGATCGATCCCGAGCATACCCCGTCCGTTGCCAATGGGGTGGGAATTTCCAGGTCGGTATTAAAATCGGCTCCGGGGCGGTTTGCGCGGGGAGATTTTTTTCGCATATCCGACTCCCAGGGCAAGATGGTCGCCGTGGCCGAATCGTTGGTGGATTCGGAAATGCTGGCAAACCTTCCGCCTCGGCAAATCGCTTTTAAGCTGAAGCGGGTGCTTTTGTAAATTTATTGTGACCTGGTTGGTCCCTATTAATAACCTGATGCAAAGTTTTGGAATGAGATGTGGAATGTTTTCGCGGAGGAATCTCCCGGTACCGCCGATGTTTCAGGCTCCTGCCCTGACGATATTTCTCGACGAAAACATTCTCCCATCCTTTTCCGGAACCAATACTAACTTGTGAGGATGAGGAGATGTCGTTAGATAAGATGAAAAAAGGTGAAATCATCACCGAGTACAAACTCCACGAGAAAGACACCGGTTCGTCGGAGGTCCAGATTGCCTTGTTGACCTCGCGGTTGAGCGAACTGACGGAACATTTCAAGACCCACGCTAAAGACCACCATTCCAGAAGAGGATTGCTCAAGATTGTCAGCCAACGGCGCAAACTTCTGGACCATTTGAAAAAGGAAGATGCCAATCGTTACCAGCAGATCATCGCTCGACTGGGCATCAGACGCTAAATCGAACTCGGAGACAAAGTTAAATGGAAAAAGTAGAAATCGAAATTGACGGGAAAACTATATCTATAGAAGCAGGAGATCTGGCAAGACAGGCAGGCGGAGCGGTCGTTATCCGGCAAGGGGACACCATGGTCCTGGTTGCCGCGACCATGGCCAAGAACCCACGCGAGGGCATCGATTTTTTCCCCCTCACCGTGGATTACCGGGAAAAGACATTCGCGGCCGGGCGATTCCCGGGAGGTTTTTTCAAGCGGGAGGCCAGGCCAAGCGATAACGAGACCCTGACCTGCCGGTTGATCGACCGCCCCCACCGCCCCCTCTTCCCCGATGGATTCCGCAACGAAACCCAAGTCATCTGTTTCGTTATTTCCCACGATCAGCTCAACCCCGCGGACGTCATCGCCATCACCGGCGCGTCAACGGCCCTCTTGATCTCGGACATCCCCTTCACCACCCCGCTGGCCGGCGCACGAATCGGCCGCATCGACGGGAAACTGATCTTCAACCCCAACCACACCGAAATCCCGAAGTGCGATCTCAATCTGGTGGTCGCGGGAACCAGCGATGGAATCGTCATGGTTGAGGCCGGGGCGCAGGAGGTGAGTGAAGATGAAATGATGGAAGCCCTCGAGTTCGCTCACGAGCGCATTAAAAAGCTGATCGGGATCCAGGTCCAGTTGCGGGAAAAGATCGGTAAACCCAAGCTCCAGGTGGAACCGGCGGCGCAAAACGAGGAAATCAAACAGAAATTGGACGACTTGGCCCGCGCGAAGATGGAGGCGGCCATGGCGACGGCCGGCAAGCAGGACAGAAGCGCCCTGATCGAGGAAATCTCCAATCTCCTTCAGACCGAGCTCAACCCCGAGGGTTGCGATACGTTGAAGGCCGAGATTCGCAACCTGTTTCACGACCTTGAAAAGGACGTGATGCGGAAAATGATCGTAAACCAGGGGAAACGGGTGGACGGCCGCGGGCTGGCCGACATTCGCCCCATCAGCATCCAGGTCGGGTACCTTCCGCGCACTCACGGTTCCGCGATTTTCACCCGCGGGGAAACCCAGGCCCTCGTCACCACCACCCTGGGCACCACGGTCGATGAGCAACGCATGGACACGCTGGAATACCGCGGCACCAAATCGTTCATGCTCCATTACAACTTTCCCCCCTTCTGCACGGGCGAGACCAAGTTCATCGGCAGTCCCGGCCGCCGCGAAGTGGGACACGGAATGCTGGCCGAACGGTCGCTGATTCCCATCCTCCCCTCCAAGGAGGCCTTTCCCTACACCATCCGCCTGGTTTCGGACATCCTGGAATCCAACGGGTCTTCCTCCATGGCGTCGGTATGCGGAGGGTCGCTGGCCTTGATGGATGCAGGCGTTCCCATCAAAGCGGCTGTGGCCGGTATCGCGATGGGGCTGATCCAGGAGGACCACCATACCGCCGTCCTTTCCGATATTCTCGGAACGGAGGACCATCTGGGCGATATGGACTTCAAGGTTGCAGGCACCGAAAAGGGAATCACCGCCCTGCAGATGGACATCAAGATCGCCGGGCTGAGCAAGGAGGTCATGGCGAAAGCCCTCCAGCAGGCAAAGGAAGGCCGGCTCCACATCCTGAAGGAAATGCAGAATGCCATTTCCATTCCGAGAGCCGACCTCTCCAAATATGCTCCGCGAATCGTCCTCATCAAGATCCCGAAGGACAAAATTCGCGACGTCATCGGCCCCGGCGGCAAGGTCATCCGGGAGATCATCGAAAAGACCGGAGTCACCATCGACATCAACGACGACGGGGTGGTCGCAATCGCTTCCAGCGACGAGGCGGCCTCGAAAGCGGCGATCAAGTATATCGAAAACCTGGTTCAGGAAGTGGAAGTCGGCAGGATCTACCTGGGCAAGGTCAAAAAGATTGTCGATTTCGGTGCGTTTGTGGAGATCTTCCCCGGCCAGGACGGGCTGGTGCATATTTCCCAAATCTGCGATCGCCGCATCCGAAGCGTCAGCGACGAACTTCAGGAAGGCGATGAAATCAAGGTCAAGGTCATCGACGTCGATTCCCAGGGCAAGGTAAAACTCAGCCGGAAAGAGGCCCTGAAGGAGAGTTCGGTGGCCACCGCCGAAACTGAGTAAAGCGGGCGCACCAGAATCGACGGTCTGCTGTAAGCGTTAAGATCGACCCGGCAGGTCCCATACCGGTTATGGGTTCTGCCGGGTTTTTTATTTTTCCCCGGCCCCATTCCCCCGACCCGGCTCAGGGACTTAAAATCCATGCCCCGCAAGGGGTTGCGGGTTCGAGTCCCGCCCCCGGCACCCCTCCTCGCCGGAGAGGCAATGGGTCCGGCTTTTCACCGTGCTCAAGGCCAGACTGCGATGACGCCAAAGATCAGCGTGTTGGCCGTCCGCAAAGACCTGCTCGCGCAGGGTAGCCTGGCTGAGCGTTACTTTTCCTTTCCCCCTGTTTTCCCTAAAACCTTACGCAAGGCCTTGAAACCGTCGTCATAGTGTATATACTATAGATATACGTCGTATTTTGACCTTGGAAAGAGGAGATTTTATGGATTCAATTGTCAGCGCATGGGGAAACAGCCTGGGCCTGAGAATTCCCAAGGGCTACGCCAGGGAGATCGGCCTGAAAAACGGGGCGAAGGTGAAAATTATCGTCCAGGGAGGCCAGTTGGTGGTGAAACCCCTGAAAGAATACTCCTTGAAAACCCTGGTGGATCAAATTTCCCCTGATAATACTTATGAGGAAA
>PCWF01000167.1 GCA_002796165.1 Nitrospinae bacterium CG11_big_fil_rev_8_21_14_0_20_56_8
CGTTTCGGCATCCATTTTGTGGCCTCCCCGAGACACGCCGACTTGTTGCTGGTGACCGGCCCGGTGACTCGCAATATGGAAACGGCTTTGAAGATGACCTACGACGCGGTTCCCAATCCCAAGCTGGTTGTCGCCGTGGGGGATTGCGCGGTCTGCGGAGGCGAGTTTGGATGCTCCTACGCTTCATCGGGAAAGGTCCAGAACGTGATCCCGGTGAACGTCGCGGTGCATGGGTGCCCTCCATCCCCCACCGATTTGATCCAAGGCATCCTCGCCGCGATCGGAACCCGTTCTTAACTCCCTCCACCCCCCTCCCTTTCGCCCTTATTTTTTCGCGTTCTTATTCCCGTTCCTTGCGTCCGCCTCACCGGGGATTCCCCTGGTGGCGCGAAAAACTTTTACTTTATTTATACGAAAAATTGGGACAATCTGGAAGTAGCTGGATTGAAAACGATTTCGAATGGATCGAGACCGGGATTGATAAAACACGCCGGGGTGTTCCATAAAATTTTCAAGGGGTGAACATATGAAACGCGGATTGCGCGACTTGAGTTTGGTCTTTTTGATTCTTCTGTTCATCGCGGCCTGTGTGACTACTCCTGTGACCCAGCGTGAAGCCCTGATTTTGATCCCCTTCGAGCAGGAGGTGGCTCTGGGAGATCAGGCCTACCGGGAAATGACGGGTACCGCCAAGGAATCTGCGGACCCCCGGTTGAGGGAGCTCGTCCTCCGGGTGGGACGGCGGATCGCCGCGGCCAGCGATATGCCGGACCTTAACTGGGAATTCAAGTTGATCGAGTCCGACACCCAAAATGCGTTTGCCTTGCCGGGTGGAAAAGTTGCGGTATACACGGGGATCCTTAAGGTGGCCGAAAACGAGGCGGGGCTTGCGACGGTGTTGGGTCACGAAGTGGCTCATGCGGTGGCCCGTCACGGAGCGCAGAGAATTTCCCAGCAGATGTTGTTGCAGGGAGGATTGACCGTGGCCGCCGTGACATTGAGCAACCAGAGGAACCGCAATTGGATTATGCCGGCATTGGGATTGGGGGCGACGGTCGGGATCACTCTTCCTTTCAGCCGGATGAATGAATCGGAAGCGGACGAGATCGGGATTGTATACATGGCCCGGGCGGGGTATGACCCTCGGGAGTCCGTCCGGTTCTGGCAAAGGTTCAATCAGCTCAAGGGATCCGGACAGCCTCCGGAGTTTTTATCCACCCATCCTTCCGATGAAACGCGAATCACGAGATTGAAAGAGCTTCTCCCGAAAGCGATGGATGAGTACCAGAAAACCAATCCTAAATTTGGCGAGGGAGATCTTTTTTTGCGTCCCGCTGATCTGTTTGGGGATGTCATTCCGCCGAAGGTTCAAGGTGGAATTAAATAAAAACCGTTTACCGGCGGTTAAATTTAACCGATATAATTGATAAGACCCGTTAAGAGCCGCCAGGATTCAGGAGGAGAAAACATCAAGATGCCCAGTTGGAGATAAGAGTCCAGGAAACTTTCATTTTATGGGAGGTCCTTTTATGTCCATCAAATTCACCTATTTAAAAACGGGGGATGTGGAAACCACGGAGTCGTTTTTCTCGAACCGGTTGTTGAGTGCGAGGATTAAAAGTGGCGTTGAATCCAACCTGGGATATGACCAGATCCTTGAGGAAGGACGCGACGAGGAGTGGAAGGATACTCATTGGAGTGAAATCAGGGACAATCAGTTAAAATACGAAGAGGATGTCAACCAGTACATCACGCTCACCCTTTCTGCCCTGGCCAATCCCAAAACCCTGGGATTGGTTAATAAATACCTGGTTCGTCTCGATGCCGATGCGGGACAAATGTTGAAGGACGTCGAAGGTTCTTCTCAAAAATTCTTCCTTTACCGGATCAATGCCGACTTTCTCCTGATGTACCTGGGCTTGTTCAGTCCGAACTCCAATCTCCTGGGGGACGCTTATTTCGACAAGGGAGGATTCTATTACAATTCCGCGGCGACCAGTTTGAAGGGCATGGTGGGGGGCCGGTCGGGGTTGTCCGATGTCATGGAAAAACTGGCGTCGGGGTTTGGAAAATATGTGGAAATTCTCCGAAGCATGAAAAACCACGATGATAATTTTCTAAGCTTTAATTTCCGGTTATCCACAACCGAAATGCAAAATCTTGAGGAGACTTTGAAGGTCGAAGTTCGAAACCGGAAGAAGCCCGATGCCTCGGATTCCTGACATGAGAAGGTGCTTGGGGGAAAATATCCTGCGAGGAGTGTGTTAAAATAGCTGAAGTCGCAAAAGGGGGCGGAGTGGCGTTGGCTCTCCCCCCGATCGAGTAACCCCTATTCGGATCTTCCCTTATGCCTCTTGTCGATTGTCCCGGTTGTGGACGCAAAGTATCGGATGAAGCGGAAAGTTGCCCCAGTTGCGGTTCCACGATTGTGGTGGCCCGGCACACTCCCGCCGGGGCGGTCACCCGCCTCAAGATTCAATCGGTTCTCGCATCTGCGGTGGCTCTGTCCTGTCTGTTTGCGCTGGTGGTGACGGCGATCCATCCCCCGGAAACCGGCCATGGGGTTCCCGCGGTTATCGTAGCGGGTTTGTTTGTTTCCGGCATCGTTTGGTACGCGGTTGCCCAGTACCTGTTGTCCCGCTATCCGGGATAGTTTCATTCCTCTACATTCCGAACATGGGCCGTGACCCGACTTTTCGGAGTTGTTTTTCCTCGCTCCATTCGAGAATTCCCGTTTCCAGATTCATCATATTGAGGGTCATTTTGTAGTAAACATCCTTCGTTTTTTCATCGAAGGTGGAAATGGAAATGATTTCCCCGTAGATGTGGAACCGGGGTCCCTGAATTTTCCCTCTTTGAAGTTTGGCCTTTTCATCCATGAGGGCCGCCGTTCCCGTGTCATTCATCTGCTTCTGGTGTTCTTCAAGCATATCCTGTTCGGCGCCCACTTCGGTTTTATCTGCAAGGAAACGGATTTTCCCGCTCTGAATCAGGGTGGTGCGTATTTTGTCGGTGATGGCTTTGGTGTCGATGTGTTCGGAGGTTTTATTTTTGACCTGGGTAATGCGCACGATGGGCCGATCGTTCCCGAGGATATTGGTGTTGATCAAGGATTGTGACATTTTGACCGCGATCAATTGCAGGTCGTTGGGATTGAACGTCAGCGCCGGGCCTTCATCGGGCACCTGGTCGGGGTCGACGTAGGCCTTTTGCATGCCGCTGGAACAGGCCCCGAGGGACAAGGGGATCAGAATACAAATTAAACGAAGAAAATGGGTTCTCGCCGCATCAGCCATAAGCAATCTCCTCTTGGACGCTTTCAACTATAAAAATAAATCAATCAGTACGCGATATATTGAAGAAATGTTTTATCTCCAAGGGCTCTCACGCTGACGAGAGTTGCGGTATCCCTGGAAACGGGGATATCGTATCCGAAAATTTCGGTTCCTTGTTGGTTTCTCAAGCTTATATGTACCTGGGAATCGGAAACCCTTCCTGAAAAATATCGAATCCGCTTGGGCAACAGGGTCCAGGTGCGCGTGTCGGCGTTTTCCACGATCAGGTTCATCATCGATCCCATGAGAGTTCCCATGCTTCCCATCTGGTCGCGCAGGATATAGTCCTTGATGGACTGGACAATGAGACGGCTCAACGCTTTGGCGATACGTGCCGGGAGCTTTTCCTCATAATCTTTGAATGCCAGGGCATCGATCAGGTCGAGCTCGGCGATGTCCCCGATTTCACGGCCTCGGGAATCGAGGAGAACGGCGCGAGCGACCGGGGAGGGTTGGGGAACGTATTTGGCAAGGCTGATTTTGTTGATCGCGCCCGTAATGGGATTGGGGAAAATAATGGGGAACGAAACCTTTTCGGGGGCATAGCCTTCGTGAATGAACACGCTCAGGTTGCTGTTTTCCACCGGGCTTCCGTTCTGGAGGTGTTCCAACTGTGACAACTGGGCGCTGACGAAGGGATTGCCGGTAATTTCCACGGCCCGCCGGAGGGGAGGCAGGGAGTTGTCCAATTCGGAATTGAGGTTGTAAATGATCGAGGATAAAACCTCAATGTAGGCGTTTTCGTAAGAACGGCGGACGTGTTGAATGGCGGCCAATTCTTCGGTATTCAAGTTGGCTTCTTTGATCAGGTTATCGGGCGCAAAGGAGTTGCTGTAGGTTTGGCCCAGGTTGTTCGCGGCTTTTTGGGTTTCATCTTCCAGGTTGGCCTGTGCCCGTGCGGCTTCCAGGTCGGAATACTGCTTGATCAGGCTCTGGCGGATATAAGCGCGGGAAATTTCAACCCGCGCGCCCTCCGGATTTCCCAGTAACAAATGGTTCATGGCCTTAATGGCGTGGAGCAGTACTTTTTCATAATTGGCCAGTTGATATTCGCCCATCCCCTCCGACAGGGTTGCTTCCCCGACTTGTGTGGAGGTTTGGGTGAGACTGATGATAGCCCGCTCCTCCTGGGCGTTATAAATCTGAAAAACTTTTTCAAGCACCCGGTTGCTATTTTCGAATTCTCCCATGTGGGAATAGATCGCCCCCAGCTCCATCATGCTGATAGGGTCGGGAGATTCCCTGAATTTTGGCTCCGCCGCCTTGGGATCGGAGAATACCTGGGATTCCAGGTTCTTCAGGGCATTGCGGTTTTCGCTTCCCACTAGTTGGGATTTCAACCCGTGCATTTCAGAGGAGTGCATGGAAGCGGCGCAGGCGTGGAGGAAACCCAGCGTCGCGACGAGCAGAACCCAACGGGGGATTGAGGAAGTCCCTCGAAATGAAATCCGGTTTGATTTCATATGGAAAACATGGAGGCCGCCGGGTGGAATTGGGTTCGGGTTAAGATTTTGCCCGCTTGAAAATGAGACGATTTCCAGAAGATTCCAGGGTCTCCAGCTCAACTCCGGTTCCACGAAGAATCTGCTTCACTTTTTTCCTCAGATCGGAAATGGTTTGAGCATCGTCGAATATTTCCAATTCCAGGGTCCCGGCCTGGAGCGAGAGCTCCCGGAACTGGGGAAATCCCCCATTCTGGATCGTTGAGGAAATTTTCTCCAGGTCCCCTTCCGGAAAGTCCTGGAAGACGAGGAAAAATTCCTTGGCCCCGGTGACGGAAAAGAAATCCACGATGTTTTCCAGGAGTGACTGAGAATTATCCTGGGCCACCTTGGCGGAAGCCTTCGCGACGGCATCTTCGGCCCCGGCCACGGTGGTGTTTTGGGAGAAGACCTGTTTGGAACGGTTTTCCGAAGTGGCCAAAAGACGTCCGGTTGTGGGGTCGAAAAGTTTGGATTGCATCCGCGAATAGGCGATGTAAAAGGGGTCGCCGGGTTTGATGTAGTAAGAAAGATTAAACTTGATCAGCAATTCCGCACCCCTTCCCTTGGCAAGTTGGATGAGGCGGGCTTCGGGATCGGTTTGATACTGCGATAATTCCTGATTGATTTCCCGGACCACGGTTTCGTCAAAAACACGAAACCGTTTTTTGAGGAAAAAATCGTTTGCGGCGGTTTGTGCGCTACTTACCGATGGGTCCGATTCCGGAGGCCCTTCCGTGTCCTGAGAATAGATCACCATCAGCCGCTTATTGTCCAGTTTGGTGGATTGGAAAATCTTGAGAGAACGGACGTCATCCAGAACCGCGGTTTTCTGCACCCTGGCCTTGATACGCATATTCACCATCCCGTCGGCATCTCGGGACTGGGAAATAATCTCGTAGTCGGTGACGTATCCCTGGCTGGCGGTGAGGATTTTATCCGAAACGATCTGGAAATTTTCGGCCATCGTTTTGGAATCGACCAGGACACCGAGGAATTGCTCGACGGCGTTTCGCATCGCGTCCTTGAGCGCTACGTCGTCGGTATTCCCCATGCCCGATGCTTCGACGCGGCTTTCGTCTTGCTGGGCCGGTAGGGATTGGGGAACGCCCAGAAACAATACACCCAACAGTAAGGAAAAAAACAAGGCTCTGGATGACATTACGTTCACTCCGCAGGAAATGGGCGTTTACAATTTCAACGCGTTTTTCAACTCTCGAATGATCAATAGCGCATCGGCTCCGGAGACGGTTCCCTGGGGTTGAAACTCTCCGGTGGACATTTCCGCCGATTTCATGATTCCCCGCGTGGTGACCAGCATGACGGCGTTGAAGTAGGGGAGGTCGTTCCGGAGATCCGGGAACGGGGAACCGGCGCCAATAAA
>PCWF01000077.1:0-5294 GCA_002796165.1 Nitrospinae bacterium CG11_big_fil_rev_8_21_14_0_20_56_8
CCAGGAGACCCTTCGGGGAGTGTCGTGCCATAAAAACCTGTTGGGCAAAACCGTCAAATTGGAATCCGCGGGGGACATCCCTCAAAGCCGGATCAACGCCATCGACATCACCCGGGTTCTGCAAAATCTTCTGATCAATGCCGGGTTCGTCACACAGGATGGCGGTGAGATACGGGTTCAGGTCCAAAATCATCACAATAACATTCAGGTCAGCGTGAAGGATTTTGGAGCGGGGATTCCCGAGGAGATCCGCCCTTACCTTTTCAAGGAATCCATCACCACCAAGAAAGATGGCAACGGACTGGGCCTCCTCTCCTGCAAGATGATTGTTGAGGAAAACCACCAGGGACGTTTCTGGTACGAGTCGGAGGTCGGAAAGGGAACCACCTTTTATTTCACCCTTCCCCTGAATTAATATCGATATCCACTTGAGCCTGTTCAGGTAACCTTGTTTGCAAGCCCCCTATGACCGCAGAGCAAAAATTCCAGTTTTTAAAGGAAAACCCTCTGCTCCAGCACCTGGAAGACGATACGCTCCGCAAGCTCGCGGAAGAAGGCCGTGAGATTCCTCTTCCGGATGGAAAAACTCTGTTCCGCGAAGGAAGCCTCGAAAAGGAAATTTACCTGATCCTTTCGGGAGCGCTCGCGGTGATCAAGGAAGTAAAACAGGTCGCCATCCTGAAGACGGGCGAAACGGTGGGAGAAATGGCGCTGATTGAGGCCAAACCCCGTTCGGCCTCCGCCCGGGCGGTCGGTGATGCCGTACTCCTGGAATTCAAGGCCGAAGCCTTCCAGTCGTTGTTCCTCTCCGATGCGCAGGGTCTCAATTCCATTCTCAAATTGCTGTCCGCAAGAATCCGCAACGACCTGGAAACCATGATCGCCGACTATTCCCGGATGAAATTTTTCCTGCACGACATCAAGGGAATCCTGATCCCCATCGACCAGGCCCGGCGCCAAGCCCTTGTCCTCAACACCTTGGATCCGGGGAGATTCAAAGACGACGGAGCGGCTGAGGAAATTGAGGCCGTCAAAACAGGCCTACAAAAGATCACCGGAGCGTCGGAAAACCTGAAAACCCTCATCGATCATTTTCTTAACCAGACCCGGAAAATTCATCATCAGTACGTCAGGGTGCCCCAACTTCTTCTCCCGCTGGTAAACCGTGTCGTGGAAGATTTCGTTCCCCATCCTTTATTCAGGGGGAAAACCATCGATATCGAGTTGAAGGGCAAGGACCGGGAAGCGCTCCTGAACGAGATCGATATCCGGCGGGTGTTGAACAACCTGCTCATCAACGCCGGAGAGGCCACGACGGAAGGCGGATCGATCGTCGTTCACCTTCAACCCGGTCCACAATCCTACCAGGTCTCGGTTCGGGATAACGGGGAGGGAATCCCGGAGGAGATCCGGGAGTATTTGCTCAAGGCTTCCACCACGTCCAAGATGGAGGGCCACGGGCTCGGGCTACTCTCCTGCAAATACATCATTGAAGACCTTCATCATGGCAGGTTGTGGTTCGAATCGATTCCCGAGGGCGGAACCGTATTTCATTTTACCCTTCCGGAAGAATAGCTTGAGAGCACCTCTAAAAATTCACGATTTTCCAGGTCGCCCCTTCGCAAGCCCAGCATCCTCGAGAACCCGCTCGGGCGAACGGTAATTTTTAGAGGCCCCCTTCACCCCGTACTCCCCTGAAACAGAGGATTAGAATTTGGCGTGCTTGGGGGTGCGCGGGAAAGGAATCACATCGCGGATATTTTCCATTCCGGTCACAAACTGAACCAACCGCTCGAATCCCAAACCGAAACCGGAGTGAGGCGCCGAACCATACCGCCGCAGGTCCAGGTACCAGGAATAATTTTCGGGCTTCAAGTCTTTTTTCTTCATCCGGTTTCCCAGGATCTCATAATCGTCTTCGCGCTGGCTTCCCCCGATGATCTCGCCGAGATGGGGAAGCAGGACGTCCATCGCCCGGACCGTTTCGCCTCCCTCGTTGATTTTCATGTAAAACGGTTTGATCTCCTCGGGGTAGTTGTAAACGATGACCGGTTTCCTGAAATATTGCTCGCTGAGGTACCGTTCGTGTTCGGATTGCAGGTTGCATCCCCATTCGACGTTGTAGACAAATGGTTCGTTGGATTTATCCAGGATGTGAATGGCATCGGTGTAGGTGACGCGCTCGAACGTGCAATCCACGATCTGCCGGTGATTCTCGATCAGGCCCTTGTAAATGCGCTGGTCGAAGAATTCCAGGTCCTCGGCGCAATGCTCCAGGGCGTCGCGGAAGAGGAACCGGACAAACTCCTCCGCCAGGTCCATGTTGTCGTCCAGCTCGCAAAAGGCCATCTCCGGCTCCACCATCCAGAACTCGGCCAGGTGGCGGCTGGTGTTGGAATTCTCCGCGCGGAACGTCGGGCCGAACGTATAAATCTCGGAGAATGCCAGGGCGTAAACTTCCCCCTCAAGTTGACCGCTGACGGTGAGATGCGTTTTCTCGCCGAAAAAATCCTCCTCATAAATCACTTTGCCTTGGTTCATCGGGGGTTGGGCGAGATCGAGCGTGGTGACCTGGAACATTTCCCCCGCCCCCTCGCAATCGCTGGTGGTGATGATGGGGGTGTGCAGATAGATGAACCCGCGGTCCTGAAAAAACCGGTGGATGGAGTAGGCAAGCCGGTTGCGCACCCGCATGACGGCCCCAAAGGTGTTGGTGCGCGGCCGCAGATGGGCGATCTCTCGTAAAAACTCGAAGGAGTGGCGTTTTTTCTGTAGCGGATATTTCTCCCGGTCGGCGGTCCCGTACACCCGCAAATGCTCCACCTGGACCTCCATCGCCTGACCGGATCCCTGGGATCGCACCAGCCGCCCCTCCACCGCCACACAGCTTCCAGTCGTCAGCTTATCGTCGTTCTCCAGAAAGCAGGGATCGGAATGATTCAGGATCACCTGGATATTTTTCATGCAGGACCCGTCGTTGATCTCCAGGAACGAGAATCCGCCTTTCGAGTCGCGCCGGGTCCGCACCCATCCCTTGAGAAGCACATGGCTCTTTTCTTCGGAGGAACTTAACAGCTTTTTGACTTTGCTTCGTTTAGTGTGGGTCATAAACGTATTCCGATTGTTTTATCACGGGCGCCCGCTGTCGCCGCCTGCTCCGATTCCCCAAAGGGGGAACCGGTTCTTTCCGTTACCCGGCATTGACAACCCGGGGGAATTTAGATATTTTAAAATCAAGACAATAGCGGATTTCCATTTATCCTGATTTTTCATTGGTTTCCGGGAAATCCCGGATTCTTCCCGAACCCTTTCCGATCACCGACTCGTGTTTGTCCTGGGAAATTTATTAGCGGCGTTGGCCCAAGTGCTGAATGTGGTGCTCCACATCTACATGTGGATTATCATCATCCGCGCCCTGTTATCGTGGGTCAACCCCGACCCTTACAATCCCATCGTCCAGTTTCTTTACAATATCACAGAACCGGTTCTGCATCGAGTCCGGGAAATGTTGCCCATGTCCGGCATGGGAATCGATTTTTCACCCATCGTGGTGTTGCTGGTCATCATGTTTCTTCAGGCTTTTCTGGTACAATCGATCGGTGATCTCTCCATGCAGTTGAGATAACCACGGCCATGAAACTCAATCATCTCGACATTCTGGAACAATGTTTCCGCGAAAAATTCCGCGGATACAGCAAGAACGAGGTGGACAACTTCCTTCACCTCGTCGCCGACGATTTCAAGGAATTGGAAGAGGACCTGCGCCAGCTCAAACGCAAGAGTGAAAGAAGCGACAAACTGGCCCATCAGATCCAGGAGATCCGGAAGGAATTGGAGGAGAAGAACCGAATCATCGCCGAACTGGAGAAGGCGCCCCGAAACGGCAATGGGGTATTCGGTAATCTCACTCCGGACATGCTCAAGGAAAAAGCCAAGCGGATGGTCCAGGTGGCCAAGGAAAAAGCCGAACTGCACCGGAGAAAAGCGGACCAGGAACTGGAGCAAATTCGGGCGGAAATTGAGCGCCTTCACGCCGAAAAGAAAAATCTCATGGAACTGATCAAGTCCACCGCTCAAAACCACATGGACTCCATAACCCGTCCCAACCCCGAAGTGTCCCGTCCGGCTCATGCCGCCGAATCTAAAAGTAAAAATCCTTGAGACCGGCATCCAGTTTTCCGCCGCGATCCAGCCCCGGGCCTCAAAGAACGAGATCGCCGGGTTAAAGGACGACGCGCTCAAGATACGCCTCACCTCCCCTCCGGTGGATGGAGAGGCGAACCGGGCCTGCATCAAGTTTCTCGCCAAGTGGCTGAAGGTCAGCCCTTCGCAGATCACCATCGTCACCGGGCAGACGGGCCGCCGCAAAATAATCCGCATTGACGGAATGAGCGGGGACGAATTTTTCGGCAAACTGGCCCCGATTCTCGGGGACCCACTTCCATCCTGAAAGGAAAGCATGATTCCTACCGTTGAATACGCCAATGGGTGCGTTCGGATGATTGACCAGACCAAACTGCCCAACGAAACGGTTTTTGTGGACTGCCGGACGATCGAGGAGGTGGGCCGGGCCATCAAGACCATGATCATCCGGGGTGCGCCGGCCATCGGGGTCGCCGCGGCCATGGGAGTGAGCCTGGAAGCGCAGGCGATCGACGCAACGGATTTCGATTCGTTTTATTCCCGCCTGGAAAAGAAGTGCGATGAACTGGCCCGTTCCCGTCCCACCGCCGTGAATCTCGGATGGAGCATCGCCCGGATGAAGGCCGTGGCCCAGGCCAACCGCAACCTCCCCATCCCGGAACTCAAGGAGCGGCTCAGGCAGGAAGCGCTCGCGGTTTGCGAGGAAGACATCGCCGCGAACAAAGCCATGGGACGGTTCGGCCAGACCCTGTTCGACAACGGGGATACGGTGCTGACCCATTGCAATGCGGGCGCCCTGGCCACCGCGGGCTACGGCACCGCCCTCGGCGTCATCCGCGCCGCCATCGAGTCGGGAAAAAAAATCCAGGTATTTGCCAATGAAACCCGGCCCTTCCTGCAGGGGGCTCGTCTCACCGTCTGGGAACTGATGGAGGACCAGATCCCCGTCAAGCTCATCACCGACAACATGTGCGGGCATTTCATGAAAAAGAACCAGATCCAGCGCGTGGTGGTGGGCGCGGACCGGATCGCCGCGAACGGGGACGTGGCCAACAAGATCGGCACTTACATGGTCGCCGTGCTGGCCCAGAGACACGGGATCCCCTTTTACGTGGCGGCCCCCATCTCCACACTCGACCTCACGCTTCCCA
>PCWF01000077.1:5344-6174 GCA_002796165.1 Nitrospinae bacterium CG11_big_fil_rev_8_21_14_0_20_56_8
ATCAACGGCAGGCTCAAGATGTACAACCACTTTTTTGTTTCATAACCCAACGAGGCATCTTTATCTACTACTATATTAAAGTTTTGTTCTGGACTAATTTCAACAACAGGGGTCTTGATTTCCTGTTCTATAACTGATCTATTCAAAACTTTCTTCACCCTACTCACCTCCTTTCTGGATTTTTGATTGTTAAAACTGAGATTTGAGATTTCTCAGCCGCTAACCCTAAAGTATCAAGGATTAAGTGTTTTGTCAAGTTTTGTTAACAAAACTTATCCCCAAGCCAATTAGCCTTCATTTTCTAAGCTAAAACCTCAATTTCAGTTTGTAAAGTAAACTCTGACAAAATAAAAAACTGCTAAAGGTTGAACCCGATGAATTATGGTAAAACCCTCTTTAATAAATAATCAATATTCTGTTTTTCCTGCCAGATTTTTTGCATTTTTTTGATAAGCCTTTTGTGTCCGGGATAGAATTTACATTTTTCTTTAAAAATTTTTACCCATTCGGGAGAATTTTGGATGACTATATTAAAAGCTTCTGAAATATTCCAAATTTTGAAGTCATATTTATGATTTTTGTATTTTGGATAATGTTTGTAGAGATAATCGTAAAATACGAAATGGAGCATTTCATGAGCAATAACCACTGAAATGTAGTTTTTCTTTTTATGTTTTATAGGAAACCAAAAAACTTTATTTTTAATATTGCGCGGATACATTCCCCAAATAGTAGGATAAGCAATATATTTTCCCTTCGGCCAAGGATAATTAGAAAAGATATTATCTGTTAAGATAAAAAATGCCCTCTCATATTTTTTCCATTGTTTT
>PCWF01000062.1 GCA_002796165.1 Nitrospinae bacterium CG11_big_fil_rev_8_21_14_0_20_56_8
AAGATCCACCCTGGCAAAATAGAAAATTCTCATCCTGTCGCAATTTCATTTATCCCCGAAAGGGCAAATCCTTCAGGGGGCGGTCCGTTACCCCGGATTCTCAAACGGGTTCCCATTTTTCGCTGATGATTTTCCACTCCGCCCCTTCCTTCCTCCAGACCAGCGTCTTTTGACCATGGTCCGCCACGGTGTCGGACTGAAAATCCTGGACAAACGTCATCTCGATCCGATCGTTCATATCGCGAAGACGGATATCGCCCACTTCGATGTGAATCTGATGGTTCCGCTCCAGGGCTATCTGGCGCGAGCGTTTCCACTGCCCCAAGGGACCGGGAGCCTGGAATTCCTGAGAATAGAAAGAAAGATAAAGCTCCACCTCCTTATCCTGCCATGCCTTGATCCAGATCAGGAATTGCGATACCACCTCATCGATGGATTCGCTGGAATCCTTCCCCTCATCGGCCTTGCGGGCCAGCGTCTTTCCCGAAGCAGGGGGAGCCGATTCACCCCGGTTTCCCTCCGATCCGGTGGCCTCGGGATGAGTGTCGTCCACGACTTCCGGTTCTTTCATCTCGGAGAAAACGAGGGTTCGGGTCTCATCGGCGGGCAGGGAGAAGTTTTTTTCGCGCATGATCAAGGTGGCGACCCCATCGATCTTTTTCAGTTCCCGCGCGGATTGGATGGCTTCCTCCCGCGTGGGATAAGGCCCGACGCGAATTTTGTACCAGGGTTTTTCCCCCTGGGTGGTCACAATGAAGGGCGAATAACCCCTGCGCTTCAACTGCCCGACAAACTTTTGGGCATTGACCGGATCCCGAAAGGAATTCAACTGAATCAAGTAGGCTTCGTCAGAGCTGGATTGCGGTGAGGACGTTTGCCCCTGAGACGGGGGTTTCCGGTCTGGATCCTTGACCTGGATATGAATCTCGCCGGCAAAAGAAAGAACGGGATGCAAACCGCCGCTTCCCCCGACCCCTAAAAGGAATACCATGCACCCGGATTTTAATATGACGGATAGGGGAACCGCCGCGCAGGTTTTGAAATGACAAGCCTTCATATCCCTAACGACACGATTCGCAAAAGAGGAAGGAACGGGATATGCCCCCCTTGGGCCGCGAAGCCGGGATTCGGGAACGGCTATCCCCCCGCCGGACCTAATGATCAAAGAAGCTTCTTGAGGAAGGGCACCAGATCCTCGACTGTCACAGCGGGCGTCCGGGCGCTGATGGTACCGTCTTTGCCGATTATAATTACGGTAGGCATATCCCTTTGAATATAAGATTTGTGCACGGTCTGATCTGGATCCAAAAGGTAAGGAAAGGTTACCTTCTGGGGGAAACTTTTTAAATATTCCTCAACGTCGGGGCGGGAATCGCCGGAGGGGTTAATCCCGAGGAAGACCAATTGATCCGAATGGATCTGATCCCGCGTGGCATTGAACTCCAGCGCCTGGTTACGGCATGGAACACAGATATGAAACATGCCGATCACAACCACCTTGCCCTTGAATTGAGAAAGCGAATAGGTTTTGCCGTCCACAGACTCCAGAGAGAAATCAGGCGCCGGGTCACCCTCGCGAGGAGCCTTGGCCCAGGCGGGAGCCGCCCAGATCGCCAGGACCAACAGGATTGCCATTATTTTTCTCATATAACCCCCATTCAGGGAATAAATTTGTTGTTTGACGGGTCTATAAAACTGAGTATCTCTTTATTTTTCATTCTAAACCAGCCACCCGGAATTTTAAAGCAAAAAGCTGACTATGCCCGATTTGGCGATTTTTAATATTTTGGGACCGATTGGAAAGCTTTTTGCAGGGTTCCCGGAAGACCCATCGGGACTTTTCCCCCGGCGGCTTCTTCCTTTCCCACAACCCAGCCGCGGGGTATTTTTTTTACCCGGACCTGGAAAACGGGGACCATAATAAAAATTATTATTTGCAACGGGTTAAGGAAAGTCCGATGCCTAAAAAGTTTTTTAGGGAACCCGGTGGAATCGCCGAATTTTACATGCTATAATGACCTTGAAACACTAAATATGACCCTCAAAAAGCCTTTCCATGACTAAATTCGTTGTATTTTTGCTGACATTTCTGGCGATTCCAGGAATTGCCTTTTCGGGAACCATTCAGGGAGCGGCACAATACACGGCCAAATTCACCCCCCCCGCCCCCATCAAAACTGGAAAATTCAAAAAGGCGTGTGGGGATGAGATCCCCAATCAGTCGCTGATAGTGAATGGAACGGGCCTGCAAAATGTTGTTGTTTCCATTGAGGGGAAAGTCCGAGGCGGGAAACCGGGGAAATATCATATCGATCAAAAAAACTGCCGCTATGAGCCCCACGTCATCGCCCTGATGAAAGAATCTGAACTGGTGATCCACTCCAGCGATCCCATCAACCATAATATCCATACCTACTCCTTTGAAAACGATCCCATCAACGTCATGTTTACCCCGGGACAGGATGACTTCACCCAGGAGTTTGAAGAACCGGAGATCATCAAGGTTGAATGCGATCTGCATCATTGGATGACCGCCTGGATCGTGGTCACGGAAAACGCCTATTTCGCCGTTTCGGATCGGGATGGGAAATTCACCATCCCCGACCTGCCTCCTGGGAAATACACCCTCACCGCCTGGCACGAAACATTGGGAAGCATCAGCCGTGAAATCAGCGTGGGAGACGGAATTGTCAAAGCGGATTTCGATTTTTCCGAGATGACCCCCCAGGTATCCCAGAAATAAGTTTATTGTTCCCTTGGAAATCTTTAGGATGGAGTTGAAACGAAGATGAATAAACCGCTAAGTTTTCTTGCCATTGCCGTAATGATAACCTCCCTTTTACCGGTCCCCGCTAGCTGGGCCTATCAGGAAATCGAAGTCAAGGATGGTGGGTCCATCAAGGGCAAAGCGGTTTTGATAGGCGAAATTCCCCAACCCCGTGTTTACCACCTCATTTTGTTCCCCAACATCGACATGTGTGCGGAGGTGGATACCGATGACGAAATGAATCGGCTTCTTCACGACTTCACAACCGATTCAAGCGGAGGATTGAAGAATGTGGTCATCGCACTCGATCAAGTCGATGCGGGAAAACCGTTCAACAAATCCACTTTTACCATTCATTCGGAAAATTGCAAGTTTATGCCCGAGGTGAATCCCGTCAAACAGGGAGAAACCTTCAAGGTGGACAATCTCGATGCCGTCATGCACAACAGTCAGGTCTACCAAAGCGAACGGGGAAAGATCATCGAAAACCTTCCCATTCCTCCGGAGTCGACCACCGATGTCGAAGTCCAGTTTCAAAAGAATTTCAAGATCTTTCAAATGATCTGCGGAATGCACGAATTCATGCAGACCTGGGGTTACCGGGTCCAGAATCCGTACTATGCCATTACGGGAGCGGATGGGACCTTTTCCATCGACAACATTCCCCCCGGTGAATACGACGTCACGGCGTGGCATTACCTGATGAAACCCACCACCACTCGAATCAAAGTTGAGTCCAATTCACAGATTGCTTTGAATTTTGAATTCGCAGGGAAAAAAGTGGTGCGGCCACTCTACGAAACCATCAAATCGGGGCGCATCAAAAAAGATGCGGCAGTCCCGGGTTCCGCCAAAGGCACGGAAGTGGGGAAATAATCCTTGTCCCGCTTTAAACCCGCACAAGCGAATGTGTTGAACAAAGGACTTCTTTTCTTTCTTCCTATCCTGTTCCTTGTTTCCAGCCGCCTTGCGTCCCCAGCGCTGGCACAGGAAGTTCATTTCCATTCACCCCCCGCCTCCGAGATGCCACAGGGCATTAGCGTGGAAAAGCAGACTTTTTCACTTAAGAACCTGAGGAATCCGTTTACCCGAGCCGCCAAATCTCCGGAAAAAGCTCTCCAGGAGGGGGCGACGGTCTATTTCAAGCATTGCGTGTTTTGCCACGGCGATCTTCTGGATGGGAGCGGGGTGTTCGGAGACCGATTTTTTCCCAAGCCCGCCAGCTTCATTCATGAAGGGTCCTTTATCAATAAGCCGGAGGGTTATGGATTCTGGAGAGTCCTGAAGGGGGGCAAAGGCCTACCGAAGCCTTATAGTCCGTGGAACTCGGCTATGCCAGCGTGGGAAGGCCAGTTGACCGTGGATGAAGTGTGGAAGGTCCTCCTGTTCATCCAGACCACCGCGCGGGAACGCCTTGCAGACAAGGCCAATACTCCAAGCGAACCTTCCGAAGATTTGGGCAAAAAAATATACCAGGATAAATGCGTCCATTGCCACGGCGCAACCGGTGAAGGGGACGGCGTGATCACTCCATTTTCAAGTCCCCGCCCCCGGGACCTGTCCAAAGGTCACATCAAACTCCGGACCACCCCCTTCGGCAAAGTACCCACCGATGACGACCTGTTTCTCGCAATCACCCATGGAATGAAGGGTACCACCATGCCGCCCTGGGGCCATCTTTCCGAAACCGAGCGATGGGGCCTGGTAGCCTATATTAAAACCCTCAGTCCCAAATTTGAAAAATTTGAAAAAAAGAACAAAAGCCATACCATCATCACGGTACCCGAGCCCCCGCCTTTGACGCTGGAAAGCATTGCTCGGGGCAAAGACCTCTTTATAAAAAACTGTTCCGGTTGTCATGGTGTCAAAGGCCGGAATGACGGGGTCTCAACCCGAAAAATTGTCAATATCCCCACCGATGCCCTTTGGCCGCGCAACTTGAGCAAGCCTTGGACCTTTCGACGGGGCGTAAGCCGAAAACAAATTTATCTGACGTTGAGGACGGGCCTGTCCGGAACCGCAATGCCACGCTTTTCCGAGCGAGTGTTCAACGATGCCAAAGTCTGGGACATCGTTCATTACGTTCAAACCCTGTCCCTGTCGCAAAAACCCGAAGTATCCCGGCAAATTCGAATCCGACGCACCGATGGTACGCTCCCTGAAAATCCAGAGGATCCTGTCTGGAAAACGGTTCCTTCCTATTTTTTTCCCGTGGGAGGGCAAATCATGTATTCGGAGAAAAGCTTTTTCCCAACAACGGACAATGTGTATCTCAAAGCCCTCCATAACGGCGATGAGATTGCCTTTCTCGTTGAATGGGACGATCCGAAAATGGATCCCTTTCTTTCGAATCTGATCCCCGTCAAGGAATCCCCTCCTCCCCCTCTTCCTCCCGAGCTTCAGGTGGATGAAGGTGAACCCCAGGTGGAGTCACATCCCAAACCGCAGAAGTTTTCCGATTCCGTCGCCCTTCAGTTTCCAGCCGCAGAGGAACAAAACGGAGACTTGCCGAATTTTCTCAATGGGGATGCCGATCACCCGGTGAATTTGTGGAAATGGGATTCCTATCCCTTCGCCGCAACGGAACTGAACGCAAGGGGACTCCAGAACTGGAACGAACAGGATAAACCCAGTCAGAATCTTAAATTCAAGGCAAGTTACGAGTATGGACGGTACTCCGTGGTCTTCGTTCGCAAACTCAAGACCCCGGATACTCGGCAGGATGTTCAGTTCGCTTCCGGTGCAAAAGTCCCCGTCGCGGTCAATGTCTGGAACGGATCGGAGGGCGAAACGGGAACCCGAAAAGCCGTTTCCAGTTGGTTTGAAGCCCTCCTGGAATGATCTCCGCATCCGGTCTCTAGCAGATTGCTAAAAAACTCTTTCGGGTGCCATTCCGAGCCGCAGTGCGGCGAAGAATCTTGTCCGAAACCCTTGCCAGCTTGAATTTACTAATCAGGCTAGCTAGATCCTTCGCGGAGTTTATCCTGAGCCTGCCGAAGGACTCAGGATGACATTTTTGGAGTTTTTCAGCAACCTGCTAGCCCTTGCCACACCTTCACCGAAAAGCCGGTCCTTCCATCACGTAGGATGGGAAATGCGCCATTCGATCAATAATGCGGGGTTTAAGGATGGGCCGATGACAAGGTGGTAAGCTTTAAAGAAGTCAAAAACGCAAGGCAGTCCGCTATTTCCTGAGGGGTCAGGATATCCTTGAAATTTCCAGGCATCATGGAAATATCCTGGGTCTTGAATTTTTTGATTTGTTCCTTGGGTACCCGCAATCCTTTCCCTTCTTTATCGATCAACTCGATGCCGCTATCATCCT
>PCWF01000158.1 GCA_002796165.1 Nitrospinae bacterium CG11_big_fil_rev_8_21_14_0_20_56_8
AGTTGTTGCATGCGATGATCAATGGCCCGGTATACACTTTCCAGTACAGCATTGGTGTTGATCGGCTTTTCATGAAAATCGAACGCCCCCTGCTTCATGGCCTGGATCGCCATCGGCACATCGCCGTGTGCCGTTGCCAGAATAACAGGGACATCAACCCCATCCGTCTTGAGTTTCTCCAGCAGTTGCATGCCGTTGAAGCGTGGCATACGGACATCAAGAACCAGACAACCGGCCGCTTCAGGGTTAAAGATTTCAAGAAACTCCATAGCGCTGACATGGCTACACCATTGCAGATCGGCGGAGTCCATCAGGTCTTGCAGCAAATTCCTGTTCGCCTCGTTATCATCAATAATATGAACGATCAGGTGCGATCTTTTCTGGGCCTCTCCCTGCATCACAATAATTTCCCCAGCCTGTGGTCAAGGCAGCGCACGACGGCTTTGACCAATGCCTGCACGTCAACAGGTTTTGCGAAGAACATATTAACCCCTGCCTGTTCACAGCGCCGGCGCGTTTCTTCGCGAGCATCGCCTGTCAACGCGAATACCGGTATGTTCTTGGTCGCAGTCACACTCCGTAGGTAGCGCGTTGCATCAATACCGTTCATGCCGGCCAGATTGATATCCATGATAATAAGATCGGGCAGTTGATCTCTGGCGATCTGAATGCCTGCTTCTGCCGAATGTGTCGTTAGCAGCTGTGCTTGTGTGTACTCACTCAAGATGTCGCGCATCAGGGAAATATTCGACGGCATATCCTCAATATACAAAACCAGACCTTGCGGGCGGCTTGTGCCTTCGTAAAGCGCCGCGTACTTCTTTTCCGCAATGACCAACGGTTTCTCGGCAATCGGCAGATCAAACCAGAATTGCGACCCTTGACCTTCGATGCTGAGAAAATCCAGTGCGCCATTCATGCTGTCGACAAGCAGACGCGTCAGTGCCAGCCCGACACCGGAACCTTCAATCCCGGAGTCTTCGCGGCCAAGGCGTGAAAACGGACGAAACAATTCATGTTGCTTGTTCGACGGGATGCCAATGCCGTTATCGCCGACGATAAAACGGAGCCGCTTGTTATCGTAATTATGCACATCAACCCAAACGCCGCCTTCAGGTTTATTGTATTTGATGGCGTTGTTGAGAAGGTTGATCAGGCATTGTTTGACCCGCAACGGGTCGCACTGAACCCAGGGCAGAATGGTATCGTCTTCAATACGATTTTCAAAACGAATGCCATAACTGTCGATCAGCGGTGAAATCATCTGCAGGCTTTCCAGGATGATCTCCCCGGCATCAATCGCTTCAATTTGCAAATCCAGTCTGCCGCTTTCGATCTTCGAGAGATCCAGAACATCGTTGATCAATCCGAGCAAATGACGCCCGCCCTGAAGAATATACCGGGCCTGTTTTCTCTGACGTTCACTCAGAACCTCCTTGCGGCTGTCAATCATGAGCTGTGCAAAGCCGATGATCGAATTCAGGGGGGTCCTCAATTCGTGGCTCATTTGCGCTAAAAAGTTATTCTTTGCCGCATTGCCCGACTCCGCCAACGCTCGGGCGTACTCCAGTTCGGCCGTGCGCTCACGGATGATCTGGTCAAGCTCCCTGTTGACGTCTTCAAGATGGTCTGCGGCACTATAGGCACGTCCAAGGGCTGTATTGATCAATGCACCCAGTGCGTGGACCGTCTCGTCGGCGGTCTCGATTTCAATCGGTGCCAGGCGGTCACCCTCATCGGCTCGACGCAGCTGGTCGACTATTTGCCGGACGGCCAGTTGAAGGTCACTCTTATCGCTTGTCTGCCCAGGACGCTCGTTCATGCAACGCCAGACCCCTCATTTTATGTGCATGGCCAAGCCCTTGCCGCACGCTCAATTGTGCCATCTTAACGATCAATGCACAGACGACAATACGAGGCTGTGCCGGCAAACCGTTCCGCATCAAAATCTATTTATCCGCGAATACGCCGGAAAAGGACCAGAAACCTCAACACGCGCCCCACGGAGCCGGCAAATACTGATCAGACCAATTAGGTTGCGAATCTACTGACAGGTACTTAAGAAAGGCGCATCGCAGCTGAAATCTGCCGCCCACCGACAAAGCCTACCTATAGAAAGCACTACGAACGTGAATAGATGGAAGTTACTCCGCCCCATCGTTTTATGCATGGTCGCCACCTTTGGCGCCTGCCAGTCATCCTTTGCCGAAAACGGTCATGGCTATAAGCGTCGTGAAGGCTTCATGACGGGTGAAAAACGGATTGGTGAGTCCTATGTGCAGTTACAGGCCATGCTCGCCCCCATCAGACGTAGCGCGAAAAGCCTGTCGACGGTAAAATCACCGGTAACGCTGATTGTCACGTTAAAGTCATTTGATGATGTCCACCCGTTCTGCAAACTCACGCCACGCGTGAACGATGCGCTGGTGGTTGAATGGTCGCGGCATCCGCTCACACTCAGTTATTTGTTTGATCCCGAAAAAATAACGGCACGCATTTTTCGCCTGGATAAGACCGAAGAACAGAGAACGATTGATGCACGCCTGATACGCGTCATGAACAAGGCCGTTACCGACAAGCCCATTGTCGACGTTCTGGTCATTAAAGGTGCCCGCGGTCTTGGCGGCGGTGCAATTTCCAAGCTACCCTTTTCCAGTATCACAGGCTGCATCGAGGTCGTCCGGGAAGATAAGAAAAAAGAAAAAGAAGAAAAGCCGGCCCATTCCAGCCATTGATGGCGACCGCTGCGCTCTGGGATCAATTCAAGCACGCACGTGATCCCGGCACCAGGACAAAGGGGACAAGATTATGAGCACTCGATTTGACCAGCAGATGATGGACCTCGCCTTGCAGCAGGCACAGAAATCATACGACGAAGGCGGCCTGCCGATTGGTGCCGTCATGGTGGAGGATGGGGCCGTCATCGCCACCGGCCACAACAGACGCGTGCAACAGGGCGACCCGACGGCGCACGGCGAAATGGATTGCCTGCGCCAAGCCGGCCGGCGCGCGGACTACAAGGGGGTCTCCCTGTATACGACGCTCAGCCCCTGCATGATGTGCAGCGGCACCATACTTCAGTTTGGCATTCCGCGTGTTGTCATTGGCGAAGATGTCAACTTCCCCGGCAATATGGCGTTTCTCCGCGCGCACGGCGTTGAGGTCGTTTTGCTGGATGACGAAAACTGCAAAGCGCTTATGGGCCGGTTTATTGAAGAGCACCCGGATATCTGGAATGAAGATATCGCCGGCAGGACCCAAGTCTAGGTTTGGCTGTGTTTCGCCGGCACAAGCCCAAACAAAAACCCAGGCTTTTGGCCTGGGTTTTTCATGGTGGGCACGACTGGGATTGAACCAGTGACCCCCTCGATGTCAACGAGGTGCTCTCCCGCTGAGCTACGCGCCCTTTAAACCGCTCAAAATACACGATTTTTAAAGGATGTGGGCCGCGAAGGCACACATTCGGCTCACCTTGTACTGAAATGCCTCCGGGAAAACAAGCCGTTAGATCGGAAAAAATTGTGTGCCGCCGATTTCGGTGCCCAAGAGAACGGCACACTTTTCGCGTTTTCAACTCTGCCACACTCTATGAGCCAAATTCCAATCATCAGACCGGGACCGGCCCAACATGTCCGCAAATGACCCTGAACAGACGGACAGGTCGATTCCCTGACCGCATCGCACCACCGTTATCAACCGGCGGTCCTGAGAAATCATACGCGAAAGATGACCGCACCGCCGGGCGCACTAAGGTCGAGACCGTTCATCAGGTCTTCAATAAAGAAAGCCGCTAGCTCATTTCGGCTGTTCACGCTCGCTTTACGATAGACCGCGTTGCATTGGCTTTTGATAGTGCCCGCTTTGGTCGTTCGAATTTCGGCGATTTCCTTGATCGTCAGTCCCTTGATCAGCATCGTTGCTATTTCGAGTTCGGAATCGGTCAGCCCCCAATCACGCATTTGGCGCACCATGATTTGTAGGAATTCACCGGTTGCCCGCCCGGATGCGGCGCGGAAGGTCCGGTTTTCCTGCAACGCCCGCCGAAAGGTCACGCCGATGAAGACGAGAACCGCCCCGTGTCCCAGAACCGCTATCGATTCGAAAAGGGTATGATTGGCCGTGAAGATGTGAATCTTGATATTAAAAGTCTCTGATACAACATCGACGATCAGCAATACTTCAAAAACGGCGAGGACCGCGAATGCAGCGGCAATTTGTTTAATGCAGCGGCAATTTGTTTAAGGTGTGCGTCGCTGGCGCAAAACGGTAATTTGGTGTCCTCCATAGTAGCCCTCCCCTCCATATCTGCCGCCGGAATGCGGTAGATGAGATAGATTCTCATTCTTGTCGCAAGCGTGCATTGATATAGGTCAGGCTAACCCGGCTGGTATACCTTTGGTTTATTCAGCCAGTATTCAACCATGGTTTATTGTCGCGCATTGGCAAACCCCTCAGGATAGCCACCTACTCGGGATTGACGCCCGTTCTCAGGGCGCGAGTGGACGGAGCAGCGTTCTGGATGCAAATCGCACGTGAGCAAATCCAGGCAGGGCCCCGCTCTCTCGATCATTTCGTCAGGCTAGGTTTCATGAAATTCATAGAGACGACAGGAGGACAGGATGCGGAGAGAATATGGAAGCCATCTTCAAACTTTCACAGCGGCCATAACCATTGCGTCGGCACTAATGATGATGCCGCTCGCCAATGTCGCGTTCGCGGACGACGGCATGATCGCGCACGGTGGCAAGCTCTACGACAAATGGTTCAAGGTGACCAAGGCGCCAACGCCGAAAGACACGCACAAGTCCTGGCCCGGGTCGAATACCAAGAAAAAAGGGAATGCCACCCATCGCTGCAAGTCCTGCCATGGTTGGGACTACATGGGGAAAGACGGCGCTTATTCATCCGGCTCCTATAAGACTGGCATTACCGGTTTGCGGAAATACGATGGCGGCGATGCCGCCAAGGTCGTCGCCGTGCTTAACGATAGCGTGCACGGCTATTCCGGCAAGATGGATGCGGCAACGAAGGATGCGATCGCCATGTTCGTGACCAAGGGACAAGTTGATATGGACGTATATATCGACCGGGCGTCGAAAAAGGCGAAAGGCAACGCGGCCAAGGGTAAGAACTACTACGGTACGCTGTGCGTGAATTGCCATGGTGTGAACGGTGAACTGCCGAAAGATATGCCCGCCCTGGGCGGACTGTCGAATAATAACCCGTGGGAAATTCTGCATAAAATTCTTAACGGTCAACCCGGCGAAGCAATGCCGGCCTTACGCGCCTTGCCGATGGAGGTCTCCGCAGACGTTCTGTCTTACCTGCAAACGCTACCCAAAGAATAACACTCAATTCGCTTGCCGCTCCGTCAAGGTTCCGGCGGAGGGCAAGCCTTCCTTGAAGTATGAAAGGGCGACAATATGAAATGGCTCAGGGCGGCTTGGTCATGGTTTATGTCACCGAGCATGAAGTACGGGCGTGGCGCGATATTTGTTGTCGGCGGTGTTGCCGGGATCATTTTCTGGGGCGGCTTCAATACGATCATGGAACAGACAAATACGCTCGGTTTTTGCGTATCGTGCCATGAGATGCGGGACACGGTTTACAAAGAGTACAAACAATCCGTCCATTATCAGAACCCGTCAGGCGTACGTGCCATATGCTCCGACTGTCACGTGCCGAAAGACTGGTCGGCAAAGCTGGTGCGTAAAATCAAAGCCTCGAATGAACTGTTCCACAAGATCGCCGGGACGATTGATACACCTGAAAAGTTCGAGGCCAAACGGCTTGAATTGGCCGAGAACGTCTGGGCTGAAATGAAGTCCAACAATTCACGCGAGTGCCGAAACTGCCATAGTTACGATGCTATGCACTTCGCGAAGCAGCGTAAGCGCTCGGCTGAGAAGATGCAGGTGGCCGCCAAAGAAGGCAGAACATGCATCGAATGCCATAAATTCATCGCTCATAAGCGCCCCGCCGACTACGAAGACGAAAACCGATAGTGGCGATTACCGGACATCAAACCTAAGAGCGTAGCGCTATCGAACTGCGTTACGCCCCGATGTTGTGATCGCATCTTGCCAGTTCCCATCCTGAGCGGTTTAATTGCACTGATATCGCCCCACCGCCAG
>PCWF01000046.1:0-958 GCA_002796165.1 Nitrospinae bacterium CG11_big_fil_rev_8_21_14_0_20_56_8
TTAACTGTCATCCTGAGCTTGTCGAAGGATCTGGCCGGAACGTAAATGGGTCATGCCTCATACTGACTCGATGCAAGATTCTTCGCCGCATTGCGGCTCAGAATGACACCCGAAAGAGTTTTTCAGCATCCTGCTAGGACGAGACGAGGGTTGAGTCCAGTTTTATGGTTCGATCCGTATTCAGGATGAGCAAGAGGCGGTCATCCAGCTTGTACACCCCCCGCACCAGATCCCGTGTTACCCCGGAGATGGTATCGGGAGGCGATTCAAACCGCTCATCGGCCATTTCCAGCACATCGCCGATCTCATCCACCAGCAGGCTCACCGCCCCGTCTTCGGTGCGGAGCACCACGTTCATCGGAAGCTGGCCCTCCGGGCGGTCGTCCATTTGTAACCGCCGCCGCAAATCCAGAGCCGTTATGATCTGGCCCCGGAGATTGATGAGACCCCGCACCACGCTGGGCGCCAGCGGAACCGACGTCATCTCCTGGTATTTTAATACTTCCTGAACCTTTTCCACCTCGACCCCAAAAAAGTTCTCGTCAAGATAAAACGTACAAAACTGTTTTTCATCACTCATGACCTGCTCCTTCGCCGATCAAGGCCCGTGTGGCAGGGCCTTCCAAATTTGGGTTATCCGTTTCCCGGATCAGTCCTTCGACGTCCATCAGGTCCGTCACCTTGCCCTGGACCACCACGGTTCCCACGATTCCGCGCCGGGCCGAAGACCGCTTGACCTGGATCGATTCCTCAACGATGTCCTGGATCCGGTCCACCACCAATCCCACGCTTTTACCGTCCCGGGTGTAAACCACCGCGTGCAGGGTTTCCCTCTCCAATTCGGAAACGGCCCCCTGGCCGTTCAACGCCTGGTTCACATAAACGAGGGGCATGATTTCGTTGCGGTACTGAACCACGTCCTGGCCTCCCGAGCGCTCGACCTCCGACCGGGTGAACT
>PCWF01000046.1:983-6938 GCA_002796165.1 Nitrospinae bacterium CG11_big_fil_rev_8_21_14_0_20_56_8
CCAATCCCACGATCAACAGCGTCTGCCGGTCCCCGGTGCCCGCGTGCGCCCCTTCGCCCGTCTCCGCCCGCTTGCGCGCATGGCTCTCCGACACCACCCGCGCCTTCTGCGCCAGACCCATCACGTCCAGGATCAACGCCACCGTCCCGTCTCCCATGATCGTCGCCCCCGCATACGCCGACGTCCCCTTCAACTGTTTCCCCAGCGGTTTCACCACGATCTCCTCCGTGTCGCTGATCCCTTCCACCACCAGACCGAAATGCCGGTCGTCCGCCTGCAGGACCACGATGTTCACCGTGTCCCCCCGCTCCACCGCCGAAACCTTCAACTCCTCCGCCAGGTACACCAGCGGCAGTAACCGCCCCCGGAGCCGGTACACCGGCGTCCCCTGGATCCGCTCGATCCCCTTCTTCGCCTGCTCCCCGTCCAGACGCACCAGCTCCAGCAGGTTCACCTGCGGAATCGCATACCGGTTGCCCCCCGACCGCACCACCAGGGCCGGAATGATCGCCAGGGTCAGCGGAATCTTCACCTTCAGCGTCGTCCCTTCCCGCACCCGGCTCTGAATGTCCACCGTCCCCCCGATCTTCTCGATATTCGTCTTCACCACATCCATCCCCACGCCACGCCCCGACACGTTCGTCACCTTCTCCGCCGTCGAAAACCCCGGCGCGAAGATCAGGTTCACCAGCTCCCGGTCCCCCATCCGCGACGCCTGGTCCGCCGTCACGATCCCCTTCGACACCGCCTTCTGCTTCAGCCTCTCCGGGTCGATTCCCCCCCCGTCGTCCACGATCTCGATGTTCACCTGGCCCCCCTCGTGGTACGCCCGCAGACGCAGGACCCCTTCCTCCGGCTTCCCCCGCTCCGCACGCACCTCCGGCGCCTCGATCCCGTGGTCCACCGAGTTGCGCACAATGTGCGTCAGCGGGTCCTTGATCGCCTCGATCAGCGTCTTGTCCAACTCCGTCTCCTTCCCCTCCATCTCCAGACGAACCTTCTTCCCGCACGAGATCGCCAGGTCCCGCACCACCCGCGGAAACTTGCTCCAGATGTTCCCGATCGGTTGCATCCGCGTCTTCATCACCCCTTCCTGGAGCTCCGTCGTCACCAGGTTCAAATGTTGCGTCGTCGCCAGAAAATTCGTGTCCCGCTCCGTCGGCGCGAACTGCAGAATCTGGTTCCGCGCCAGCACCAGTTCCCCCACCAGGTTCATCAGCGTGTCCAGAAGGTTCACGTCCACACGGATGCTCGTGTCCGCCACCCCCCGGCTCTCCGCCCGCCGGTCCGTCGCGCTCCGCCGGTCATCGTGCTCCTTCAGAAACTCCGCTTCCTTCACCGCGTCCGATGCGCGCCGGTCTTCCTTCTTGCGCACGCCCTCCTCCACCGCCGCCGGTTCGGCAGGCGGTGCGGGCGCGGACTCCGCCGCCGCAGGAGCCGCAGGCTGATTCCCCCCGCCCCCCTGCAGGAGCGACGTCAGCGTCTTCACCAGGGCCGTGTAATCCACGTCCCCCTCGTTCTTGTCCTTTTCCAGGCAGGCCAGAATCTGCCGGATCGCATCCACCATCGAAAGCAGGGCGCTCGTCTTCGCCGCGTCCAGAGACAGCTCCCCATCCCTCAGCTTCGACAGCAGGCTCTCCCCCACGTGCGCCACCGACTCCAGTTTCGAAAACCCCAGAAATCCGCACGTCCCCTTGATCGTATGAATCGTCCGGAAGATGCTCGGCAAAATCGTCTTGTCCCCAGGGTTGTCCTCCAGCGACACCAACTCCTGGTCCAGCTTGTCCAGGTTCTCGTAGCTCTCCGTTAGAAACTCGCCGATGATGGCGTCCATTTCGTCCATGGGCTCAGGGCTCCCTAAAAATTAACAGTAACTTTCTATTTAATTTTAATATAGCAGGAACCGTTTCGAATTCCCACAAAAAAATGAGGAAAGTCACATTTTTAACGCTTGAACTAGCAATTCCCCGTAGCTGGCTACGGGGTTTCCTTCAGCACTGTCATTCCGCGGCTACTCGCCGTAGGGGCGCAAGGGCAAACTCCCAAGGCTATCGTTGCCCAGCCGTCGCCATCGTCCCGTTTCGGCCCTGCGGCCCTACGCCCAGTAGGCGGCGAGGAATCTTGCTCCGGTTCGGGAGAGGGGGCATGCGTCAACATCGTTCCAGCCAGATCCTTCGCTGGCGCTCAGGATGACATTTAAAAAAGCTCCAACGTGTCATTCCGAGTCACGAAGTGGCGAGGAATCTTGCTCCGGTTCGGGAGGGGGCATGCGTCAACATCGTTCCAGCCAGATCCTTCGCTGGCGCTCAGGATGACATTTAAAAAAGCTCCAACGTGTCATTCCGAGGCTACTGGGCGTAGGGCCACAGGGACGAAATGGGGATAAGTGCTATGGGCGGGCTGGATAACCCTGGGGAGTCTGGCCCGCCTGTTCCGGCGCTTCGCCGGTCTGCCCGTTCTGCCAGTACTGGATTGGGACGGTCTTCCGGGCAGGAGGGGGAGCCTGTGGATCAAGCGGGGGAAGGAAAATCAGCCTTCGGGATCGGGCGCATCATCCGGCCGCGCATTGAGTTTATACTCGATGCTGTCGATCAACGCCTGCCAACTGGCCTCAATGATATTTTCGGACACGCCCACGGTGCCCCATTTTGCGTGGTGGTCCCCGGACTCGATCAACACCCGGATGCGCGCACGGGTGCCCTTGTTCTCGTCGAGGATCCGCACCTTGTAGTCGAAGAGGTTGACCTTCTCCAACTCGGGATAATGTTTGACGAGCGCCTGCTTGATGGCCCGGTCGAGGGCATTGACCGGGCCGGTGCCCTCCGCGGCGGTGACTTCCTGTACGCCGTTGACGCGGATCTTGACGGTGGCCTCGGTGATCGGTTGCTCATCTCCCCGGCGTTTCTCCACGATGACCCGCCACCCGAGAAAATCGAAGAAGATTTCCTTTTGGCCCATAGCCTCCCGCATCAGCAGTTCGAACGATCCCTCGGCGCCTTCATATTGGTAACCCAGGCTTTCCGACGTCTTGAGCGTTTCCAGGGTTTTCCGGACTTTCGGATCGTTGTCGTCGATGTTCAACCCGTATTCCCGGGCCTTGAACAGGATATTGCTTTTCCCGGACAAATCGGAGATGAGGATGCGCCGGTGATTGCCGACGATTTCGGGGTCGATGTGCTCGTAGGTTTCGCGGTTTTTCTGGATCGCGCTCACGTGTACCCCTCCCTTATGGGCGAAGGAGCTTTTTCCCACGTAGGGCTGGTGATTCCAATGTGCCTTGTTGGCCAGTTCGTCCACGAACGCCGAGACGTCTTTCAGCAGTTTCAACTGCCCCTCGGTCACGCAACCGAGTTGCATCTTGAGTTTGAGGTTGGCGATGATGGAGATCAGGTTGGCGTTGCCGCACCGCTCGCCGAATCCGTTAATGGTGCCCTGCACCTGCCCGGCTCCCGCCGTCACGGCGGCCAGCGCATTGGCGACGGCGAGTTCCGAGTCGTTGTGCGTGTGGATGCCCAGCGGTATTTTGACACGCCCGCGGACGGTCGAAAAAATGGATTCGATTTCCGAGGGGAGGGATCCCCCGTTGGTGTCGCAGAGGACGATCCAGTCCGCACCCGCTTCCGCCGCCGCATCGACCACCTGGAGCGCGTATTCCGGATTCTGCTTGTACCCGTCGAAGAAATGCTCCGCATCGAACAGCACTTCGGGCACGTGTTTTTTGAGGAAAGAAATGCTCTCCGAGGTCATCCGAAGATTTTCGTCCAGGCTTGTGGAAAGGGCTTCCCGGACGTGCATATCCCACGATTTACCGAAAATGGTGATGGCCTCGGTTTCCGCACGGAGAAGCTGTTGCAGATTTTCGTCCGTTTCCACCGTTTTTTCCGGGTGCCGCGTCGCGCCGAACGCAACGATGCGCGTATGTTGAAAGCGGGAATGCCGGACCTTGTTGAAAAACTCGATGTCTTTCGGGTTGGACCCCGGCCATCCGCCCTCGACATAGTGCACCCCCAGTTCGTCGAGCTTGTGGGCGATGCGAATCTTATCCTCGACGGTGAACGAGATATCCTCGGCCTGGGAGCCGTCTCTGAGTGTGGTGTCGTAGATTTTGATCTGTCTCATCGCGTGTTCGATCCGGGGAGCCCGGTCGCGCCGGTCACCCCGCCCGCCTCTTACCCGTCACCCGTTTGGATCCGCCTGCCTTTTTCGGTGAGGAGAGGGGCTTGGCGGCCTGCGGGGCCTCGGCCAGGTTGAAGGCATCGTGAAGTTTCTGCACCGCGAGCTTGCTTTGACTTTGCTGGATGATGCAGGAAACCTTGATTTCCGAGGTGCTGATCATCATGATGTTGATATTTTCCGCCGAGAGGGTGCGGAACATGGTGGCGGCCACACCCGAGTGGCTTCTCATGCCCGCTCCGACGATCGAAATTTTGGCGATGTTCTTGTCGGCGGAGACTTCCCGCGCCCCGATCGCATCGGCCACCTGGCGGGTGATCTGGATGGCCTCGTTGAGGTCGGCTCCCGTGACGGTGAAGGAGATGTCCGTGTGCCCCTCCTCGCTCACGTTCTGGACGATCATGTCCACCGAGAGGGCGACATCGGCCAAAGCCCCAAACACGTCCGCCGCGATTCCAGGCTTGTCGGGTACGCCCTTGATGGTGACCTTGGCCTGGTTCTTGTCACACATGATTCCCGAGACAACCGGGTCTTCCATGTTCGGATCCTCCTTGCAGATCAGGGTGCCCCGCGAGTCCTCGACGAAGGAGGACTTCACGACGAGGGGCATGTTATATTTTTTTGCGAATTCCACGCAACGAATTTGCAGGACCTTGGCGCCCAGGCTCGCCATCTCCAGCATTTCATCGTAGAAGATGGTGTCGAGTTTCCGAGCTTCGGGAACGAGGTTGGGGTCGGTGGTGTAGACCCCGTCCACGTCGGTATAAATTTCGCATTGGCCGGCGCCGAGCGCCACGGCAAGAGCCACCGCCGACGTGTCCGAACCGCCCCGGCCCAGGGTGGTTACGTCCCCCTGTTCGTTGATGCCCTGAAACCCCGCGACGACCAGAACGTGATTTTCCTGGAGCAGTTTTTTCGCCCGCGCGGTGTCGATCTGTTTGATGCGGGCCCGGGTATACGAGTTGTCCGTGAACATTCCGATCTGGCGTCCGGTGAGCGCCATGGCGGGACAGCCTTCCGCATGCAGGGCCATCGAGAGCAGGGCGCTGGAGATGCGTTCCCCCGAAGACAGGAGCAGGTCGATCTCGCGCCGCTCGGGGTTTTCGGTGATCGTGGAAGCCATTTTAAGGAGTTTGTCGGTTTCGCCCGCCATGGCGGACACCACCACCACGAGGTCCACTCCGACCTTTCGCTGGCGGGCGATTCGTTTTGCCACTTCCTTGATCCGTTCCAGGGTCCCCACCGAGGTTCCCCCGTACTTTTGAACGATCAGTTGATTCATCACAGTTGGTCCTTGAGAAACTCGGAAATCATGGAAGGTCCTTCCCACACCCGCTGTGCCGCCAGTCCCGCGAGGGTTTCCCCGAACCGCTTCCCCGCGCCGTTCGGGTTCCGGGAAGGATACACCAGAAAGGGGACGGGTTCCGATCCGTATTTCAACTTCACCGCGGAACAAAAATGGTTGGAGGTGACCAGCAGTTTCACATTGCCGCGCAACTCAACCTCCTGCGCGAGCGGGCCGACGACTTCGCGGTCGATGTCCTCGATGACCAGGATTTTTTCATCGATCAATCCCTTCAGCGACACGTCCTCTCCCGCCGCGACGTGCAGGAAGACCACGTCCCGGTTCTCCAGTTCCCGCAGAGCCGCCTCCACCTTGCCTTTGAAATCGGTATCCGAAAATCCCGTCGCGCCGGGCACCTCGGCCACCTGCATTCCCGCCGCCCGTGCCATGCCTCGGAACAGCAGGGAGCCCGAAACCGTACCGGCGGTTTTTCCGTA
>PCWF01000106.1 GCA_002796165.1 Nitrospinae bacterium CG11_big_fil_rev_8_21_14_0_20_56_8
AGGATGAACAGGGCGGGATAGGCCACCATGAACAGCATGGGGAACGATTGCACCAGGTAGCTGATGAAATCCTTGTAAGCGACCAGCATGATGAACAGGAACAGGCCGCCGGAAAGGGCCGTGAAGCTGTAACAGATTCCGATAACTTTGGTGATCTCGTGCGCCAGCCGCTCGAATTTGAAATCGGCCTGGGCGAACATGATGAGATTGGACAGCACCGCGCCGACAAATCCGTTTAAAAGGGAAAGAATGAGGGGGGCGATTAAATGCTGGAGTGAAAATTCGTGCCAGGGGAAAATGAGGAACAGGGCAAACGCGGTGCCCAGAAGAGCCCCCACCACCGATGCCACCTTCGCGTTCATGCATTTATGGAAATAATTGAGAAAACTGATAATGAGCGCTGAAAATGAGCACGCCCATAATCCGTACAGAACGCCGTGGTGGATCCCCACGATGATCTCGCCCGTGATTCCGATGACCACCCCGATCAATATGGCAAGGAAGACATTGGACAGGATGATCGCTTTGCGGACCCCCTGGGTGCGCCGGGCACCCATGACCTCCATGATGACCACGAACATGGGGCATCCCAGGATGAAGGAGGCGAACAGGATATGAAGCTGGGCCGCAACCCAGGTCGTTTTCCGGTTGCTGAGGCCCATAAAGTCGAAGGGCTTGAACTGGTGTTCCTTGGCCGGGCCGATATCCGTCAGGTATGACTTGTCTTCCTCATCAGCTCCCTTTTCCTTGTCTTCATCGTCAGAGGCCTTTTCGTCGTCGGCCGATTCCTCATCGCCACCCTCCTCCTCCTCCTCGTCCTCATCTTCATCGTCCTCAGCATAAACGACGGAAGGACCGATGGTGTTGAACGGATTGAGAACCTGGGGCATTGTGACGGGATTGAGGTGCACCAGCCCGTATGCGAGGAAAACAAAAAAAGCAACGCGAATGGAAGTGGGAATTGAGGTTTTATCCTTCGGGTTATCTGATCGATCCATTACCGTCCCCTGTGGCCAGGTTGGTTTCGTTTCGGTTCCGTTCGCGGGTCTTTGAACCTGGGGTGAATTTCAGGCGACACGATCCGGTTGCAAACGGGAAACTCTTGAAAATATAAGAAACTGCATTTTCCGGCCCATAAAAATCCAAGCTTTGGGCCAAAGAAAGTAGAGGAATATCATAGGGTTTTTTCAAAGTCAAGCAAATTAAGGGTCTGCAAAACTGCCAGTAAATAAGGGTTTTGGAGACTCGGGACGGGACGAAATCGGGGGATTATCGGGGGTCTGGGGAGTCCTCGTCCGGATCCCGCGGGAGGATTAAAAATCCGAATCCCAACGAGGCGCAAAAGACAGAAAGGAGACCGGTCAATATCCGGGGCCATTCGGAGTTGATATCCCGGACGGCGAACATAAACAGGATGCCGCCAAGAATCATCAAAAGGAACCCTGCGAATCGCAGTTTCCAGTCAATCATTTTCCACTCCCGTCCCGGCCAGGGATTTTCTCTTGCGGTCGATCAGGATCAGATTGCGGACGTAGATCACGATGCCCAGGCTTTGACCCAGGATAAACACGGGGTCCTCCCGGTGTATGGCATATAACAACAGGATCATGCTCCCCCCGATACTGCAGTACCAGAACGCCGTGGGAATGGTGCTTTCCCCCCGCCGTTCCGATACAATCCATTGGATCATAAACCGCGTGAAAAAAAAGGCCTGACCGACAAAACCGATGATGATCCAGTAGGTCGTAGTCATCTATTGATCCTCCTCCACGATGTCATATTTGATCTGCCTCTGTTTCATCCATCGGATGGCCAGCAAGTCTTTTAACGATGAGAAAAGGCGGTTGCGTATGTTGTATTTCGAATAACCGTGCACGCGGGGATAATGCCCCACCTTCACCTGCGTCACCCGGAACCCTTCCATTTTCATCAGGGTCGGGAAGAAGCGGTGCATGCCCTTGTAGAGTTTGACATTGTCAAAGCGCTCCCGCCGAAAGGCTTTGAGCGAGCAACCGGTGTCGGCAATGGTTTCATTGCTCAGCTTGTTGCGGACGGCGTTGGCGATTCTGGAGGATACGAGCTTGATCCAGGGATCGTTTCGCTTGTGCCGCCAGCCGCAGACGACATCGTACTCGGCCATCTTTTCCAGAAGCCGGGGGATATCCTCGGGACTGTTCTGCAGGTCGGCGTCCATGGTGATGATGATCTTTCCCCTCGCCGCCTTGAACCCGGCCGCGAACCCGGCCGTTTGACCATGATTATGGCCAAACCGGATAAGCCGGATATGCGGATTGGTTTTCTGCAGGGTGCGTACGATCATGTGGCTTCCATCCTGACTTCCGTCGTCCACGAAAATGATCTCGTAAGTCCGGTTCAACGGGGGCAGATGGGTGCTCAGGGACTCTTCCAGCGGAACCAGGTTTTCCCGTTCGTTATAAAGGGGGATCACGATGGAAAGCTCGACGGGTTCGTTCGTTTTGAAATCGGTGTTCATGGGTCGGAGGTTGGGAACAAGTTCAGGGGGTGGTGCAGGAAAGCGGTTGAGCGGCCAACTGGCCGCAAGCACCCAGGATATCGGCTCCCCGGTTTTTCCGCACAAAGGTGGAAAAGTTTTTTGCGATCAAAAAATTCTGAAATTCCAACACCCGTTTTTCCTCCGGAGGCTCGAATTCGGAAGGTTCAAAGGGGTTGAAGGGAATCAGGTTAATCTTGCACGCAAAACCCTCCAGCAATCGGGCCAGTCTGCGGGCGTCCTCATCGCTGTCGTTGATTCCCTTCAACAGAATATACTCGAACGTGAGCCGCCGTTGCGGTTTAAGCCGGTATTCGCGGAGGCAGTCCATCAGCGCTTCGATCGGGTATTTGCGGTTGATGGGGATCAGCCGGTTCCGGGTTTCGTTGTCGGTCGCGTTGAGTGAAATTGCCAGATTGACGTGCAGGTTTTCCTCCTGGAATTTACGGATCTTGTCCACCAGCCCGGAAGTGGATACGGTGACCTTTCGCTGTGAAATTCGCATTCCTTCGGGGGAGATCATGAGCTTGAGCGCTTCGACCAGGTTGTCGTAGTTGTCCAGCGGCTCGCCCATGCCCATGAGAACAACGTTGGTCACCCGGTCCTCCTCTTTGAGGTCCTCGTTTATGGCGAGGGTTTGGCCGATAATTTCTCCCGCCGTCAGGTTTCGTTTCAGGCCCATCGTGGCGGTCATGCAAAAGGAGCAATTGATGCGGCATCCCACCTGGGTGGAAACGCATAGGGTTTTACGCGGACCCGAAGGCATCCAAACGCTCTCGACGCGAGCGCCGTCTTCCATCTCCAGAAGGTACTTGATGGACCCGTCGCGGGAAGGGGTTCGTTCCCGAATCTGCGGCAGGCCGATATAAAAATGCTCCCGCAACCGCGACCGCATGACCTTCGACAAATTGTTCATGGCGTCGATGTCGCGAACCCCGTAATGATAAACCCAGTTGAGCACCTGTCCCACGCGGTAAGGTTTTTCACCGAATTGGGAAAAAAAGTCCCTGAGCCGGGGCATGGAGGTCCCAATCAAATTATCCATTTTCTTTTTTGAACGGAAAGGGTAATATAATCAAACCATTTCAGAAAGATGACGGCTAAGGGCCGGTTCCTCAAAGGATTTCTGCGTTCGATCCAGGGATCTCCGGAATAAATCCGACCGCTTGCCTGGGGCCGACGATCCGGGGCTCTATCCCAGCGATTGTACGATGCCCCGCTCCACCGGGCAAGGCCGGGCGCCTGGATTGGCGGGACGGAAATCGCCTTTGATACCGGGCCTCATTAATATAACTAATTGAAATTTCTTTAGCGATACAATTTCTTTGGGGTCGGCATTTTTTCGGCCGGGGATTCGCAAGCACCGGGAACGGTTTACAGGACGATGAACCACTTAATTTTTTTCATTATTCAGAGCTTGGGCACAGATTATGACTAAAACGTGCGTGATGGATTTTCCTGAGTGTTACAAAATCTTGAATGTAGCGCAAGGGGTGAACTGGGCGGCGATAAAAAAGTCCTATCATTCGCTGGCAAAGCAGTATCATCCCGACCGGAACGGGGGCGACCCCGGGTGTGAAGCGAGGTTCAAGGAAATCAACCTGGCATTCCAGAGGCTTCAGTCGGCGCACCGGAATAGCCGTCTTGAATCGGTGGACAACCGCTTCGAAAATAAAGTCGATTCCCAGCCTGACTCCCCGGCCCCCCAATTTGGGTCAAGCTTTCTGGACCGGGTGGAAATGAATCCGATCATGCGCCAGGCCCTTGCGAGGCTGAGGGAAATCGCGGTCGAATGCGAACGGCGGTTCTTTCTTTTGAACGTCTATCACGAGGTCACCCTCGACACGAAAACCGCCCTCAAAGGGGGCACGGTGAAAGTCAAAAAGGGGAGGCGAACTTTCAACGTCACGATCCCTCCCGGAAGCTGGAACCGCATGACCCTGCGTCTGCCCGGGGAGGGTGAAAACAGTCCGTTGCGCGACCGCCGCGGGGATTTCGTTCTGACCCTGCGCGTTCTCCCCACGGCTGAGCCGGTGACCGGAGAGAGGGAATTATATTACGAATTGAAAATTCCCCCTGAAAAAATCGCCAGCGGGAAGGTGATGACGCTTGATACCACCGAAGGCCCCATTAAATTCATCCTTCCCCGGAACACCGCCGACGGCATGATGTTCACTCTGCGCGCGCGGCCCGATGCCGACCCGGCCTTCCCCACCCGGCACGTGGTGAAGGTGCATCTGGTTTAACGGTTTCCTCACAGGTAGAATTTATTGAACACGTACACCATCACCGTCCCACCGATGAGATAAAGGGTGAGGGAGCAGGACGCAAGACCGATAAGGGGTGAGGGGAGCGCCTGCTGGTGCCGGGACAACCAGCGGATAACAAACGCGAGACCGCCAAGAGAGAGGATCGCCGAAATCAGGTTCATGCCGGTAATGGTCCCGCTCAGAACGATGTCCGGTTCGAGGTAATTGAGCACCGCCAGGGACCATCCCATAGGAATCATGCTGGCGAAGTAAGCCCAAAACGCCGGGTGAAACTGGGGATCCTGGAACCGGGACCAGAATCGGAAGCCGAACACCAGCAAAATCCCCAGGAAAAAGCAGGAAATCAGGTCGTTCACATTTTTCTTCCCCAACTCCCCGCGAATGAAGTTGAGCGCACCCAGAACGTAAGACGACACCTCTTCTTCATCCATTTCGTAAAATCCACCCTTCGCCGTGTCGAAGGCGAACACCCGCGCGGTGGTCGACTCGGCGGGGAGGGCGACCGCCCGGTATCCATCTTTTCCCGCAGATTCAATCTCCAGGTAAACCACTCCGCTGTGGTACTTTAAATTGTGTTTGGCGATCTCGACCAGGTTCTGGGCATAGCGTCCGTTTTCCTTGAAAAACTGTTCCTGGATGTGCGCCAAGTCATGCAGGGCCTTGCGCGCCTGTACGTCGGCGTCGGTTTCGAAGATGTGGGTGCACGCGGTGCAGAACAGGAGAAGTGCGAAAGCCGGCAGAAACCGCGAGTAATAATTGAAATGAAACATTTGGGGTTCTCTAGGAATCAACGAAAGCCATGCATGCGCTCTCTTACATTAAGAATCAGCGGGTAAATTGCAATATCATGAATTATTGGAGGCGCCTATGATGATTCAGGATATGTCGGAGCCGCGAAATCGGCGGTTTGCAGGGGGCTTCCTGCAAGGAGCCTGTAACCGGATGGTGCCTCTAACGGATATAATCCCTTATGAAAGGCACCGTGTAAATCCTTGAAAGAATAAACTCATAACATAAAAACTCCATGAACTCAAATCTCCTGTTTGAAAAGATCAAATTTGTGACCGGAAATTCAAACAAAGTCCGTGAAGCGAGCCAGATTCTTGGAATTCGGCTCACCCAGGTGAATGTCCAGGGTTTACATGAGATTCAGACGCACGATGTCGAACACTTGGTGCGGGAAAAAGTTCGGGAAGCCTACGATGTTCTCAAGAGCCCCGTTCTGGTCGAGGACTCGGGGTTGATCTTTACCGCCTGGAACGGCCTTCCCGGCGCCCTGGTCAAATGGTTCGAATCCACCGTGGGCAACGAGGGGATGTTGCAAATGCTATCCTCCTTCAATCGGCGGGAGGCGAAAGCGCTATGTTATGCCGCGATTTTCGACGGAACCCGTCTCGTCGTGGGGAAAGGGGAAGTTTACGGTTCCGTCGCCGATGCCCCCCGCGGTGATCGGGGATTTGGCTGGGACGTGATCTTTATTCCCGACGGACACGACCGGACCTTCGCGGAAATGAATGCGGAGGAGAAAAATTCCATCTCCCATCGCAGGATGGCCTTTGAAGACCTGAAAGCCAACTTAAAAAGCTAAACCGAATTACTTTGGGACGGTAAGGAGCGGATGGCCCGGTCCAGGTTTGCATGGAGACGGCGAAAAAACTGGTGATAGACGGTCAGTCGCGCGTAAATTTCTTCGGCGTTTTGGGTCAGGGGCAAAGTGGTGAGCTTTTCAAAAGAGGACAGGAGGTCCTTGCAGTCTTCCGACCAGCCCCTCCGTTCGGCGAGGGAAAAACATTCCGCCGGAGACGGGCAGGTTTCCCCCGTTTCCCCTCCCAGTGCCGCGATGGTCTTGACCGCCAGATCAAAGGTGAAGCGAAACCTCTGAAGCGCCGCATTGCGGTAATAATCCGTTCTCGGCCGGTTGAGGGAATCCTGCATGTGTTGAATGGACCAATCCAGGTGAGTCAAAAGAACCTGCGCGGGGGTGGGCAATGGCATAAATGGGCGATTGGGTGACGTATCCTGCCTCCCGGCGGGCCTTGGGCCGGAAAGGGAAGGGGGATTCGGGAAAATTATATGTCAGGCATTTTACCCTACATTCGTCCCGTGTGGGAGCATTTTCAAGCTAAGTGTTCTTCAATTTGAGGGGTGGGGATGTTATATTGAACGGTCCCGGGCGGGACTGGTCCCCAACACCATCTTTGAATTCGAGAAAGAGAGCCATAAGTCATGGGTGTCACCGAAAGGTTTGTTTCCAGGAATCCCGAAACCGTCATGGATACTCAAACTAAATTGATGTGGTGCCGAACGGATTCGATGAACGATCTTAAAAAATGGGTCAATTATCCGGATTCCGCCGACTACGTTCGGGGGCTCAATGAAAAACGGTTTGCCGGATTCGACGACTGGCGCCTGCCGACGCAAGCCGAAATGCAGACCTTGTACGATGAAGCCCTGGTGTGTAAGGACCAGTTCGCGAAAGACATCCACATCAGCCCCGTCTTCCACGAAGGGGGGGGATTCTCAATGATCGCCCGGCTTGTCGATGGACGATTCCGTACCTGGGTTCTCAACCTCAGGGATGGACAACTCACCCAACCGGATGGTTTGTGGACATTGTCGGAATCCGCCCGCGCGGTCCGCACGCTGAAACCTGAAGAAATCGCTCAACTTCAAGCCGATTGAAGGAGGATTATAAATGTCAGAACAGGAATTGTACCATCCCCCCGCGGTCATTGCTCAGGGGGCCTGGATCAAAAGCATGGATGAATATCGTACTTTGTATCGGCGCTCCATCGACGATCCCGATGGGTTCTGGGCCGAACAGGCTGAATCGTTCACCTGGTACCGGAAATGGTCCAAGGTCCGGGACTTTAATTACAACGTCCGAAACGGGGAAATTCATATCGAGTGGTTTCGCGGAGGAAAGACGAATATCACGGTGAATTGCCTGGACCGCCATCTGGAAAGCCGGGGGAGTCAGACGGCCATCCTCTGGGAGGGCAACGAGCCCGGAGAATCCAAAGCGTTCACTTACCGGGAGTTGCATGGCGAGGTGTGCAAATTCGCCAATGTCCTCAGGAAACACGGGATTAAAAAGGGGGATCGGGTATCCATATATATGCCTATGGTGCCTGAACTGGCCATCGCCATGCTGGCGTGCGCTCGCATCGGGGCCGTACATTCCATAGTGTTCGGCGGTTTTTCCGCCACTTCCCTTTCTGAACGCATCGTTGATTCTGCCTGTACGGCCCTCGTTACGACCGACGGATCGTATCGGGGAAATAAAGCGGTGCCGCTCAAGCCGAATGCCGACGAGGCCATGGATATGGCCAAAAAACACGGCATCGAGGTGAAGACCTGCATCGTAGCCCGCCGCGTCGGGGATAAAACCCCCACCCCCATGCAGAACGGCCGGGACCATTGGTGGCACGATGAAATGCAGGATGCCTCTGCCCAATGTGAACCGGAACAAATGGATGCCGAAGATCCGCTATTCATTCTGTATACCTCCGGTTCCACCGGCAAACCCAAGGGAGCCCAGCATAACGTCGGGGGCTACATGGTTTTTACCGCCCTTACCCATAAATATATCTTCGATTATCACGATGGGGACATCTGGTGGTGTACGGCCGACATAGGCTGGGTGACGGGCCATTCTTACATTGTTTACGGGCCGCTGGCCAACGGGGCGACCTCGCTCATGTTCGAAGGCATCCCCACCTATCCCGATGCGGGACGGTTTTGGGAAGTCGTCGACAAACATAAAGTCACCCAGTTCTATACCGCTCCTACGGCCATCCGCGCCCTGATGGCGCACGGAGACGACATTCCCGCCCGATACGATCTTTCATCCCTTAAAATCCTGGGATCGGTGGGGGAACCCATCAATCCGGAAGCCTGGCGGTGGTACCACAAGCATGTGGGACGGGGCCGGTGCCCCATCGTCGATACCTGGTGGCAGACCGAAACCGGAGGGATTCTGATCACCCCGCTTCCCGGGTGTACCCCGGCAAAGCCGGGCTCCGCCACCTTTCCTTTTTTCGGCGTCATTCCCGCGGTGATCGAGGCGGAGACGGGGAAAGTGCTGGAAGGCAATGGGGTGACCGGCGTCCTGGCGATCGCCGAACCCTGGCCGGGACAGATGCGCACCGTTTTCGGCGACCATTCACGTTTTGAGGAAACCTATTTCAAGATGTATCCCGGCTATTACTTCACCGGGGATGGGTGCAGTCGGGATAAGGACGGGTATTACTGGATCACCGGCCGGGTGGACGACGTGATCAACGTTTCCGGTCACCGCATGGGCACCGCCGAGGTCGAGTCGGCTCTGGTGCTTCACGAAGCGGTGGCCGAGGCCGCCGTGGTTGGGTTTCCCCACGACATCAAGGGGCAGGGGATTTACGCATACGTGATTCTCATGGACGGGCGGGAGCCCGACGAAGACTTGCGTAAGGAACTGGTGCAGTTTGTGCGCAAGGAGATTGGGCCCATCGCCGCGCCCGATGTCATCCATTTCACCAAGGGACTTCCCAAGACGCGTTCCGGAAAGATCATGCGCCGCATTCTGCGCAAAATTGCGGCCGATGAGGCTGAGCAACTGGGGGACATTTCGACTTTGGCCGATCCCTCCGTGGTGGAAACGCTCAAGACCATGCACCAGCGCCTGGTCGGCCGGGCCAAATGATGGAGGGCGGAGGCCCATGCCCATTTATATGACGGCCCGGTTCCGCGTCCGGCGTGGTTCCGTGGAAAAATGCCGGGAAGCTATATGCGAGTTTGTCGAATACATTCGCGCGCACGAGCCGCGGACCCAGGTTTATTTTTCCCTCCAGGAAATATCCGATCCCACCCGCATCATGAATATCCTGATCTTCGAAAACGAGGCGGCGTTATTGCTCCACCGCAATTCCCCCGGAGCGCAGAAATTCACCAGCGTCATTTATCCCGAATGTGTGGAATCCGTCGAGTTTACCGAATACAACGTGATCGCCAACCGCAACGAATGAAATGGAGGGGCGGGGAGGGGATGCCGGGCGAAAGGATGACCGGAGGTTTTAGTATTGCCTTTTCGGGCAAATCTGGAGGACGTTGGGGTCATGGAGCTGACGATTCAACTCCATGACTTTTCACACCACGTGAAAAAAGAGAAGGTCTCCCTCCCTCCCCAAATGCACTAGCGTCCGTATAGCTTTCTTTATCAATGGGATCTGAGGGATCTATTGTAACAATATCCCGCCCGTTGTCAAATGAAAAGTATTGATTTCACGTGGAATATTAGCGCGGGGTTGCCGTGGGCCTTGACGAGGGAAGGTCGGGCAGGGCGGTTTGAGCCAGAGGCAGGGCGCCCCGTTTGCGGATTTTTTGCGCCGCGATCAATTGCTTGACCAAAGCTAAACCCTTATGGGATAAGTTGTTAAGGGGCTCAAGACGAATCGATTTCATGAATGCTGTCCGGGCTTCCGTCAGACGATTGAGTTTCAGGTAAGCCCAGGCCAGGCCGTCTTGCGCGTCCGCTTGATCGAGGGTGCGTTCGAGTTCCTGGGTGAACAGGGCGATGGCTTCCGGATAATTTCCCTGCAACAGGTAAGCCCGGCCCAGCTTCGTGCGGGCGGTGGTTTCCATCTCGAAGGGGGCGATGGCGCTGGTGCCCGCGATTTTTTCCACGATGGGGACGGGCTCGGGATTCAAAGCCAGCACCTGTTGGAGGTAGCGGGTGGCCTCCTTGTAATCTCCCAGCCGGTAGTAATTATATGCCAGGCCCAAACGGGCGTTTGATTTGTTGGGTTGGCGCTCCAGGGCGATGTTGAACATTTCGATCGAACGGTCGTGCCGGCCCAGGTGATAGTAAGCCCATCCAAAGCGGTTGTACACCTGCCAGCCGAACCGCTCCTGCCGCAGGAGGTCCTGGAAATCCAGGGTCATGGCAAATTCCGGATCGAGTGAAATGGATTTTACGAAGTACTCCACCGCCAGGTCGGGATTTTTCAACCCGTAATGGATCCACCCCATCCCCATGTAGATCGAGGCGCGGAGGGGGTAATCCTTGAGGTTGCGCTCGAAATACTCCATGGCTTCCCGGGCGGGCCAGCTTTTCTGAATGCTTCGGTCCAGTTTGTAGGCGACCTCCTGGTTTTCCGGATGGGCCGCGTAGAAAATTTTGAGGTATTGGGCGGCGGTTTTGTAATCCTCCAGATTGAAATAGGAGAGTCCCACCCCCCGGGCCGATTCCAGGCGGTATTCATCGAATTCCATGGCACGCAGGAACTTGGCGGCCGCAAGACCGTATTGATGCTTGTGGTACAGAGTCCATCCCAGTCCTTTGTAGGCCGAAGCCAGGGGCCGGTCCAGCGAGGCCCCGGCGCCCCGTTCTTCGATATAGTCCAGGTAAACCTGGGTGGCCGTCTTGTAGTCCGCCTTTTTCAAGTGGAGGTCGGCCTCATAGAGTGCCGCTTCCCTGACTTTGCGAATTTGTTCCAATCCGTTGACCGCGGCCTCGTTATCCGGTTCCAGATCCAGCGCCTTCTGAAACTTGGAACGGGCGGCGTCGAACGCGTCCCTTTTGAGATCGAGCCGGGCCAGTTGCACCTGGGGATGCGGCCAGCGCGGGAATTCCCGGGTCAACTTTTGAAACTCATCTTGGGCAATCGCGTCTTTCCCCATTTCATAATAGTAATTGGCGTATTCGGCCTGCTTTTTCTTGAAATCCATCACTTCCCTCATTCCCGTCCTGGCCCCGGGGAAGGTGGGATAACTCCGCAGTATTTTTTCGAACAATTCTTCCGCCTTTCGCACCTGGCGGTTCTGGAGATAGCTCCAAGCCAAACCGTTCGTGGCGTCCGGAGAGTGTTCCAGATTCAAATCCATGGATTCGAACAGTTTGAGAGCCTTGGTGAATGAACCGGTCCGGTAATATTCCCAGGCTTTTTCCAGATCTTCCTTTGGCTCAAGAGGAGCAAGTCCCATGAGGGTTCCGGGATATCGGGGATGCTCCACGGGGAGGGCGAACAGGGAAACCTCGTTCGGCCGGAACGACACGAGATTGACCCTCGGGTCGAGATCGTCGATGTGCCAGCGTTGCCAGATTTCGAAAACTTCGTCCGTCTGGCGCGGGTTGTATATCTTTTGAAATTCGCTTCGGGCTTTTGTAATCAGGCCGAGGGCAAGGTGGCAGAATCCTTTTCCCTTGCGAATGTGCCAGGAGTTGGGTCCCGCCAACGCTTCCGCCCGGTCGAAGGTTTCCACGGCAAGTTCGTACTGTTTGAGGGCAAAATAGGTCCAGGCCATGCCGACCAACGGATCCACCGATTTTCGGGAAAAACTATGGGCGCGTTGGAAAGCCACCAGCGCCTTGTCGTAACGCTTTCCGTAAAAATAAGTCCAGGGAAGAAGTTCGACGGCGGTTGCATTAGCCGGATATTCCATGATGGTTTTCTTCAGGTAATATTCCGCCACTTCATACTTGTTCAGCTTAAACTGGTTGCGGGCGAATTCAAGGTCCTCCAGCGATGGAGTCAGGCGCACCTTCACCGATTTTTCCGTAGCCGAAAGAAGTTCCCGCGTGCTTTGATAGGTTTTTTCCAGGGTGGAACATCCCCAGGAAGGAACGACAAGAGAAAGGCAAAGGAAGGCTAGCGCGCCTCGCTTTATTTTTTGGTAGAATATTCGCATTTCCAGAATGGCGTGGCCCAGACGATTCACGGGTTCAGGGATCCAAAGTGTTTTTACATTTATCGGCAGTTTAATCAAAAGTTTGAGGTTTTTCCTCGGGTTTCGAAACTGAAACGGGGAAAAGTTACATTTTTGTTGTAATCCGGCGGTTAAATGTTAGTATTTTCCCTTTGGTTTGCCACGATTCAATCCGCATGAATTTTAATAAACTCCTTATTTTAAATATACTTCTGGTTATTCTGGGAGCCTGTTCCCAAGGCGATAAGTCCGAGCCTCAAGTCGAGGTCCCCACGTCCGCCGAGGAAGAAACCGCTTCTGTGTCCGGGGAGGGAGTCGGCCTTCCCCACGAAGTCATTCCCGTTCAGTTGACTCCCGAGCAGGAGAAAAAAGCCAAAGCGGCGCCGGAGGGGATGCAATTCATTCCCGGCGGATGTTTTGTCATGGGCAACAATTTTGCCCAGGAGGATGAGCGGCCCGAACACGAAGTTTGCGTGGATGATTTCTTTATCGACAAAACCGAGGTGACTCAAGCCCGCTGGGAGAAGGTGATGGGATTCAACCCATCGAAATTCATCGATCCCAACCGCCCGGTCGAGCAGGTCAATTTTTATGATGTCGAACGGTTCGTTAAGAAATCCGCAGGCAATTGCCGTCTGCCCACCGAGGCGGAATGGGAATACGCCGCTTCGGGAGGGGTCCAGACCCGGTATTACTGGGGCAATATGATGGATGACAATTACGCCTGGTACATGGACAACTCCGGAGGGACCACGCATCCCGTGGGGCAGAAAAAGATCAACCAATATGGGTTGTACGACATGATGGGTAACGTGTGGGAATGGACCAATGACTGGTGGGAGGCTCTTTATCAGGTGCGCGAAAAAGAGAATCCCCAAGGCCCGGCACAAGGGGAGTTCAAGGTGGTCCGGGGCGGATCGTTCGATTCCTCTGCCGGGGCGTTGCGGGCGACCAACCGCACCTGGCTCCATCCCAAGAACCGCGTGTTCCCGAAAGTCACCACTTACGGGCAAACCATGAACGAAGTGTTCAATTACATCGGCTTCCGGTGTGCCCGGTCCTTGAACCCCAAAGCAACTCCTCCTGCGCCCGTCCCGCCCAAGAGCGCCACCTGATTTTTCCCAAGCCGGCGGGGCCTCATATCCCTGGAACCTAAAACCTCCGGAGAATGTACCCTTCGCTCCTTCTACCTGTTTCCATCCCGAAATCCTGAGACTCAAATCGTTAAATTCAGACTTATCCTGTTTGAATTTTAAAGCCGGAGAGGGTTTTTGGGCGTTTCAGCGGCACTCCGAGCAGAGCCCGAAGATGTCCAGCTTATGCGAGGTGATGGTGAACCCGTTGCGGGACGCCACTTCTTCCTGGAATTTTTCGATGAGGGGATGGTTGAACTCGATGATCTTGCCGCACTCGGTACAGATCATGTGATCGTGATGGCTGTGCATGTACCGGTGTTCGTAGCGTTTCTGGCCGTCGCCAAAATCCAGTTCCGAAGCCAGTTGGCTGTGGGTGAGAAGACTCAGGGTCCGGTACACCGTGGCCAGCCCGATTTTGGGATCCTTCTGGGTCACGATGCGGTAGAGCTCTTCCGCGCTGACGTGTTTTTCACATTCCAAAAAGGCGTTGAGAACCGCACGGCGTTGCCGGGTTATCTTGAGATTGTTCTGCTGAATATAATCTTCGAGAACCTGTAACTCTTTACTGGACATGGCGTAACGAAGTTTTTGATAATGTTTGCCGACACCATATCATGTCCCTCCGATCCGGTCAATGAATCCTTTAATCCTTATGGAGTCTCCCCCGATCCCAGGAGGGTGAACAGGGATTCAAGTCCCGCTTCGGTGGCATGGATTTCCGTCTGGTTTCCGTCCTGCATGTTTTTGAGCAGGTATTTGTTTTCCCGGATTTCGTTTTCGCCGAGGATGAGAACAAAACGGGCGTCGGATTTGTTGGCCTTGCGCATCTGACTTTTCATGCTTCCTTCCTCGTAATCCCGTTCGACGGCCATCCCCTTGCTTCGCAGGGTCTGAACCAGTTGGAACCCGGTTTTCCGGGCTTCCGGACCGAGGCTGACCACGAAGAGGTCGGGTTTGCGGTTCACCGTCGACGGGCCCTCGAAGGGGATGATGGAAATCAGCCGTTCCATTCCCAGGGCGAATCCGAAACAGGGAGTCGGGGGACCGTCAAATTCCTCCACGAGCGAGTCGTAGCGTCCGCCGCCGCAGATGGCGTCCTGCGCGCCCAGTTTTTCCGATTTCACCTCGAACGTGGTGCGCGAATAATAATCCAGTCCGCGCACCAGCAGGGGGTTGATGGACCACGCGAACGGGCTCATATCGAGAAACGACTGGACCTCTGCAAAATTGGATCGGCAGGTTTCGCACAGGTGGTCTTTGGTTTTCGGGAGGTCACGGGCGATTTCCACGCATTGGGGCGTCTTGCAGTCGAGAATGCGCAGAGGATTGCGCTCGTAGCGGGCGTTGCAGTTCGGGCAAAGACTGGACAACCGTTCGCGGATCCGGTCTTTCAAAATCTCCCGGTACCCCGGCCGGCAGGCAGGGCACCCCAGGCTGTTGATTTGCAGTTCCAGCCCCATCAGTCCCAGACGGCTGAAAAATTCCATCAGCATGAGCATCACTTCCGCGTCGATCATCGGGTTGCCCGAGCCCATGGCCTCGACGCCGATCTGGTAAAACTGCCGGAACCGTCCCGCCTGCGGCCGCTCGTAACGAAACATGGGGCCCGCATAGTAGAGCTTGACCACGCCGGGCGGATTGTACAACTTATGCTCGACGTAACTGCGCACGACCGATGCCGTACCTTCGGGCCGCAGGGTGATCTGCTCTCCACCGCGGTCGGTGAAAGTGTACATCTCCTTTTCGACGATGTCGGTGGTTTCCCCGATGCCGCGTGCGAACAGACCGGTTTTTTCGAAGATCGGGACCCGGATCTCCTTGAATCCGTATCGGTGAAATACCTGCGCGGCAATCTGTTCCACCCATTGCCATTTTTCCACTTCACCGGGAAGAATGTCTTTGACGCCGCGAATACTTTGAATTTTCATTGTGGTTGGAGAGGATCAACACCGGCTGAAGCGCCGAGGGTGTTCGTAAATATCCCGGGAATTCGCCTGGCTCCGCGATGTTACGGGCAGGATTCCGCGTGGGAAAGAAATTTTTCCGCAATTTCGATGTCCATCTGACTGCCCAGAAAAAGGGGAACACATTGGTGGATATCGGTGGGAGTCATGTCGAGGATCCGTTTGTCTCCCGTGGAGGCGCGGCCTCCCGCGCTTTCGAAGATCAGGGCCATCGGGGCCGCTTCATAGGAGAATCTCAATTTCCCCATCGGACTATGCCGGTCACGCGGATACATGAAGATTCCCCCCTTGAGCAGGGTGCGGTGGGCATCCGCCACCAGCGTCCCAATATACCGGAGACGGTAGGGCCGTTCGGGGTCGGTATCCGGGGTTTTCAAATATTCAACCAGCCGTTTCTGGTTTTCATCCCAATCGGAAGTATTTCCCTCGTTGACGCTGTAAACATTTCCGCGATGGGGAATCTTGATATCCCGGTGGGAAAGAAAAAACTCACCCAGGGAGGGGTCGAGGGTAAAGCCAAATACCCCGCGGCCGGCGGTATAGACGAACATGGTGCTGGAACCGTAGATGATGTAACCCGCCGCCACCTGCTGATCGGCGCGTTGCAAAAGATCCTCATTCGTCACGCCCTGACCCTTGCTTTTTTTACGATAGATGGAAAAGATGGTCCCAATGCTCACGTTGACATCGATGTTGGAGGATCCGTCCAGGGGATCCATCATGAAAATATATTTGCCGATGCCTTCATTGGGGGAGATAAGGACGGGGTCTTCGAATTCTTCGGAGGTGATGGCGCAGACCGAGCCCGAACGGCGAATGATGGTGGTGAAGGTGTTGTTGGCGAACTCGTCGAGCTTCTGGACCTTTTCGCCGTGGACGTTGGTTTCGCCGGTCAGTCCCAGGATATCCTCACCGATCCCGGCCCGGTTCACCTCGTTGGAGATGATCTTGGCGGCCACCATGATTTCATTCATCAGGTTGGCGAATTCGCCGGTGGCTCCAGGAACTGTTCGCTCTTCCTGGCGGATGTGCTGAACCAAAGTTGTGCGTTCCATGTTTTCCTGGATGAATTCTGAACGTTATCTGTCCGTGAAGTTGGCAGATTCTAGCTCATTTTGCGCACAGGGGCAAATGAAATGCCCAGCGATTTTCACGCAAAATGCTCCGGCGGACCGGCTCGGTTTCAGGCTACTTTCTGTGCCCGGGCCATTCGCTTGCGCTCGTTCTCGTCCAGGTGTTTTTTCCTCAGGCGAAGACTTTTCGGGGTGATCTCGGCCAGCTCATCCTCGTTGATGTACGTCAGCACCTGTTCCAGGCTCATCTGGCGCGGGGGCGTGAGGATGATGTTCTCATCCGACCCGGCCGCCCGCACGTTGGTCAGTTTCTTTTCCCTGCAACTGTTGACCACGAGATCGTTGTCCTTGCTGTTTTCTCCAACGATCATCCCCTGATAGACTTCCTCTCCGGGTCCGAGGAAGAGCATGCCGCGCTCCTGGAGATTATTGAGAGAATACGAGGTGGTTTTGCCCTGGTCCATGCTGATCAGGACCCCCGTCGATCGGCGGGCGATTTCCCCGCAATGCGGAATGTAATTATGGAAGCAGTGGTTCACCACTCCGGTGCCCTTGGTGAGCGTCAGATACTGCGAGCGAAAGCCAAACAGGCCGCGCGTGGGGATCACGTATTCCAGGCGGGTGGAACCCTGCCCCAGGGGAAGCATGTTTTTGAGATGACCTTTTCTCCGTCCCATCTCCTCCATGACCCCGCCCATGAACGCTTCATCCACGTCCAGGATGACGAATTCCTCCGGCTCGAAAACAGCGCCGTTTTCATACTTGAGAACCACTTCGGGACGCGAGCAGGCAAACTCATATCCTTCGCGGCGCATGGTCTCGATGAGGATGGACAGGTGCAATTCACCGCGTCCGGAAACCCTGAACGTGTCACCGTTGCCGGTTTCTTCCACCTTCAGCGCCACATTGCTCTTGACCTCCTTGAAAAGGCGGTCGCGCAGTTGGCGGGAGGTGACGAATTTCCCTTCCCGGCCCGCAAAGGGGGACGTGTTGGTGATGAAGTTGATGGACAGCGTGGGCGCGTCGATCTCGATGACGGGAAGCGGCTCCGGTTTCGCGCTGTCGGTGATGGTTTCGCCGATATCCACGTCCTTCATCCCGGCGATGGCCACGATGTCGCCCGCCTCGGCCAGCTCCGTCTCCGCGCGGTTCAATCCTTCGAACGTGAGGAGTTGCGTGGGTTTGAAGGGGATCATGTCGCCGGACCGTCGAATCAGGGTGAGCGGTGTTTTGGCCGTCAATTGTCCGCGCTGGATTTTGCCGATGGCGATGCGTCCCATGTAATCGCTGTAGTCGATCGAGGACACCAGCATCTGGAAGGGCTCGTCCACATTTCCCCCATGCGGTTGGACCTTGTCGATGATGACATCGAGAAGGGGACGCATGTCCTGGTCGGGGCCGTCCGGCAGGGTTCGGCAGAAACCCAGTTTGGCCGAGGTATAAAGGGTGGGGAAATCCAGTTGTTCGTCGGTGGCACCCAGATTGACGAACAGATCGAACACCTGGTCCAGCGCACGATTGGGATCCGCCCCCTTGCGGTCGATTTTATTGATCACCACAATGGGGTTGAGACCGATGGCCAGGGATTTTTTCAATACGAACCGCGTCTGCGGCATGGGACCTTCGGCGGCGTCCACCACCAGCAGTACGCCGTTGACCAGTTTCAGAATGCGCTCCACTTCCCCGCCGAAATCCGCGTGGCCCGGCGTGTCCACGATATTGATTTTGTAATCGAGATAGCGAATCGAGGCGTTCTTGGAAAAAATGGTGATGCCCCGCTCCCGCTCCAGGTCGTTGCTGTCGAGGATGCAGGAACCGGAAATCTCGCTGGCGCGAAACATTCCGCTTTGCCGAAGCAGACAGTCCACAAGCGAAGTTTTGCCATGGTCAACGTGGGCGATGATACCTATATTTCGAACGTACTCTTTTTTCATAGTTTGTGTTCTGTCGCTTTATTTTATAAAGATTAGTCGGAAACCCTGCTGGTAGGGGGAGGGTAAAAACCCTCATTATAACCAGTTACCCAGAATAACCCAAATTAATAATTTTACCCTGCCCGCCGTGTCGAGGAGGGGAGAGAGGACACGGTCCGGCCCTGCCGGGAAACAGATTTTCTCCTTGCCTACAACTAATTGTTTATTATAACATTAATTTCCAATATGGAACATTTAATTCGCGAATACATTCAATTTCTTTCCATTGAGAAGCGTTGTTCCCCCCATACGGTGGAGAACTATCGAAGGGATGTGGAGCGATTTTTCCGCGCCTTGAAGGGAAGGGACCTGAATGAGTTGGGCTTGGCCGATCTGCGCGCCTACCTTCTCGAGCTCCGCGGGTCGGGCCTGTCCCCGGCCACCGTATCCCGGAACCTGTCGTCCCTCAAAACCTTTTTCCGGTTCCTGGTTAACGAAAACCACCTCAAAGACAATCAGATGGAGATCCTTGAATCTCCCCGGTCGTGGCGGAAACTTCCCGAAGTGTTGTCCGTTAATGAAGTGGAAACCCTGATGTCCCTGGCCAAACCCGACACCCCGCAGGGGATTCGCGATCAGGCCATGCTGGAAGTGCTCTATGCTACCGGATTGCGCGTTTCCGAGTTGGTTGGCCTCAAATTTTCCGATTTCGACATGCGGGCAGGATTTCTGCGGTCCATGGGCAAAGGATCCAAGGAACGCGTCGTGCCCTTGGGCGACCTGGCGCGGGAGGCGGTGGAGCGGTATATTCAATCCGCGCGCCCGGTATTGCTCAAGCGCCATTCTGCGGCAGAGTTGTTTCTCACCCGGCGGGGCAGGCCCATGACGCGCCAGGGGTTCTGGAAAATTCTGAAGAGTTATGTCCGGCGGGCGGGGATTAATCGCGCCGTATCTCCCCACACCCTGCGGCACGCCTTTGCCACCCATCTCCTTGAACGGGGAGCCGACCTGCGGTCCGTGCAGATGATGCTGGGTCACTCGGACATCTCGACCACGCAAATTTATACCCATATCATGCGCGAACGCATGCGGGAAATGCATGACCGTTTTCATCCCCGGGCATGATGATTTTCGCGCCGGGATTTGTGCTATAATTCTCTTGACTGGCTGGGGAAATAAGGCTACCATCGACCCACTTATTCCTGCCTGAGAATTCCATCTTCTGGTTTTACAAAGAGTTTCAAATTCAACTCAACATTTTCGGGCATGGTTTTCGACATCAATGAAATCCCTGAAGAGGGGGTCAGCTTTGAAGTGCGGGAAAACAAGAAGCACTTCGATATTGAAGAACCCGACTGCAAGCTGATCGATGACGTTTCGGTAGGGGGGATCCTTCGGCGGATCCATCACGAAATTTATTTGAACGCCGAGGTGAAAACCCGATTGGAAGTGCAATGCACCCGGTGCCTGGTGATGTTCCCCTTCACCGTCAAGGCTCGCGTGTCTGCCCAATTCATGCCCCGTGAGAAAGCCGGCGTTTTCGGACATGAGATGGAGTTGCACGATGCCGATATCGATACCGAATATTTCGAGGGCGAACGGATTGACATCACGTCCCCGGTAAGGGATACAATATTGTTAGCCCTGCCGGCAGTTTACGTTTGCCGAAAAGATTGTGCGGGGTTGTGTCCCCGTTGCGGGATCAACCTGAATGAGCAGACGTGCCAATGTCATTCCGAGCCTGCAGGAGATCCCAGGCTGGAAATTTTAAAATCTATTAAGGATAAACTCAAGTAAGAGGAAACCGATGCCCGTACCAAAGAAACGCACGTCCCGGTCCCGCCAGGGACAAAGAAGGTCTCACGACCGGTTAAGTCTCCCGTCGTTCAGCGAATGTCCGCAATGCCATGAGATGAAACGTCCTCATCACGTCTGTCCGCACTGTGGGTTCTACAAGGAAAAGGAGATCATGGAAGTGGAGGCGGTTTGACCCCGTTCCGTTTTTATCCTCTTGTTTGACAAAGAATCTAATGTCGGAAGGAAGATCATGCCGGTTCAGCCGGAACTGAATTCCGATTTGCCCCCGCGGATCACCCCGGATATGAAAATAATTTCGTCCATGCCTCGATACCAGGCCGTTTCAGCTTGAGAAGGAGCGCGGGCCGAATATGAAAATTGCCGTTGATGCCATGGGTGGAGACCACGCTCCCGAAGCCATTGTGGAGGGCGCGGTGCTGGCCGCCCGGGAAGCGGGCACCCAAATCCTCCTCGTCGGGATCTCCCACGAGTTGAATTCCCTGTTGGATAAGCTCGGGGCGAAAGGGCTCCCCATCGAAGTGGTGCATGCCGAAGAAGTGGTCGAGATGCACGACGTTCCCGCCAAGGCCGTTCGCACTAAAAAGAAATCCTCCATGAAGGTCGGGCTTGACCTGGTCAAGCAGGGCGAAGCCGATGCCTTTGTGAGCGCCGGCAATACCGGGGCGGTCCTGGCCTATTCCACCCTGATTCTGCGTCCCCTCAAGGGGGTGGACCGGCCCGCCATCACCATTCAGCTCCCGACCCTCAAGGGAGTCTCCATTTTGCTGGATGCGGGTGCCAACGTGGACTGCAAACCCAACCAATTATTCCAGTTTGGCATCATGGGCCATGTTTTTGCCAAGTACATCCTGGGCAAGGAAGCGCCGGGAGTGGGGCTCCTCAGTATTGGCGAGGAAGACGGAAAGGGAAATGAGATCACCAAGGAAGTATTCCAGATGCTCAAAAGGAGCCATATCAATTTCATCGGCAATATTGAGGGGAAGGAAGTGTATCGCGGCAATGCCGATGTGGTCGTTTGCGACGGGTTTACCGGAAACGTGGCCCTCAAGATCAGCGAAAGCCTCGCCGAGATGATCGGCGCAAACCTTAAGATGATGTTTAACAACACTCTTCTCAGCAAGCTGGGATATTTATTTTTGAAACCGCAAATGCAAATGTTTAAAAAGAAGGTAGACTATTCCGAGACCGGTGGGGCGCCCCTTCTCGGGATCAACGGAGCGGTGATTATCGCCCACGGAAGTTCCTCGCCCAAAGCCATCAAAAACGCCATCAAGCGCGCTGAGGAACTGATTGAAAAAAAGATCAATGAACATATACAGAATGACATTGAATCCAACCTTGCCGATGTGGAAACCAGCCTTTGGAAACAAATCAAGAATATCGCTTTTGGCTCTGACCTTCAACCGGATGACCACAACCATAAATCCGCTCCCCAGATGAAACCCAAGGATGTTCCTCCCCAGGACAACTGATTTTCTGATTCCAATATGAGTTCCCATTCCAATTTGCGCGCGGTGGTGGAGGGTACCGGTTGCTTTCTTCCCCAGAGAGTCGTCACCAATTTCGACCTCGAAAAAACGTTGGATACCAGCGACGAATGGATTCGGACCCGGACCGGAATCCAGGAACGGCGAATCGCGGCCAAAGACGAATGCGCTTCGGTCCTCGGAGCCCGGGCCGCCCGTTTTGCCCTGGAACAAGCCGGACGAAAGCCGGGCGAGATCGACCTTGTGATCGTTGCGACCTCGACCCCCGACATTCTGTTTCCCGCAACGGCCTGTTTCGTTCAACGGGAAATCGGCGCCCAGAAGGCGGCGGCGTTTGATATCAGCGCCGTTTGTTCAGGATTCGTTTTTGCCCTGTCCACGGCGGAGCAGTTCATCAAATCCGGACGTTACCAGCGCGTCCTGGTCATCGGGAGCGAAGTCAACTCCCGAATCGTGGATTGGAAAGACCGGTCGACCTGCATCCTGTTTGGAGATGGAGCCGGGGCGGTTGTGGTTTCCCGCGTCGAATCCCGGGAACCGGTGGGCGTGCTTTCCTCGCATATCTATTCCGATGGAACCCTTTCCGATCTCATCACCGTTCCCGGCGGGATCGGGCGAACCTCCATCTCCCATGAGGCCATAGACGCGGGTAATTATTTCATCAAGATGGAAGGCAACGCCACCTTCAAGGTCGCCGTGAAACGAATGACGGAGGTGGCCCTTCAAGCATTGGAAACGAATGGATTGACACCGGCCGATGTGGACCTCGTGGTGCCCCATCAGGCCAACCAAAGGATCATCAACGCCGTTGCCGAGCGTTTGGCCATTGCCCCGGATAAAATTTTCATGAATATCCACAAGTATGGAAACACCTCGGCGGCCTCCATTCCCATTGCCCTTCACGAAGCGCGGGAGGCAGGGCGAATCCGGAAAGGAAGCGTGGTCCTGCTCATGGTGGTGGGTGCGGGGTTGACGTGGGGAGCGACGGTGATTCGATGGTGAAAATCGCATTCGTTTTCCCCGGGCAGGGTGCCCAGACGGTCGGGATGGGAAAGGAGTTTTATGAGGCCCTGCCCGAGGCCCGCGAGCATTTCGAACAAGCCTCCGAAGTGCTCGGATTGGACATGTCAAGCCTTTGTTTTAATGGCCCGGAAGAGAGGTTGAACCTGACCGAAAACACCCAGCCGGCCATCCTCCTCCACAGTACAATAGCCTTGAAAATGCTGAGGGAAAGTGGTATAGATTCCGTACTTGCAGCGGGGCATAGCTTGGGTGAATACTCGGCATTGGTAGCCGCGGGTTCGCTTCGGTTCTTGGATGCGGTGCGTTTGGTCCAACTTCGCGGGCGATTCATGCAGGAGGCCGTTCCGGTCGGAGTAGGGGCGATGGCGGCTGTGATCGGGCTCTCCCCGGATGCCGTCGGCAAGCTCTGCGAATCGGTTTCCACTCCAGATTGTCTCGTCCAACCCGCTAACCTGAACAGTCCAGAACAAATCGTCATTTCCGGGCACAAGGAGGCTGTCGAAAAGGCCTCCGAACAAGCCTGGGAACTGGGGGCGAAAAAGACCGTGATCCTGCCCGTCAGCGCGCCGTTCCATTGTCCCTTGATGAAACCGGCCGAGATCAAATTATATAAAGAATTACAACAAACTGAATTCCAGAACCTGACCTTTCCCGTAATCACCAATGTCGATGCAAAACCCATTTCGCTCGGAAGCGATGCAAGAGAAGCGTTGAGGCGTCAGGTGTGTTCCCCGGTTCGATGGACGGAAACCATGCAATGGATTGTGGATCAGGGTATCCGGACCGTTGTGGAGCTGGGACCCGGAAGAGTGCTGTCGGGCCTGATTCGCCGGTTCAATAAAGAAATGGAATGTCATCAGGTATTCGATTGCGAGTCCTTGAATAAAACCGTAACCGCCCTCAAAGGGAAGGGATAAACCCAAAGGATTTCGGATGGAGCTAAAAGATCGATTGGCCCTCGTGACCGGGGGCGCACAGGGCATCGGCCTTGCCATCAGCGAGGACCTGGCCAGCCGCGGCGCTCACGTGGTGGTTGCCGATATCAATGAAGATGGGGCCAAACAATCCGCTCAGGCTCTTCGCGACAAGGGGTGGCAGGCTTCTCCCGTGCGGTTGAACGTGGCCGATGCCGAGGAAGTGCAAAAAGTATTTGAGGGGGTGGCCAAGGAACACAAACCGCTCGACATCCTGGTGAACAATGCGGGCATTACCCGGGATGGACTGTTGATCCGCATGAAGGAAGAGGATTGGGACCGCGTTATTTCCATTAATCTGAAGGGATGTTTCTTGTGCGGGCAACAGGCTTCCAAGCAGATGATCAAGCAGAGACGGGGATCCATCGTCAACATCGCCTCTATCGTGGGAGTGATGGGTAACGCCGGCCAGGCCAATTATTCCGCTTCCAAGGCGGGGTTGATCGGCTTGACCAAAACCATGGCGCGCGAACTGGCGGGCCGGTCGGTGACCGTCAATGCCGTTGCACCTGGATTTATCGATACGGAAATGACGCGGGTGTTGGACGAAAAGGTTCGGGAAAAATTGATTGAACAGATTCCCCTGGGCCGGCTGGGCTTGCCCAGGGACATCGCCGATTGTGTTGCATTTCTTGTTTCCGATCGGGCCAGTTATATTACCGGTCAAGTCATTAATATTAATGGTGGCATGTTAATGTGACACTTTAAAGGAGTCTCAAAATTATGTCGGTTGAAGATAAAGTTAAGGAAATCATCGTGGACCAGTTGGGAGTGGACGAGAAGCAGGTTACGCCTGGCGCCTCCTTCATTGATGATCTGGGTGCCGATTCCCTGGATACCGTAGAGCTTGTCATGGCCCTGGAGGAGGAGTTCGACATCGAGATTCCCGATGAGGACGCGGAGAAAATTTCCACCGTCCAGCACGCGATCGATTACATTATGAGTCACACCGCCAACTGAATGATTTTATCAGTCAAGGATAATCAATGACGAGACGTGTTGTGGTCACCGGGATGGGGATCATTTCCCCTCTTGGCATCGGTCTCGATGAAAACTGGACAGCGGTCTGCCAAGGCAAATCCGGTGTCGATTACATCACCAAGTTCGATTCGTCCGATTTCCCCGTTAAAATTGCGGGAGAGGTCAAGGGCTTCGATCCGGAACAGTATATTGACCATAAAGAGGTCAAGAAAATGGACCGGTTTATTCACTATGCCGTGGCCTGCAGTCGAATGGCTTTGGACGACTCCGGTTTTACCATCAACGAGGAAAATGCGGTCCGCGTTGGAGTTCAAGTCGGGGTCGGATTGGGGGGATTGCCCGCCATCGAGAAATATCACGACGTATTAAAAGAACGAGGGGTCAGAAAAATCACCCCCTTTTTCATTCCCATGCTGATCGCCAACCTGGCTTCGGGCCAGGTTTCCATTCTTTTCGGCGCCAAAGGGCCCAACACCTGCGTTGTGACTGCCTGCGCCACGGGAACGCATAGTATTGGCGAAGCGGGGCGGTTGATTCGCGATGGGGAGGCCGACATGATGATCGCCGGAGGAACCGAATCCGTTATCACCCCGCTCTGCGTGGGGGGGTTCCATGCCTCAAAAGCCCTTTCGACGCGCAACGACGATCCCAAGTCCGCCAGCCGCCCTTTCGATAAGGACAGGGACGGATTTGTGATCGGCGAGGGGTGCGGGGTGGTTATCCTTGAGGAATTGGAGTCCGCCAAAAAACGGGGAGCGCGAATTTATGGTGAACTGGTCGGGTATGCCCTCAACGGCGATGCCTACCATATCACCGCTACTGCGCCGAATGGTGAAGGCGCCGCGCGGTGCATGGCCCGGGCCCTCCATAGTGCGGGCATGAATCCTGAAGACATCGATTATATCAATGCGCATGGAACCTCCACCGCCGCCGATGCGACCGAGACCATGGCCATAAAAACCGTATTTAAAGATCATGCGTATCGCTTGGCGGTGAGTTCCACGAAGTCCATGACCGGTCATCTTCTGGGTGCGGCGGGAGGGGTCGAGGCCATTTATGTCCTCCTGGCCTTATCCCGGGGAATATTGCCCCCGACCATCAATTACACCACCCCGGATCCGGAATGTGATCTCGATTACGTTCCCAACCAGTCACGCGAGAAAAAAATCCGCGCCGCCATGTCCAATTCCTTCGGGTTTGGCGGCACCAATGGAGTTCTGGTTTTCAAACATCTCATCAACTGATGGGTAGTGGGAATGGGATGCCGTCTAAAGAGCGAATCCAAGAACTGGACATCCTGCAGAAGGCGATGGGGTACACCTTTGCCGATCTCAAGCTTCTGAACAAGGCGCTCACCCATAAGTCCTACACCAACGAAAAAAACGGGGCTCTCAAGCATAACGAGCGTTTCGAGTTTCTGGGCGATTCCGTGCTGGATCTGGTAGTC
>PCWF01000267.1:0-7777 GCA_002796165.1 Nitrospinae bacterium CG11_big_fil_rev_8_21_14_0_20_56_8
CCATCGGCATCCACCTTGCCTTTGATAAGCAGGGGCCCCTCTTCGAGCAGAACCGTTTCGGCCTGCGCATAAATTTCCGGCCAAAGAATCACCTCCACGGTCCCCTGCAGGTCCTCCAGGGTAACGATTCCCATCTTGTTTCCCTGCCGCGTGGACTTGGAGATCACCTTGACGGGCACCCCGACCAGGCACACTTCCTGATTCGCATGGTCTCCCAGCGTCGCCGAATTGGCATCGGTAAACCACGAAATATCCCTTGCAAACTCCTTCAACGGGTGACCGGTGATATAAAAACCGATGGCTTCCTTTTCATATTTCAACCGGATCTGGTAATCCCACTCCTGCATTTCCCGAGCCGGTTCGCGATTTCCCGCCTCCCCTTCCGCCATCAGGTCGAACAAGCTCCCCTGACCCAACAGGCGATCCCGTTGCCGGGCCTGCCCCTGCTCCGTCGCCCGAGGGAGATCGTTCATCATCCCCGCCCGGCTTTGCCCCAGGGAATCGCATGCCCCGCTTTTGATCAGGCTTTCAAGGACCCTCTTGTTCACCTGACGTAAATCCACGTTTTCGCAGAACTCATCCAGGGAGGAAAATTTACCCAACCGGTTACGGATCTCGATGATGGATTCGATCGCGGCGGACCCGACATTTTTAATGGCGCCCAAGCCGAACAGCAATTGCCCTTTGCTGATCGAAAAACTCCGGGTGCTCTCGTTCACGTCCGGCGGGCGGACCGGGATATCCATTTCCCGGCAATCGTTGATATACCGGATCACCTTGTCGGTGTTATCCATATCGCTGGTGATCAGCGCGCCGAAAAACTGGAGTGGATAATACGCCTTGAGGTAGGCGGTCTGGTACGAAACCATCGCGTAGGCCGCGCTGTGGGATTTATTGAATCCGTATCCCGCAAATTTTTCCATCAAATCGAAAATCTTTTCCGCCTTGTTTTTGGGAATCTTCTTTTCCTCGGTTCCATCGAGGAAGCGTTTCCTTTGCGCGGCCATTTCCTCCGGCTTTTTCTTTCCCATGGCCCGCCGGAGCAGGTCGGCCTCACCCAGACTGTAACCGGCCAGAACGCTGGCGATTTTCATCACCTGTTCCTGATAGAGAATGACCCCGTGGGTTTCCTTGAGGACGTCGCGGAGCTGGGGCAATTCATATTTTTCTTCCTGTTTGCCGTGTTTGCGCCGCACATAATCGTCGACCATGCCACTTTCCAGAGGTCCCGGCCGATACAGGGCCAATAGAGCGATGATGTCCTCAAAACAGTCGGGCTTCATTTTCTTTAAAAGATCCCGCATGCCGCCACTTTCAAGCTGGAACACCCCCAGCGTTTTTCCCTGGCTTAACAATTCGTAGGTTTTCGGATCATTAAGTGGAATCGCATTGATATTCAGTTGGTTCCCTTCCGATTCCTCGATGAGCTTCAGGGCATTGTCGATGACCGTGAGTGTGCGAAGGCCCAGGAAGTCCATCTTCAAAAGACCCAGTTTTTCCACGCTACCCATGGAAAACTGGGTGACCACTTCATCATTGCTCCCCTTGTAGAGGGGAAGAAAATTCGTCAAGGGGCGAGAGGAAATGACGACCCCCGCCGCATGGGTCGAACAATGCCGGGGAAGCCCTTCGAGATTGGTCGCGATGTCGAGCAGTTCCGCCACCTTTTCATTATCCTTCCGCATTTCCTTGAACCGGGATTCTTCTTTGAAGGCATCGCTCAACGTCACGTTTAACCGGTTGGGAACCAACTTGGCGATCTTGTCCACATCACCGTAGGACATGTCGAGGACCCGGCCGACATCGCGAAGCACCCCTTTCGCGTTCATACTTCCAAAGGTGATGATCTGGGTCACGTTCTCGTTGCCCCCATACCTTTGGGTCACGTACTTGATGATCTCGTTCCGGCCTTCCATGCAGAAGTCGATATCGATATCCGGCATGCTCACCCGCTCCGGATTCAAAAACCGCTCAAACATCAGACCGTACTGGAGGGGATCGATATCCGTAATCTTCAATGAATAGGCCACGAGGCTTCCCGCGGCGGAACCGCGGCCCGGTCCGACGGGTATTTTCTGCTCGCGCGCATGGTGGATGAAATCCCACACGATCAGAAAATAGCCGGGGTATCCCATCCGCTCGATGATTTTCAATTCCTCTTCCAAACGAGCCCAATAGACCTCGGGATTCAGCTTCCGGCCGTAACATTCCAGCGCTTCAAGGCGTTCTTTCAACCCTTCCCGCGCGCGTTCCTCCAGGTAGGTCGATAGCGTGTAACTTTCCGGCACCGGGTACTCGGGCAGGTTGATCTTGTCGAAATCGAGGCGCAGGTCACACCGTTCCGCGATTTTGAGGGTATTCTCGATCGCTTCGGGAACGTGGCGGAAAATGGCCATCATCTCTTCGGGAGACTTGAAGTAGTATTCATCCGTGTCATACCGCATGCGATACGGATCGCTGATGGTTTTCCCGGTTTGAAGGCACAACAGGATCTGGTGGGCGCGGTAATCCTTCCGGTCCAGGTAATGGCAGTTGTTGGTTGCGACGACGGGGATATCCAGTTTTTCGCCGATCTGGATCAACTCGGCGTTGATTTTTTCCTGGTGTTCCAATTGGTGATATTGAAGCTCCAGAAAGAAATTGCCGGCCCCCATGATCTCTTTGTATTGATCGGCGATTTTCATCGCGCGGGGGATGTTTTCCCGATACAGGTTGGAGGCAATCTCTCCCCGTCCGCAGGAACTCAGGGCAATCAATCCTTCCGCATGGTTGGCCAGCAGGTCCTTGTCTATGCGCGGCTTGTAATAAAAGCCTTCCAGGTATCCCCGGGTCACCAGTTGAAGAAGGTTTTTGTATCCCTTCTCGTTCTCCGCGAGCAGGATAAGATGGTAGGAGGCATCCCGCAGGTCGTGCTTGGAGGTTTTATCATGGCGGCTCTCGGGAGCCACATACACCTCGCACCCGATGATGGGTTTCAGCCCGTGGCTTCGGGCTCCGTTGTAAAATTCGACCGCACCGAACAGGTTGCCGTGGTCCGTCATGGCGATGGCGGGCATCTTGTACTCCACCGCTCGCTTGAAGAGCGCGTCATGCCGGAGCGAAGAATCCAGCAGGCTGTAAAACGTATGAAGATGAAGATGAACGAAGCTGGACGAAGACATAAGGATCGTTAATTTTTTCTATTTCCCCGGGGAATTGACATCTCCGGGTGATGGTGAACCTCTTGAAAATCGATCCGAAAGACGCCCCGGAGGAGCCCCCTTCCTCATAATAAAATTTTTTCCGGGGGAGAATATTCCATATTCAGGGCTTCCGCAACGGCGGGATGGGTTACCAGATCTTTGTAAAGATTGAGACCTTTCAATAACGCCGCGTCCTCTCGAAATGCTCTCTTGTAACCTTTATCCGCCAGGGCCAGGGCGTAGGGAAGCGTGGCGTTGGTCAGGGCAAACGTGGACGTGCGGGCCACGGCTCCCGGCATGTTGGCCACACAATAATGAACGACTCCATCCACTTCGAAAATGGGATCGCTATGGGTGGTAGGACGGGACGTCTCCAGGACCCCGCCCTGGTCGATTCCCACATCGACGATTACCGAACCGGGCCGCATATAAGAAAGCATGTCGCGGGTAATCAACTTGGGGGAACGGGCGCCGGGGATGAGAACCGCGCCGACGACCAGGTCGGCCCATTCCAGCGAATCGATAATATTCACCCGGTTCGACATGATGGTCCTCAATCGGCCGCGGTAGAGATCGTCCAGGTAGCGGAGCCGTTCCAGGTTCACGTCCAGGAGCGTCACCGAAGCCCCCGTCCCGATGGCCATCTTGGCGGCATTGGACCCAACAATTCCCCCGCCGAGAATCACAATGTGCCCGGGATCGACCCCGGGAACCCCACCGAGGAGAATTCCCCGCCCCCCATTTTCCCGCTCCAGGTATTTGGCCCCCTCGTGGATGGACATCCTCCCCGCCACTTCGCTCATCGGGATCAGGAGAGGAAGGGATCCATCCTTTAATTGCACCGTTTCATAAGCGATTCCGATAATCTTCCGTTTCAGGAGAGCCTGGGTCAATTCGGGAGCGGGAGCGAGGTGGAGATAGGTGTAAAGAATCTGCCCCTCTTTCAAGAGATCGTACTCCGAAGGAAGAGGTTCCTTCACCTTGACGATCATCTCGGCTTCGCGGAACAACCGCTCGCGGTCCACAATCTCCGCCCCGTGTTTGCGGTATTGCTCGTCATCCAGACCGCTTCCCACACCCGCCCCTTCTTCAATCAAGACGGAGTGAGCATGATTCTTCAGCTCATGAACCCCCGCGGGGGTCATGGCCACCCGGTATTCATCTTCCTTGATTTCCCTGGGTACCCCAATGATCATACACAAACCTTTCATGGATAAGGAAGCGGCTAAACCCTTACCTCAAACAGTTGAACTTTTATACCCGATTTAGAGCCCGGCCACCACCCGAATCCGGCCAACGGGAACGGACGGGCACTCATGACATCTATTTTAAACCAATGCCGCCCGGATCGAGGGGAAATTGATCTTTGTCCCGAAATCCTATACATTGTTAACATCGATCTGGAGCAAATCGTTTGGATCTGGAGGCCCTTTTTGGAAGAAACCGTTAACAAATCGATGATTGAATCCCTGGTTTCCCGGCAACTCGTGGATAAAGGGAAAACCCTCGATCTGGAAAATCAGAACCTGCCGGTGGAAAGTCTGAAGGCGCTGGGCGAATGTGAAGAGCTTCGCGGGGTGGAAAATCTGTTTCTGAGCAACAACCGTCTTGGAGACGACGCGATGCAGGCCCTGGGCGAGGCGAAGGTTTTCAGCAACCTTCAGCAGGTTTACCTGAACCATAATCGAATCGGGGATTTGGGCGCGCGGGCTCTGGCGCAATCGGAGGCCTTCCGGAACGTGATCTGCCTGATGCTGGAAGCCAACCACATCGGCCCGGAAGGAGCCCGGGCGCTGGCGGAATCCTCCCATCTTCAAAAACTCGAAACCCTGTTTCTGGACAGCAACCCTCTCGGCCCCGAAGGCGCCGAAGCGCTGGCCCGGCATTCCCGCCTGGCCTCGCTCAAAAACCTGCATCTCGACAGTACCGGGTTGGGAGACCGGGGAGCCCGAGCGATTGCGGAAAGCCAAAATCTGGCCGGTCTGGAAAAGCTGTACCTCTGCTCCAACAAGATCGGCAACGCGGGTATCGCCGCCATCGCCAAATCCCCGCACAGCAAATCGATCAAGGTCCTCAGCATCTGGCGCAACGAGATCCGGGACGATGGCGGGCAGGCCCTTATGAAATCTGAAAACTTTGGGAATCTGGAGCGGCTCTACATGAGCCTGAACCTGATCGAGCGGCCGGTGAGAAAGGAATTCCGGAATTCGGAGCTGAGCGCCCGCTTGAAAACCCTGGTCATGGATTGACTCCCGGGAAACGATCATGACAACCCCACCCCAAGCCCCCCAGGACGATTCCAACGAGAACGAGGAAACCTACAAGTACACTTACCACCGGTTCTTCAACGTAGTGTTCCACGTGGGAGTGATCTTTAATGTCCTGCTGGTAATCTGGCTTTACCTGGTATTTTTCGATGTGATTTGAGGAAACGCTTAACTCGAACGCGGCAGGGCCTTGACGAGAAATTCGGTGTTTTTCCAGGCCAGGTGTTCGTCGGGGATCAGGCGATCTCCCCGGGCGTTGTGGAACGGACGCCATTGGTTATCGAAATAAACCTCGTTGGGCCTGAAATTGGCCTTGTACATGAGGGAAGGGTTGCCGGGAATATAATACCCCAGGTAAAAATACTTTACGTCTTTGCGGCGGCAGAACTCGATTTGCTGGAGAATGCTGAATGTTCCCAGGCTGATCTGCGGGTCGGTCAGCCGATAAAACGTGTAGATCGCCGAAAACGTATTCTTCGTGCGATCGGCCAGGGCCGCCCCCACCAGTTTCCCGTCCAGGTAATACTCGAATTCCAGCCCGAAGGGCATGTTGACATAAAAGGAGAGCCGGAAATTTTGCTCATCCTCCACGTCATCCTTGAGCGGCTGGAAACGATTTTTGTGTTCCAGATAAATATGAAACTTTTCCGCGGAATAACGCGGTTCGCCCACACGAACCGTTAACGCCTTCCCCGCTTTCAAGGCCCGGCGCTGACTTCGGTTCGTCTGGAACCGTTCCACACGTAACCGGATGGGGATGCAGAGCGCGCAATTCCGGCAACGCGGACGAAAAAAATAGTCTCCAAAATGCCGCATGCCGTGGGCGAGAAGGTACTCGAATTCGATCTCCGAGATATCCTCCAACAGGTATTCCTCAAACAAGGACTCCCGGTCCCTGAAATACCCGCATTGAAACGCCTTTGAATCGATAAAATGCGCCAGCATCGCTTTCTCTTAACAGTGATCGTTAACCGAACCCATGGGTTTCGGGTTAAGATTTCATTTTAAACAATCCCGAAGCAAGGGAGGAGAAAATTTCGCCCTCCCTTCGGCCCAACCAGGATTTTCACAGCCCATCCCCGCCTTCCATGAAGCCTGCGACCGGGAACGAACGTATCGCAGGCAGATCGTATGCTCCCGGAGTATCCATTAAGGACCTTGCCGAAATTTGCCATTGACGGACCCGAACCATGAGGTTTAAAACAAAAACTGCCGTTTTCGCATCACCCCGGAAGAATATTTTTTTCAGGAAATTCCGAAATTTGAATGTATCGATCGTCATACCCACTTTAAACGAGACGCGGGTTTTCGAGCAAACGCTGGCAAACGTCATGCGTCTTCCCTGCCACGAACTGATCGTGGTGGACGGTGGGAGCGGCGACCACACCGTGGACATTGCCCGTAAGTTCACTCCGCATGTCATTCAGTCCCCTCCCGGCCGGGCGGAGCAAATGAACCGGGGAGCCGACCAAGCCTCCGGTGACCTTCTCCTTTTTCTCCATGCGGATAGCTGGATCCGTCCGGAAAGCTTCCTTAAAATGGTCCAGTTTCTTGCAAGTAAACCGCTCGCCGTGGGAGGGGCATTCAGCCTGGCGATCGATTCCGACCGGTGGTCCCTTAAACTGATTTCCCACATCGCCACCCTCAGAGCCCGGCATCTCCACCTGGTTTACGGCGATCAGGCCATATTTGTGCGGAGACAGGTGTTCCGGGACCTGGGTGGATTCGCCCCTCTCCCCATTTGCGAGGATTTGGATTTTTTCCGCCGGCTCAGGAAGCAGGGGCCGGTGATGCTCCTGGACGACTGCGCCTTCACCTCGGCGCGCCGATGGATAACCGATGGAGTGACGCTCACCACCCTGAGAAACACCCTCATCGCAGGATTATTCCTGCTGGGGTTTTCCCCCCACATCCTGAGCCGCTGGTACCTGGCCGTCCGCTGACGCGGAAGCATATTTCCCGGCTTCGCCTTTAACCCTTGAATCCACCGTTTTCAATCTCATATAATTAGGGAAACGGGACATCCTGCAACCTTTCCACTTCGCGGTACATCATGGGCAAACGTAAATCCCGATCCGGCAATTCCTCCAAAAATAATCAACGGAACAAACTGTTCGCGGCCATCCTGCTGAGCCTCGTGCTGATCGGGGGAGGGATCTATCTTGCGGTCCCCTCGGCGCCCTCCGTTCCCGTGGCTCCTGCGACGGGCGACCTGGTCGAAACGAATCCCGTATTATCCACCGCACTGTTCACCGGAAACATCGCCCAGGCGTACCGGATCGCGGCGGAAATTCCCAAAGTCATCGACAGCCAATTCTGTTACTGCTA
>PCWF01000267.1:7789-14662 GCA_002796165.1 Nitrospinae bacterium CG11_big_fil_rev_8_21_14_0_20_56_8
TCTATCGCCCCTATCAACCCCATAAAATCTGAAGAACATTCATGGAAGCCGCCATTCAAAACAGGAAACCCTTCGCCATTTATATCCCTTACGGCCTTCTGGCCATAGCGTTGGTTTCCATTTATATATCGGCCATCAACAAGGTCGAGCTGGAACCCTTCAAGGTGGAATATCCCGCCGAAGCGTTTCTCGCTCCCCAATTCGAGCTCCCCTCGTTGAAAGGGGGGACCATTCGGCTGTCCGACTACCGGGGAAAAATTCTTTTCATCAATTTCTGGGCCACCTGGTGCACCACCTGCGAGGTGGAGATGCCGTCCATGGAAAAATTGTACCAGCGGTTCAAGGATTTCGATTTTGAAATGCTGGCCATCAGCGTGGATAAGGAGTCCTCCCTCATCGAGCCCTACCTGGCCAAGCACAACCTGACCTTCCCGGTCCTGTTGGATCCCGAAAGCGTGGTCGCGAAAAAAATCTATAAAACCACCGGGGTGCCCGAAACCTTCATCGTCGACAGAAACGGTATCATCCGCTACAAGGCCATCGGTCCCGATAACTGGGCCACCGATAAATTCATGGAAGCCTTTGCGCAATTGATTCAGGATACCTGACATGATCCTTACCCGCAAAAATTCAGTCGCCTTAATGGTTCTGCTGATGTTGCTGGTGCCCCTCCCTGCCGTCGCTCACACCGGTCACGACCGCCCAACTCAGGAGACGGAGCCATCCACCTCCGGCGCACCCGCCTCCGGGTCTGAATTTCGCCTGGAACAGGAGGAGCCCGCCTCTGAAGCGGGAGAAAACCTGTATTCCGTCGAATCGCCGGAGAAGAGCACACTCCCCGGACTGGGGACCTCCCCGGCATCGCCGTTGTCCCGAACCGATCTGGCGGGAAGGAAAAACGAAATGTTCCCCACCCCCGCCCCCCTGATGGATCCGGGGATGAACCCTGCCGCGATGGATCATGGCTCGCACGAAAAAATGGGCGGACACGATTCGCATTCCCGAACGATCGAATTGGCCAAACACAAGCCCGTCCCGACCTCGGCCCCCGGTTACGGAGTGGCGGTGGGAATCACGCTTCTTTCGGCCCTGGTGTTCGGGGCGCTGAGTTTTATGAGGCCGGGGGAATGACCCACTCTAACCTGCCCAGTCATGGCCAACGGAATGATTGAAACCCTGAAACGGCGGCTCGGACTTCAACTCCTGGAGTACGAAATTCCCGGGCACGCCAATTCCATCAAGTATTCGCTGGGGGGAATGACCGCTTCCTCTTTTGGCATTCTGTTACTCAGCGGCATCCTTCTCGCCCAGTTTTATGTTCCCGATCCCGAACGCGCCAACACCAGCGTGCACTACCTCATGGATCAGGTTTACCTGGGCTGGTTTCTGCGCGGGGTTCATTTTTGGGCGGGGGAAGTGCTCACGGTCACCATGGTGCTTCACCTCATCCGCGTGTTTTGCACCGCCTCCTATAAAAATCCGCGCGAAGTCAATTGGTTGTTGGGCGTCGCTCTTCTACTGATGATGGTGAACCTGCTGTTCACCGGTACGGTGATCAAATGGGATCAGGAAGCCTACGAAGCCCTTGCGCATTTCCTCTGGGTGGCCGGCCAATTGGGATTCGTGGGCCTCCCCCTCACCGAGAAATTCGCGCAGGGCGTTCCCCTGCTCAGCCGAATCTACATGGCCCATATTTCCCTACTCCCCATCGTCACCCTCCTGCTATTGGGACTTCACCTGTTCTATGTGAAGTACCACCAGTTGTCCCCACAACCGGGACCCTCCGGGGGAACGGGAAAAAGAATCAAGTTCACGCAACATATGGCCTACCTGCAACGGGCGGGCGCGGGAATCTTTTTCCTGATCTGCCTGCTGGCCCTTCTGATCTCCCCCCCGCTGGGGGACAAACCGGTCCTGGGAATGGAGATCACCAAACCCCCGTGGCAATTTGTGTGGATCTACGCTCTGGAAAATCTCTGGGTTCCTTCGCTTATTGCCGCCCCGCTGGTCATCCTCATGGGTCTGGTCTCGGTACCCTTCGTGGACCGGGGACCCGAAACGTACTGGAAACGCCGCCCCCTGGCCATGCTCGTGCTTCTCGGGACGATCCTGATTTTCGCCGGACTCATCCTGTGGGGCGAGGTGACCACGATGACCCATTCCATGTAATTGAGGTCCATGCCCCTCCCCATATCCATCGAAATTCTGACGCGAAAGGATTGCTCTCTCTGCGAAACCGCCAAGGAAGTCATCGATAAGGTGATCCGGGATTATTTCGTCACGCTGAAAATGACGGATATCGAATCGAGTCCCGAACTGTTGAAAGAATTTGGAGAGAAAATTCCGGTCGTGCGGATCGAGGGTGAGACGAGTTTCGTCTACAAAGTTCACCCCACGACCCTGAGAAACAAACTGGACCGTATTGTGAAATCGGGGATGTGACGGGGGAAATCAGATCTTTTTCAATTCCTCTTCCCTTTCGCGGACCACGGCCTTGACATGGTTCTTGAACAGGGGGTTCTTCTCCACCAGGTACTGAAAGCTGGATTTAAAGAGAACGAAACAGGTGGTATCTTTTACCGCACACAGCGTAGCGGTTCGGTTATGGTAGGTCAGTAGCGCCATTTCTCCAAAGATTTCGCCCGGTTTCAAGTGGCTCATCTCGACGGTTTTGAAAAACATCCGTTTTACCGTGACCTTCACCTCCCCCTTGTAAACCACGAAGAACAGGTCGGCTTCTTCGCCCTGCTTGATGATCACCTCTCCCGCCTTGAAATCGTAGATTCCCATCTCGTTAAGGAAGTCTTCCAGTTCGCTGTCGGTGAGCACCGAAAAAACCCGCGTTTGTTTCAAGAGCGGTTTCAGCCAAAGCACTTCATCGGGTGTCATAAACGATATTCCCATGTTAAACGGTGAACCCACCGATGCCCCAATGCATAAGGGACCGGCATTGGACAACTCAATTCGATTCCACTAGTATAAGGCAAGAATTTCTTTTTCCCAGCATAAACAAAATCGGCCAGACGGCCCAAAAACTTTATCCAGGAGATTGACACCGTGGTCGAGAAAAAACCGCTCACCGAAGAAGAACTTGCGAAAAATCTGAGGGAAATGGCCCCTTTATGGAAAACAGGAAAAAATGAAAAAGGACTGCCTTTCATCGAACGAGTGCATCACGCGTCCCGGTTCATGGAGGGGATCGAATTCGTCCGCAAGGTGGCGGAATGCGCCGAAGAACATAACCACCATCCCGATATCTTCATCAATTACAAACGAATCACCGTCCGTTACTGGACCCACTCGGCCAGCGGCGTGACTTTGGCCGACGTGCAGATGGCGAAAACCATCGATCCCCTGTTCGCGAAATCCTGATCCCTTCCCGAGCCGGGAAGACCCGCCTAAGGGCGATGGATTTCAATCGGCCTTCCGCCCCGCATCTAACTCTCGATCTCTTCGCGGATCACGTCTTCCAGAGTCTGCCTTCTTCGCGACAGGGACCATTGTTTTCCCTCCACGACCACCTCGGGAATGAGCGGTTGCGAATTGTAATTGGAAGACATGGCAAACCCGTAGGCACCTGCACCCCCCACCACCACGAGGTCTCCCGCGCTCGGCATGGGAAGACGGCGCGGAACCGGTTCGTCATTCTTCTGGGTGAGAACGTCGCCCGATTCGCAAACCGGCCCCGCCACGATCAGGTCGGTCTCCGGTCCCAGTCCGTCCCCGACAAACCAGATGGGATGGAAGGAACCATAGGCCATGGGGCGAATCAGGTGGCAGAACCCGATATTGACGAGGACGTAGTCGAGCCGCTTTCCATCCTCGTCGAAGGTGTGGTTGAGGGACCTCACTTCGCCGATCAGGTATCCGCAACCGGCGACGAACCTTCTGCCTGGCTCGATCTCGCAGTCGATCTTTCTGCCGAAATGGTCCTCAAGGATTTTCTGCCGCTCCGCCAGGATGTCCCGGTACGCGGATATATCCTGCTGGGGAAGGGACGGGTCGTACTGATAGGGAAGACCGCCGCCGAAATTGATCACGTCCAGATCATCGAACTGCTTGGCGAATTCCACCAGTTTCCCCGTGATGCGCTTGAGGTGTTCCATGTCCCCCCCCGACCCGATGTGCATGTGCACCCCGTTCACCACCAGGCCGTACTGTTTCGCGAGCCGTTTCACCTCGTCGAGGTTCTGATACCAGATCCCATGCTTGCTGTAGGGCCCGCCGGTATTCGTCTTCTTCGAATGGCCCGCCCCTTCGCCGGGATTGATGCGTATGGATATCCGGTTCGAACCTTTCTTGAACCCCGTAAAGGCCTGGCCATACTCCTCCACCATGCCCAGCGTCCCGCAATTGACGTAAACTCCCTGCTCCAGGCAGAAGTAGGCATCCTCCCGGTTGAAAAATACGTCGCTGGTGAAACAGATATCCGCAGGACGAAACCCGGCCTTGATCGCCCGCCGCACCTCATACACGCTGACGGCATCGATCCGAATCCCGCTGTTGAGCATCTCTTTGAGCACCGCCACATTGGAGCAGGCTTTCATCGCATACCGCGTAACGGGGGCGAGCCGTTTTATCTCCTCAATCGACCGCCGCAACGCGTCCAAACTGTAAACATATACCGGGGTCCCCGCTCCCCGGGCGATTTCACGAACGTCCACTTGTTCAATCTTCATTCATCATCCCCATCCATGTTCGAAAATGCACCTTCCCCCGGCTTGGGGGCCAAGAAAATTTAACACAATTTCCCCCTGGAAAAACGAGTTTATTTTTTTGAAATTTCCAAGGAATGTTATACTTTTCAAAACCAGGGGGACCTCCAAAGCATCCGATTCCGCCATCCTTCCATCTTCAAGGGGGAAGGACAAACAAATCGCGGGGCTTGATCGCAGAGGCCGGCTTGCAATAGGGACTTGTTTCATCTCGGAGGGAAGAACGAAATGGCGAAATGGACGATAGAGGATGCCCGCGAACTGTTCAATATCGAGGGTTGGGGAGCCGGGTATTTCGATATCAATGAAAAGGGGCACATCCTTGTGCGGCCCGACAAGAAACACAATCAGACCATCGACCTGAAATTCCTGGTGGACGATATCCAATCCAAGGGATATTCGCTTCCCGCCCTGATCCGCTTTTCCGACATCCTGCGTTCCAGTATCGCCAAACTGGCCACCTCCTTCCAGCGCTCGATCAACGAGTACAAGTACCAGGGAACCTACCACGGGGTTTATCCCATCAAGGTGAACCAGCAGAGACAGGTGGTGGAGGAAATCGTCAAGTTCGGCCGGCCCTATAACATCGGGCTTGAGGCCGGGTCCAAGCCCGAATTGCACGCCATTCTGGCGATCATCGACAATCCCGAAGCGCTCCTGATCTGCAACGGCTACAAGGATGAAACCTTTATCCGTCTTGCCCTGATGAGCCAGAAACTGGGCAAGCGGGTTTTCGTGGTCGTGGAGAAACTGGACGAGCTGGAGATCATCGTCCGGGTCGCGAAGGAACTGGACATCCGCCCCAACATCGGGCTCCGCATCAAGCTGGCCAGCGGCGGATCGGGGCGCTGGGCCACGTCATCGGGAGATTACTCGAAATTCGGCCTCAATTCCATGGAACTGGTCGACGCGCTGAAAATCGCCAAGGAACGCAAGATTCTCGATTGCATCCAGTTGATCCACTTCCACCTGGGAAGCCAGATCACCAACATCCGCCGGATCAAGACCAGCCTCAAGGAGATCGGCCGGTTCTATTCCGAAATGCGGAAATTCGGGTGCGACGTGAATTACGTCGACGTGGGGGGCGGTCTGGGCGTGGACTACGACGGTACGCGCTCCACCTTTGCCTCAAGCGCAAACTACACGGTACAGGAATATGCCAACGACGTCGTCTACCACCTTCTGGAGATCTGCGACGAAGAAAACCTCCCCCATCCCAACATCATTTCCGAGTCGGGGCGGGCGATGACCGCGTACCACTCCATTCTCGTTTTCAACGTGCTCGACGTGACCACCTTCCCCGAATGGAACAACCGCATCAAAATCCCCGAAGAGGGGCCGGAAGTGGTCCGCGAAATTTTTGACGTCCTCGAATCGACCTCCAACAAGAATCTGACCGAATCCTGGCACGACGCGCTCCACCTCAAGGAAGAAGCGCAGAACCAGTTTCTCATGGGCCTGATCACGCTTCAGGACCGCGCCATGGCGGAGCGAATCTTCTGGGGCATCGGCCGAAAAATCGAAAAACTGGCTTCGAGACTCAAGTTCATGCCCGAAGACATCCAGTCCCTGAGGAAAAACCTGGCCGACAAGTATTTCTGCAATTTTTCCGTCTTCCAGTCCGTTCCCGACTCCTGGGCCATCGACCACGTCTTTCCCGTCGTCCCCATCCAGCGTCTCAACGAGCAACCGACGAAGAAAGCCACCCTGGAGGACATCACCTGCGATTCCGACGGCCGCATCGACCTGTTCATCGGCAATACCAAAAATACGGGGTGGGCTCTTCCCGTCCACTCGCTGGAACCCAACGAGGCCTATCAGATCGGCATTTTCCTGCTGGGATCCTATCAGGAAATCCTGGGCGATCTTCATAACCTGTTCGGGGACACCAATACGTTTCACGTCTCCATCCAGGAGGATGGGACCTTGAAATACGAGCAGATCATCAAGGGTGAGAATGTGACCGACGTGCTGGACTATGTCCAGTTCCGGGCCGACGAGCTGGCGGGCCGCATCGCCGGCTTCCTCATCAGTTGCGTGCAGAAGGGGACGACCACTCAGGACGAGGCCGACGAGTTCCTGGCCCTATACAAGGAAGGGTTGGACGGGTACACTTACCTCATCAAACCGCCCAACGCGAACAACAAATAAGCGGGGA
>PCWF01000267.1:14697-16280 GCA_002796165.1 Nitrospinae bacterium CG11_big_fil_rev_8_21_14_0_20_56_8
GCCGCCGAACCGGGTAACGGTCGCCCCCGCCTCCCGGGCGATCAGGAAACCCGCCGCCATATCCCAGGGCGACAGTTTCATCTCCCAAAAACCCTCGAACCTTCCCATCGCCGTATAACACAGGTCCAGCGCCGCCGAGCCGGGCCGCCGCACGGCCTGGCAGGCCTTCATCATGTTTGCAAAATGAATGAGATTGTTGTCCAGGGTGTTGACGATCTGCGGGGTGAAACCGGTAACCAGCAGGCTCTGCTTGAGATGGGCAATCTTGGATACGTGGATGGGACGCGAATTGAGCGCCGCCCCCTTGCCTTTCTCGGCGGTGAACAGTTCGTCCAGACAGGGATTGTAAATGGCCCCCACCACGATTTCCCCATCACACTCCAGCGCCACGGAGGAGCAATAGCAGGGGAACCCATGCGCGTAATTGAGGGTTCCGTCGAGCGGATCGATGATCCATTTGCTGGCCGACTCCCGCCCCCGGGATTCGCCGGTCTCCTCCGCCAGGATGGCGTGATCGGGGAAGCGTTGCCGGATGATCCGGATAATCTCCCGCTCGCAGAGTAAATCCACTTCGGTGACCAGGTCCCCGGCGGCGGCGGACTTGTCCGCCACCCGCCCCATGTTGTGCTGGCGCTCCCGCTGGATGCGGCCGGCCGCAAGAGCGGCCTCCACCGCGATCTTCAACGCCTCCGTCATTCGATCCAACCCCCGCCGACGATCCGGTCGTCATCGTAAAACACGGCGGCCTGGCCGGGGGTGAGCGCCACCTGTCCCTCATCGAACACCACGCGGACCCGCGCGCCCACAATCGGGAAGACCGTGGCCGCGGCGGCGCGGTGCCGATATCGAATCTGTACCTCAGCCCGGAAAGGCTCGTCCCGCCGAAGACACCAGTTGACCTTGCTGGCCGTGAACTCGCTCTTTACCAGATGCTCCTTGGGTCCCACCGTGATCCGGTTGTTTTCGGGGTCGATGCCGGTCACGAAATGCGCTTCGCTGAGTCCGCCGATATTGAGCCCCTTGCGCTGGCCAATGGTAAAAGCGGGATACCCGCGATGATGCCCCAGCACCTCGCCCGAGCCGTCAACGATCTCCCCTTCGCGGAACACCGCACCGCCCGACCGCGACTCCAGAAACCGCGCGTAATCGTTGTCGGGAATAAAGCAGATTTCCCGCGATTCCGGCTTTTCCGCAACGGTGAGACCGAGCGATCCCGCGATCCGCCGCACTTCGGTTTTTTCCATCGCTCCCAACGGAAACTCTAGGCGGGACAATTGCTCCTGCGACAGGTTGAACAGAAAATAACTCTGGTCGCGGGAACGGTCGGAACCGCGCCGGATCGTGTACCTTCCGTCCGCATCGCTCACCACCTCGGCGTAATGGCCGGTGGCGACACGGTAAAATCCGAATCCCTCCGCTTTCTTGAACAGGTGATCGAACTTGAGGCGCTGATTGCAAAGGGTGCAGGGGATGGGCGTGCGGCCCTTGAGGTACTCGTCCACAAAATAATCGACCACTTCCTCCCGGAATTCCTTCTCCATGTTCAGGATGTAGAAGGGAATGGCGAGCCGGTGCGCCACGCG
>PCWF01000267.1:16356-40705 GCA_002796165.1 Nitrospinae bacterium CG11_big_fil_rev_8_21_14_0_20_56_8
TGGAGGGAGATCCCCCCCCCCTCCCGCCCGCGCTCCTTGAGAATGGCCGCGGCCACCGAACTGTCCACACCGCCGCTCATCGCGGCGACGATTTTATTATTTTCCGTCATGATCCCTTATCGCAGGGTAAAAAAACCGGTTTCCATCGTATCAGTTTAACACAGATCGGGAGGCAAGCCGGTAGCCAAGGACAAGTTCCCGCATCCCCCCATTATTGCGCGCGGGACGGGCTGAAAAATGATAGCACCGTGTCCCCCAGCCGCCTCTCCCGCCCTTTCAATAACGGCCCGTAAACCTCATCGAGGTTCTTTTTGCGGAAATGCTCCACGGCGACCCTTCCCTCATCGCTCAAAATATTTGCCGCACCGATGGCGGAAAGGCACCGGCCATACAAATCGTCGGCAAAGGGAGGATCGACATAAATGAAATCGAACCGTTCCCCATTCTCCGTCAAACGGGTCAATGCCCTCAGCGCATCGGTTTTCATAAGCGTCCAACGCGGTTCCGGATCCACCGGGTCCCTTTCTTCCTTCCCGAACCGGCATCGCGCGAGGTTGGCAAGGATAATTTTTTGGGCGCGCGAATCGGGTTCAACGAACACCACCCGGGAGGCTCCCCGGCTGAGCGCTTCGATGCCCATGTTGCCCGTGCCCGCGAACAGATCCAGGAAGGCCAGGCCGTCCAGATTTTGACCGATCAAATTGAAATAGGATTCCTTGACCCGGTCGAGCGTGGGGCGCACACCGGACGGGCCCGGACCCACAAGCGAAGTCCCTTTCGCCGACCCCGAAATGACGCGCATGCAACCTCTCTCCACAACCCGTGCGGCCCCGTTTGGGCGGGGTGAAAATGGAAAAAAACAGGAATTCAATACGTTAGAATTTAACTTGACACCGTTGGATTATCAAATAAAATAGCTCGACACACAAGCGCTCGGGCATCGTCTAACGGCAGGACGTCAGGTTCTGGCCCTGAAAATCGAGGTTCGAATCCTTGTGCCCGAGCCAATCCCGCTGGCCACCCGTTAATAAACGATGAACCCATACCGCAATCCCTTTATCGTAGGGTTATGGTGCCCTATTTACCTTACTGTGGCAACCTGGGCCATCGTCAACGATTTTCTGATGGCGGCGATGTTCATCATGGGGACTCTCGGCATCATCGGCGCTTACGTTTCGGACTTCCCCCTGCTTCCCAGCCTTTACATGAACGAAGTGGCCCACAAGACGGCCCTCTCGGCTCTTTTGGGGATCGTCCTGGGATTGATGCTGTTTTTGACCTTCACGGTTGTTTCGACGGGAGATGACGCGGAATCCTCCCACATCTCCACAGGGGGAAAATTTTTACTGACCTGGGCGGTGATGACCCTGCCCTCGTATCCGCTGATGGTGTACTTCATCTCCAAGGTCAACAAACGCGACCTGGAAGCGGAAGAGGGAATCCGCAAAGCCAAAAAGAATAAGACCGGCGGAGGCCCGCCGATCATGGACCGGGATGGATTTTAAAAACTTCGGCTCGGGATGTTCTTAAATCATTCCGGAAAATCCTGAACGAATTGATCATTTACAGAAACTGGCCCCATCGTCTAGAGGCCCAGGACGCCGCCCTCTCACGGCGGAAACAGGGGTTCGATTCCCCTTGGGGCTACCAACCTTCGGGCTGGAGCGAATGTTGGTTTGCCGAACAACGAGTCCCGATGGGGACTTGATCCTCCCCCCCCTGCCCGGTTCCCGCTCCCGCCATAAACAGGTATTGAAAAATCTCCCTTGGTCATCCTGAGTCCTTCGGCAAACTCAGGATAAACTCCGCAAAGGATTGGGCCTGTTTTGAAAATCAAGCTGGACCAGGGGTTGGAACAAGATTCTTCGCCGCCTTGCGGCTCAGAATGACACCTCAATGAATATTTCAGCAACCCGCTTAAGGTCCAGGTTACCGCTGACGATTCCCCTCCCCCCCAAAGCGGTACTTTTCCTGATTGAATTTTTCCTGCTCGCTAATTCAGACCTGTATTTGAGGCCACCCGAAAGTGCCCTTTCACCACGCAACAAAAAACCAGGTGGAGGTTTTGTCCTCTAACCCGGTCCGGTTTGAATCTGGAGGGATTCGTTTTTCGGCTTTGCCCCGATGTTAACCCATCGGGTCATGTCGCAATCATCAATTTAACCTTTCTACCAACTTCCCCGAGCCCCGGTTTATGTTTTAGCGGGGATTAAATCAAGACAAAGGGTCCCGAGGGGATTGCCGAAGCTTACGGCCGATGTTCAACTGCCGGTTAGAGGTTAGTGTTTTTCCAAATCCCTGATCCGTTGTTTTAATTCTTTATTTTCTTTTTGCAGATTCCTGAGGGAGAGTTGGGTTTTCACTCTCATCTGCACGTCGAGCGCGTCAAAAGGCTTGGTGATGTAATCCACGGCCCCGACCCGGTAACCCAGATTTTTTTGAAGCTTCTCGTCCATTCCGCTGATAAAAATTATAGGGATATCCCGGGTCTTCGGATTTTCTTTGATGACCTGGCACACATTGTATCCGTCAATCCCCGGCATCAGCACGTCCAGTAAAATCAAATCGGGGAGAAACTCGAAGACAACGACCAGGGCATCCTCGCCGCTGGTGGCGAAAGCCAACCGGTACCCTTCGTCCTTGAAGGTATCTTTCAAAATGGCAAGGTTGGTCTGCGAATCGTCCACACATAATATTTTTACTTCGCCTGTTTCGGAAAGAGATTCATTCATTTGCGATACTTTCTAAAGTTTGTAAGATTTCTTTTTTGTTGAATTGTTGTGACAATCCCCCTAAATATTCTGCCAAATCGTGTCCATAAGTTTCAATGGACTCCAGTTCGGGAAGCTGTTTTTCAAACTCGCTGAACATTCCCATTTTGACGTTTTTGACAAGGGATTTCAACAAGGGGTCTGGAATCCTGATTTTAGAAAAATCCAACTCCCGTTTGCCGGTATTGGAGGCTTCGAATCCATGAGCCCGCAACCCGTTCAAAACCAGGTTCAGTTTCCCCTCGAAAACGGGCAGAACTTTTTCATAGTCTGCATTTGCTTTATCTCTTATCGCCTTTTCCAAATTCCCCGCGGACGCACTCAGCTCCTGAGCGCCCAGATTTGCCCCCACCCCTTTGACCGTATGAGCCAGGACTTCCGCCTGTTTTTCTTCGCCGGCACTCAAAAGGGATTTTATTTTCTGCGCGGAACCTGAAAAATCATCCAGAAGCTTGCCCAATAATCTCCGGTAAAGTTGTTTGTTTCCTCCAATAATATTCAATCCGTTTGCAACGTCGATTCCGGGCAGGTCGGGAATGGAATCGTCTGGAGACGGGCTTGCCCCGGCGGATGCCAGAGCGGTTGCAGGGGAAGGCGGCCGTTTTCCGGGTTTGATCCACCGGTTGAGCGCGGAAAAGAGTTGTTTGGAATCGATGGGTTTGGAAACGTGATCATTCATCCCGACATCCAGGCATTTTTCCCGGTCGCCGGACATGGCATTGGCCGTCATGGCAATGATGGGGAGGGATTTATATTTCGGATTTCCTCGAATACTTCGGGTCGCTTCGAATCCGTCCATCACGGGCATTTGCAGGTCCATCAGCACGCAGTCGAAATCTCCGTTTGCAAGGAGGTTCAACCCTTCCTGACCATTATTTGCGATGGTAACCGCCAACCCGGCCTGTTCTAAAACTTCCAGGGCCACTTCCTGGTTAATTTCGTTGTCTTCGACCAGTAACACTTTGGCCCCAAGGATCTCTTGCATGATCCCGGGTTGACTTCCAGCCTCCGGGGCGGTCTTCAATTTCTTGCCAGATCCTTTGCCGAAAACTCCCATTATAGTGTTCATCAAGCTTGAAGGCGTGACGGGTTTAACCAGGAACCCATCCAATCCAGCCTGTTGAGCCTGGGTCATGACTTCTTCGCTCCCATACGCGGTCAACATGATAATGATAGGCGCGGGTTGGAGCTTGGAATTTTTTTTGATCCGCTTCGATGCCTCGATGCCATCAATTCCCGGCATTTTCCAATCCATGATTATCAATTCAAACGGAGTTTCCTGGGGTTCGTCCAACATGGCCAGAGCCTCTTCGCCAGATACCGCCCGGGACACTTTGAATGAAAGGGATTCCAGGGAGGCTTGAAGAATATCCAGCGTCGCCTGGTTGTCATCGACCAAAAGAATATGCATCCCCTTGAGGTCTTGAGAGGCTTCCGCGGATTTTTTGGCTTTTTGAATGGGGCAACTGAAACGGGCGGTAAAAATAAAGCGGCTCCCTTGACCCACCTCGCTTTCGACCCAAATTTCACCGTGCATTTTTTCGACCAGTTTTTTCGAGATTGCCAACCCCAACCCCGTTCCACCATACTTTCGGGTGGTGGTGGTATCGGCTTGACTGAAAGATTTAAATAATCGATCCATCTGCTCCTGGGTCAAACCGATTCCGGAATCCCGCACCTCAAATCTAAGCGTTACCGACTCCTGGCTTTCTTCGATATTTTCGATGGAAACGATTACCTCTCCCTTTTCCGTGAATTTGACGGCGTTATTGACAAGATTTGTGAGAACCTGCCCCAACCGCAAGGGATCGCCCATCAAATAGGTTGGCACCGCTTTATCGACTGAAAAGACTATTTCCAGTCCCTTCTCATGGGCTTTTTGGGTGACGAGGGTCGAAAGCCGTTCCAATACTTCGGCGATGCTGAATTTCACGAATTCCATATCCATTTTCCCGGCTTCAATCTTCGAGAAATCAAGAATGTCGTTGATGATGCCCAGGAGGGATTTGGAAGAAATTAAAATTTTGGACAGGTAATTCTGCTGTTTGGGATTCAAGTCGGTTTTCAGAGCCAGTTGGCTCATGCCGATGATCGCGTTCATTGGGGTCCGGATCTCGTGACTCATATTTGCCAGGAAATCGGATTTTGCCGTATCGGCCGCCTCGGCTTTTTGCTTGGCGACTTTCATTTCATTTTCGGCTTGTTTCCGAATCGCAATGTCCAAACAAGCCCGTATGGAGAGGGGAATGGTTTCTATGGCTTGTTCGAGCCAATGGATCTGGTTGGAGGTAAATTCTTCGAAGGACCCCAGTTCCAGAACCCCGACAACGGCGTCGTGGTAAAGCAGGGGGTAAAGCAAAATAAATCGAGGCGCTGTTTCGCCGAAACCAAAACCGACGCGAACATCGTCCGGAATGTTATTGACCCGAATAATTTTCTTCTGCAATGCGGCCTTTCCCACCAACCCCGATCCCAGTTCAAATGTTTCCTTAATACTGCCGCTTTTTGGATAACCGTGGCTTGCCACGCGTTGCAATAAATTGTCCGAATTTAAAATGAACACCGCGCCCAGCGGAAGATTCAGGTAATCCATCAGTGACATCAGAATATTCCCGCCCAACTCCGCAATCTCCTGTTCCCCGTGCATGCTCGCGCTCAGTTTATGCAGACCTGCCTTTTGCTCATCGGTTTCTCTTTTTTCCTCGGCATGTTTTCGCATGGCAACCAGGGATTTTTCAAAATCCCCACTCAATCCGAAATCCCGGGTATCCGTCCGACCTTCAAGCAAGCCGCGGCTGTGAGCGATGAACACCCGCAATCCATCCAGGAGCCTGTTGCAAGATCGGCCCAACATCCCGACTTCATCATCCGATGACACAGGAAGTTTTTCCTGATTGAGCACCCCATCGCTCATTTGCATCAACGTATTGGAAACTCTTCGGACGGGATTGATCACGACGGTTGCGAGATAATACGCAATAAAAATAAGCAGGAGGAGGGTAACCGCCGCACACACGATGACGGACATCCGGACACTTTTTTGGTTATCTCTTACTATTCCGGAAAAAATATTTACCAGATCATTGCTGTACCGCCGCATGACGTTTGAGGTGACGATGATATCTTCCTGGGCAAGCCGGTAGGGCAACGAATTGACTTCAGACGTCAATAAAATCTGGACGCCATTTTTGAAGTTGGCCAGTTCATTCTCGATTTTACTTATGGTGGCCTGGGCGATGGGCAAGTCGATCGCGTTCATGTTTGAGAATTCATCCGCCTCCATATCGGCGGGATAACTTCCGCCCGACTTGGCCGCCGCCAGAGTCTTGGAAAATATTTCCTCGGCCCTTTCGTACTCCTTCAAACTGGGGTTGATTTCCACTTCCCCTAAAGCCACATTTTCGGAAAACAACAATTTATAACGACGAATTCCCAGCATATCGCCGATTTGAAATGGCTTTTTCTTGATTTGCGTATGGCAGGAAGCACAGGCCTGGACCGTAGCTAAGTCGGCCGAGTAAAAATTGAGATAAAGTTTGTCATCCTCCTTGTAAACCTTGGTGAATAATTTCTCGGGATTAGCCTTTAAAAAATCATTGGCTTCCCGATCCGCGGGGGTTTGGAGTTCCTGGTTTGGATTTACCGGAGCCTCGGAAAAGATATCGATTTTAAAAGGTCTTCCCGTTCCAAAACTTGTATTTACCAGCCGCGTGAAGGTGGCCGGGTAAGGAATGGCTGGATGGGTTTCCTCTTCCGGATGCATGGAAATTTTGATATTGGATTTTTTAGCGACCTCGATAACCGACTGGGTATACAACATCCGCATTTGCGTCACATAATCATCCAGCGATAGAACATTTTGCTCCATGCTCTTAATTCTTCCTTTTGCCATGGCGTACCCGAACACAGACTTTCCCATCGCCTGACTCAGCATGCGTTGGCGGCCCAAAGCGTTGGTTATCTGGGCATCCTCTTCGGAATTTTTCTGGAACCAAAAGGTTAAAAACGCGGAAATCAAAACGACAAGAAACAGGAGGGAAAAACTGCAATAAACTTTTAGTTTGAGGGAGAGATTTCGCATCTTTAAACAAGCCCTGCATACCGGAACAGGCCACCCCTTTCGGAATTTCAATCCGGGCCCAACGGTTCCCTGTATCCAGCTTCAGGCTTTGTTATGGTTATCGATTATTAAAAACTCCTTGAAATTACGGGCAAGTAAAAAGAAGAAAGTTTCGGCTTTAAATTTAAAAGCGTTTTCCGCAAATGCGTTCGAGAACCTGCGCCACTTAAATGTAGGGTCACGCCTTAATTTTTTAATCGCAGGATGCGGGAGTATTTTACCGCAATCCCGATTTAACACCAAATGTGAAAGTTGCCTCCCCGGTTTATGTTCGGCGGGATTCAGGCCATTTGTTTGGTTTCAGAAATTTTCGACTTGAGGCTCTTTACGGAGCACGTCTTGCGGAGCCCGGACGGGTGGTTGGGGTCGGAAACGGCGGAATCGGTTTAAACGATCAATTCCTTTCCGGTTCAGCGGTCGATGTTGGTTTCGAAACCACGCCCTTCTTCCTCTAAACCGAGGGCTTGACCGATGACTTTGCCAAGATGGTCGATATCTATGGGCTTCACCAAATGTGTGTAGGCACCCAGATCGACGCATTCGCGCGCTATTTTGAAAGACGATTCCCCCGTCGTCATAATCACCCGGGCATCGGGTTTTTTAAGCATAATCTGCTTCAGGCATTCGATCCCATTCACACCGGGAATATTGATATCCAATAAAACCAGGTCGGGTTCGAATCCGGCAAATAATTGCACCGCTCGTTTCCCGTCAATTGCCAATTTAACCGTACAGCCGACGCTTTCCAAATAGTCCATCATTACTTCCTGGGAGAAAGGATCATCCTCAACGACCAGGATTTTCTTATTGGCCAATATGCTCATCTATGATCTTCGGCCTCCACACATATGGTTTTAATTTTCAGGCCTGTATTTTTTCAATTTCCTGGAACACCGCTTCCTTTCCGCAGGCCCAATAACTTTCTTTTTAAAATCTTAAAAAATATAACTCAATAGCAACCGATGTGGAAATAAAAGTGAACATGCTCATCGCGGTACCCACCCGGTGTCCCGGGAGGCCCCCCTATCGGCGAAAACAGGATGTAAATTTCCACTTTGGGCGAATTTATCTTTCAACCCTTTTCTCCCATTTCTCCTGCCAGCTCTACCCAGGACCGTTTCCTTCGTGCTGACCGGTTCCTGGTGGTCTTTGGTTTCCCCTTTTGATTGAGTTTGTACGCTACGACACTTACCCTTTACCCAAGCTGGGGCCAATGACCCCTTGCTTTTAAAAATGGTCGCCTGTCAGGTAATGACCCCCACTAATCACTATGAATCCTCGTTTGGGGTTTGAGAAATCTTTGCAAGGGGACCTTGCCCAGCCCATTATTCTCGTCCCGGAAGTCAGTAGATCCTCATTCCCACGAGACGGTAGCAATGGCACGGTTCAGGCGAGGCTGGCCCCAGGCCTTGGCCGCTGTGGGGCCCTCTCCCGGCTTGACATCGGTCCCGATCCCGGCTGAACCGATCTCCACCCGGCCCGTCTCGTTTTCAATATAAATCGCCGTCCCTTCCAGGAGCACGACTTCCAGGAAATCCGCTTTCTGCCCGCCCCAGAACTGGGTGCCTCGCGCGCCGATGACGGCCAGCGGGGTTTTCACCTCGAACACGCTCCGAGCCCGGTTTTTAACCAGTGAACCGGTGATGGCGTGGAAAGCCCCCTCCGCCAGAGTGAACGCGGCGAAAAGGGATTCCCCCCCTTCTTCATGGTGAAATTGGTTCACGGAAAAGGTTGTCTTTTCACCCAGCGTGACCTGGCTCCCGTCATGAAACCGGATGAGGAGGCGGGCATCCGCTCCCGTCGTAATGACATCTTTCACCCAGACCTCGGAGTTCAGTTCCAGCTTGCGGCTGGGGCTCCCGGTGGCGACGGCCTCGCCCCTGATCCGGGTGACCTTGCCCGCCAACTCGGCGGATTTCGCTGGCGCCGGGCTCCAAAAAATAGCGCTCCCAAATATCAAAATGATTGCGACGACTCTAAGCATCCCAAGCAAGGCATTCCTCCTTATCCCGAATGGATTCGGCCCCGAGACGGGGTTCCATTGTATTTTAATAAATATGGAAACTTTCGACACGATATAATGATATGCTAAAATTTTGTGACCGTAGCAGGGGACAGTCATGCCCTTTCTCTTAGCGTTTTACATTTTGCCGCCGGAGCATAATTGAGGCATTATGGCTACCCCGTTTTGGCTCTTGACCCCAACCCCTATTTTCCCATGCGCGCGATCCTGAATAAATGGCCTTTTCTCAAGGGACTGGTTTTATCGATCCTGCTGAGTTTCATGCCTCTGAACTGGAGCATCAAGGACTGGTCCCGGGTCATCCTCGCCGTGGGCGGCACCCTGGCCGTCATGACGCTGGATCAGGATATCAAGGATTTCATCCACGTCGATCTGGAACTTCTGCCCCAGGATGTGGTGTGGCTGGAAAAGGGATTGAACGGGCGCTCGCTGACGATTTATATGACGGTCGCCTACCTGGGCGGCCTGGCGCTGAAAAATAACCTGGTCACCCGGGTGACGCTCATGTGCGCCGAGAGCTTTGTTTTATCCGGCGCGGTCGGCCAGGTCATCAAGTACTCGGTGGGACGACACCGCCCCAAGACGGGGGATTCGCCCTGGACCTGGGACGGCCCGCAGATCGAACATTCCAGTTCAAAGTCCTTTCCGTCGGGTCACACCACCGTCGCCTTTGCCATAGCCACCACCCTGATCCTGACGGTCCGGCAGAAATGGGTGGGCGGATTGGGCTATTTCCTCGCGGTTCTTACGGCGATCACGCGTGTGGTGAAAAAGCAGCATTGGACCTCGGACGTTCTGTTCGGCGCCATTATCGGATATTTCGTCGCCCGCCAGGTCGTCCGGTTTCATGAACAATGGCGGGAGGAACCTCCTCCCCTCACCGCCGGGCGCGTGCCCTCCTGAACGGCCTCGACGTTCCCCCTCTGCGTCCCTGCATCGGGCGAGAAACCGATTCACCACGATGATCCTTGCCTTCCAATCACCGATCCTGATAAAATTTCCGGACCCTAAGACACACAAACGGGATCCGGTATTCCGGTCTTTCGGAACAACCACTCCATTCATGGAAACCCATATGAAAATCCTGCTCAGTTGTTTGCTCTGCCTGTCGGTCGCCGCCACGGCGCAGGCTGAAATTATCGCGAAAGAAGTGAATTACACGTCGGGGGGAACGGCTCTGAAGGGCTACCTCGCGTACGACGACTCCATCAAGGGAAAGCGGCCGGGAATTCTGGTCGTCCATGAATGGTGGGGACATAACGACCATGCCCGGAATCGGGCGCGGATGCTGGCCGAACTGGGCTATACGGCGCTTGCGGTAGATATGTACGGTGATGGGAAAACCGCGGACCATCCCAAACAGGCGGGAGAATTCATGCATGCCGCTTTCCAGGACTGGGAGGGGTCGAAGGCCAAATTCAATGAAGCCATGAAACTCCTGCAATCGCAGGCCACGGTGGATCCGGAAAAGATCGCCTCGATCGGCTTCTGTTTCGGGGGAGCCGTGTCCCTTCGCATGGCGCGGGGTGGGGCGAAGCTGGCCGGAGTCGTGGCGTTTCACAGCGCGTTGCCCACCGAGCCTCCGGTAACTCCGGGGAGTGTTCAAGCCGCGGTACTGGTTATCAATGGATCGGAAGATTCCTTCCTCCAACCCGAGCAAGTGGGTGCGTTCACGAAAGAAATGGTGGCGGCAATCGCCGATTTCACCTATATCAGCCTTGCCGGGGTCAAGCACAGTTACACCAACCCCAGGGCCGACGAATTTTCCCAAAAATTCAATCTTCCCAACCTGCAATACGACAAGTCGGCCGATGCGCGTTCGTGGCTGGCCATGCAACAGTTTTTTCATCGCATCTTCGCCCCATAACATCCTTGATCCGGATGAACAGGGGGTGAAAAGACCTGGGCCTGCGTCCACCCTGCCGTGTACCGGTGCGGTCCCGTTCCGCATCGCAGGGCCAAACCCGCGCTTTTCGATCTTCCCCGTCCTCAATTTTAGCTAACTGATTGAAATATTTATCGTTATTTTATCTGCAAAAACCTCCCGAACGATAGGGGTTGCGAAGTTTCTCTTCACTATCTACATTTAAAGCAAGGGGTTGTTTTTCAATCCCAATGCCCACAACTACAAGAGAAATCTTGGGTAGGTGCCGTTGAGGAGGGCTTGCCATGCTCCAGACCACGGGACTGGTTTCGCCACCACCAATACGAAAAACCCGAAGGCCAATGGCCCGGGAGGTCCAAACCCATGTTCCGCCCAAGCAAAGGACGGTGGGAAGCCAGGTGGGCTCCTGGTTGATCCGTCTGCTGATTGTTGGGGCTCTGGGCGGGGGACTCTGGTGGGCCACCGAGCAAAAGAATGAGATGGATCTGAGCAAAACCTATACCGAGACGATGTCGGCCCTGCTTAAGGGCTACATGGGTTGCAAGGCTTACTGGTACGCCCAGGGACCGGCTTCGGAGTGCACCCAGGGCCTCGTCAGCACCTTTTACGGCCCGGCCGAGCACAATCTCGAGTTCAAGGTTCTCGATGCCTATAGCCACTCATTCGCCCTGCGGGCCATGAACCAGAAAACCGGAAGGGTTTTTCAAATCGACAACGAGGGCAAACTCTATCTGGACGTAAAGGGATGCCTGGTCCGGGTGGACTCGATGAAAGTATCGACTGAGGAGTTGGATACCCTCGCGCAAAAGTGCCAATGACCTTCGCTTCCGGGTTTCACGGGAAGGTTTAAAGGGAAAGGAGGAGAGAGGGGATTTTTTTCCGCCGTCGGCTTGGCGGTTTTTCAGGTTTTAAAGATAAACAGGAACAGTCCCAGCACGATGATGATGCCGGTGAACCACGTCATGAATTTAAGCATGGACATTCCCTTCAATTTGCCCTTCGGTAAACTCTTTAATCCAAATTTTCGATATCCTCATCATCCAGAATATTGGCATCCACGCCCCTCTGAATGATCTCGTCGGCGATGGGGCCATAACCCTCTTCATAATCGTCTACGTTGACCTCATCAAAATCGCTGAAGCTGAGTGAATGCTCCATTTCGCACCACTCGCGGATCGCCTTGCTAAAGCGGAACACCCGCTGAACGGCTTCCAGTTTTTCCATACCTATCTCCCCTTCCCCGATTTTGGATCCCGGATCGGAACTCAGTTTAGTATATTTTGAATTGAAAAAAAACCGGCAGTTCCGAGGCGGGGCTAAAAAAACAGATGGGAGAGGTCCTGGAATCCCTCCCATCCGGGCCGACCTCAGTACCTGAATTGCCCGACCAGGGACTGGAGATCAACCGCCATGCGCGAAAGCTCTGCGGAGGCTTTTTGAGTATCGCTGGCCCCGCCGGTGGTGCTTTGGGCGGCCTGGGCCACGCCGACGATATTCTGAGAAATCTCCCCACTCCCCTTCGCCGCTTCGGTGATGTTGCGCGTAATCTCGTTCGTCGTCGCGGTTTGCTCCTCCACGGCGCTGGCGATAGTGCTGGAAATGTCGTTGATCTGATTAATGACCCGGGTGATTTCCTCGATCGCCCGGACGGAATTTGTGGAATCGCGTTGGATCGCCTCGATACGTTCGATGATATCCTTCGTGGCCCGGGCCGTCTCTTCGGCCAGCCCCTTGACCTCGCTGGCGACCACCGCAAACCCCTTGCCGGCCTCTCCCGCACGCGCCGCCTCGATGGTGGCATTGAGGGCCAACAGGTTTGTCTGCCCGGCGATATCGCTGATCACCTGGACCACCTCCCCGATCTGGATACTGCTTTCTCCCAGTTTGCCGATGGTGGCATTGGTCGTCTTCGCCATCTGCACCGCATTGGCGGTCACTCTCGCGGCTTCGCTGGCGTTGGCGGCGATCTCGCGGATACTGGCGGACATCTCCTCCGCTCCCGTGGCAACCGTCTGGATGTTGGTGTTGACCTGCTCCGCCGCGCTGGATACCACACCGGCCTGCGCGGCCGTCTCCTCGGCGTTTCCGGCCATCTGCTGACTGATGGCGGTCAATTCCTCGGAAGAACTGGAGAGCGCCTCGGCATTGGCCCCGAGCGTGGCGATGTTTTTCCTCAGGTTGGAAAGAAAATTCGCCAACCCCTCACCCATGTGACCGATGGGGTCTTCACCGCAAACGGTGACTTCGCGGGTCAGGTCGCCCTTTTCCGCGGCGTTGACGACCTCGAGCATGAGGTTCACCTTGTTCTTGAGATCCTCGGCCTGGGCCTTTTCCCGCTCCGCTTGTTCCCGGGTCAGGCGGGCCTGCTCCTCGGTGCGTTTCAGGAGCTCCTGAATCTCCTTTTTGGCTTCTTCTTCCTTCAGCGCCACTTCGCGCAGGTTCTTCACCATTTGCGACATGGAACTCCCCAGGGTCCCGACGCCGTCATCGCGAAGATTTTCATTTCCCAAATCGTTCTGCGCGATAATCTGCGCCTGCTCGGCAAACCAATTCATCTTTTCGGTCATTCCCGCAAAGGCTTCGCCGAGGTCTCCGGCGACCTTCTCCCGCAACACCGGATTTCCCAGATCATCCTTCGCCAGGGTTTTGGCCTGGTTGACGAGTTGATTGAGGTTATCCAGCAATTTGTTAAATACGTTGCCCAGGATCCCGACCTCATCCGAACTCTCGACGTTGATTTTTTCCTGTTGCAGGGAACCTGCCGCCATCTGGTCCATCTTGTCGGAAACCAGGAGGAGCGGCCGGGTAATGCCACGAATGATGAACGTACCAAACCCGATCCCCAGCAGGAAGAGAACCGCCATGATCCCGTACTCGGCGCGAACCATTTTCTCGACCTTGGATTGAGAATGATTCGCCCATTCCGTAACCCCGGCGTTCATCGCCTTCAACAGGGGAATATTGTTTTGACTGATGTAGCGGGACGCATCCTGGACAGCCGGAAGATCGTCGAACACCTCTCCCGCATGGCGGGCAAATTCCTGCCAGCGCTCGTCAAATCCGGATATCGTCTGCAACAAGCCCGGATCCGTCACTCGGGAAAGACCCAGTTCGGAATCCCCAACGCGCAAGCCCTGAAGAAGACGGTTCTGGAGATCGATGAATTTCCTCCCCTCTTCCGCCGCCGCGGAATTACGGTACAGGGCAAACTGCAGAACGGACTTGGAAACCCTCTGCACAATGGCCCTCAACCGTCCGGCAACGGAAACCGTCCGCGCGTCCATGGACTTGCCCAAATCCTCAACCAGGGCATTCGCCTCATCAAACAGGGGAACGTTGTTCTGGCTGATAGAATCGATATTCTTCTGTATGCCGGGCCACAGACTCGCAACCTTGTCCACCCGTTCCGCGAATGGAAGCCAAAGTTTCTCGGTCGCTTCCAGCATGGCCATGATTTCAGGCGTTTCGGCGGCGACCAGGCCTTTTTCCGTATCGCCCCGTTTCAGTCCGGATAATACCCCCTCGAATTCAGTCTTGATCTGGCCAATCTCACCCGTCTTGCTCAAATCGCCCAATTGCAATTCCATGATGCTTTTGGAAAGTTTCTGAGTGAGCATTCGTTGTTTTCCCGCGAGATTGATCACGTTTCCGTCCAACTTCTGGTTTTCAAGGGTAAACACGGTGTAAAACACCACTCCAACAAAGGAAACCAGGAGCACCAGGACCAGGGAGTACAGCTTGACGGGTAGGGTGCAAATGCCTTTTCGGAAGGCGGATGGGGATCTGGCTGAATCTGGACTTTTGAGTAATTCGACTTTTTTCTCCGCCGGGGAAACGGCTTCGGGAGGAGAATGGATTGGTCTTACTATAGTAGGAACTAGCATGGCATAGCCCTCCTGACAGGAAGTCCCCAAATTGACCCCACCCAGGAAATCCGGGTCAATCGGGTTCACCTCTGTTATCCCGATTCGGATCGGGCGGGTCCCATGACCTTCTCGGCTGTCCCGACCCATGATCGAACATAAAATTCATTAATTTGTTGAACTCATTTAAGTCCTTAACCCCGCTCTTCTATTTACAAAAACTTTCTAGGTATAATCATTAAATAGGATACGACTTCGAAGGTTCTTATTCCCAATGCAGGCCCGAAAATGGAATTTTTCAGGGGAAAATTTTCCGGATAGAGAAAAAGGTGGGATTGAAAACAGGGCGGCCCGGGAAACGGGCTCTCCAGGAAGGGGGTTAAAACAGGCGGGATGGCCCTGACGGGGGGATCCGATCAGGGCGCTTTCTGCGTCGGTTTCAGGTTGTGCTTGGCGATCAGGTCGTCGAGTTTTTTCTGGAAGGAATCGGAACCGGAGATTTCCTGTCCCCATTGGCTGAAGGCGGCTCCAGCCTCCCGGCTGATGGAGGGCATTTTGGTTTTCCATTCTTCCCAAAACGGATTTTCAAACATTTCGATCAATTTCTTGATTACTTCGTGCGACATGTTGCGGTCATAGACCGGAACTACCCGGTCCAGGAGCCGTTCCATATCGTTGGAATCGATCAGTTGGTAATATTCTTCCCAGAATTGGTCGGGAATCTCCTGGTACCCCATGCCCACCATGGAAGACATGGATCCCAGCATGCCGTCCTTCATCACCGTCAACTGTTCCACGAGACCGGAAACCTTCAACAGCCGCTTGATATCCCTTTCCTTTTCGGGCGAAATATCCGCGAAAGCGGGTTGAACGAGGCAAAGGACGCATCCCACGGCGATCATAGGGATCCACCTGGACCAAATTTGACGTTTACGAAGCATGGGAATTCTCCACAGAACATTCTTGTTTCGGTGCGGCCCTATCCTGCCACAATCTGAGAATAAATCAAAGGATTGAAGTTCGCCCGACCGGCCCCCGTTGCGATGGAAATTTTTGTTAATTTAAATCCCGGGAATGGCTAGAATAAATCATATCCGGGCAACTTTCATGAAGCCCTTCATCCATTCAGGAGTTCCCGTCATGGGACGCGACATTTCCAGCGCCGAGTTTTCCGATGAGGATTTCCGGGTATTCAAGCAACGGCTGAGGGAAGAGAGCCTGTTGCTGATGGATTGGTTTAAGAGCGACTCCTTTGAAGATTCCCGGGAGATGTGCGGCTTCGAACTGGAGATGTGGCTGGTCGATAAAAGTTTTATTCCCAGCCCCACCAACGACGCTTTCCTCGCCTCGGTGAACAGTCACTTGGTGGTGCCCGAACTGTCACGGTTCAATTTCGAGATCAACAGCACGCCGCACCGGTTTGAGGGAGCCGTGCTGAGCATTCTGGAGGGGGAGCTCAAAACGGTATGGAGAAAGTGCGAGGAACACGCTGAGAGGATGCAATCCAACATCATTGCAATCGGCATCCTGCCTTCGGTCCAAAACGAGATGCTGAATCTCCAGAACATGTCACCGTTGAACCGCTATTTTGCTCTGAACCGGCAAATCCTCAATTTGAGGGAAGGGAGGCCGATCGAGATGAGCATCGACGGGAAGGACAAACTTCGCGTCAACCATCGCGATGTGATGCTGGAAGCGGTCACCACCTCGCTCCAGATCCACATCCAGGTGCGTCCGCGGGAGGCGGTTCGCCATTACAACACCGCGCATATCCTGTCTGCCCCCATGGTCGCCGTGGCGGCAAACTCGCCGTTTCTGTTTTGCAAGGATCTCTGGGACGAAACCCGGATTCCCGCGTTCGAACAAGCCATCGCCGTGGCCAGTTTCCGCGACACGAGTGGGAATACCGTCGAGCGGGTGACCTTTGGAACGGGATACAGCCGCCATTCCCTGATGGAGCCGTTTCTGGAAAACCTGGATGGATTTCCCGTCCTGTTGCCCCTCATTTACGATGACGATCCCACCTGGCTCAGCCATTTGCGATTGCACAATGGGACCATCTGGCGCTGGAACCGACCGCTCATCGGGCTGGATGACCGGGCACGTCCCCACCTCCGGATCGAGCATCGCGTCGCGGCCGCGGGGCCGACCACCGTGGATACCATCGCCAATATCGCCCTTTTCATGGGATTGATGCACTATTACGTGCATTGCAGGGAAACTCCCCTGGAGCATACCCTGACTTTTGAAACCGCACGGAAAAACTTTTACCGGGCCGCCCGGTACGGACTCAATACACGGATCCAGTGGGAGGACGGGCAGGATTACCCGCTCCGGTCCCTTCTATTGGAAGTCCTGGTTCCTGCCGCCAAAGAAGGGTTGCGGCGGGCAGACCTTTTGCGGGAAGATATTCAGTATTACCTGGACAAAATTATCCAACCCCGCATTGCCACGGGAAGGAATGGAGCCGCCTGGCAACGGGAGTATATTAACAAACATGGCTTGGACTTTTTGGACATGACCGGGGCCTACCATGCGAACCAGAAAACTCACGCGCCGGTCCACGAGTGGACCGTTTGAATCAACCGATGCAACTGCACTTATTTGACCAACTCCCCGCGGGGTTTCTTGAAGCGGAACCGGAAACCCTTCACACTTGTTTGCCCGGCCCGTCCCTCATTCGCATCGAGGGAGAGGCATCCCCGCCCCTGTTCGTGTCCACCCTGCTCCACGGAAACGAAACCTCAGGGTTCTACGCGATTCGTGATCTGCTCCGGAAATACTCGGAGGAGAAGCGCCCCCTGCCCCGGAAATTAATTCTCTTTCTCGGGAACATCGCCGCGGCAGAGAAAAACCTTCGCCATCTCCCCGACCAGGCCGACTTCAATCGAATCTGGAGTGGGAAACATTATCCCGAGCACCATCTGGCGGAACAGGTTCTGAAACTGGCCCATGACGAACCCCTCTTCGCTTGTATCGACATTCACAACACCACGGGGAAGAACCCGCTCTTCGCATGCATCAACCGCCTCGATCCTCACTCCATTCATCTCGCGGAAATGTTTACCTCGACCCTGGTTTACTTTAACCGTCCCGCCGAAGTGCTGTCCCGCGCGTTTTCCAATTTCTGTCCCTCCATCGTGCTGGAGGGAGGCCGGTCTCATTCCCCGGCAGGGACTCGAACCGTTGCCGAATTTCTGGAGAAAGTCCTCCATTTGACGGAAATCCCCGATGCTCCCAACGGGGGATCCCCTCCCGCGATTTACCATAGCGTCGCGCGGATCCACGTTCCCGAGGACAGCCGGATCAGCTTTAACAAGGAGTGCGTTCAAAAGGACTTCTGTTTCGTGGAAGACCTGGAAGCCATGAACTTCAAGGAAATTCCCGAAAACACCCTTCTTGGATGGCGCCACAACCCGGCCATGAACTTGTCCATTATCGATGAAAAGGGACGCGAAGTGGAATCCCGGTACATCCGCTACGTCGAAAATGAAATCCGCCTGAAGCAAGGAGTGGTGCCCTCCATGTTCACCTCACTTATCACCGCAGTCCATCAGGATTGCCTGGGGTATTTTATGGAACCGTATCAGATCCCCGATCCCTCTCTCACCTGAATTCCTTTCTAAAATCAAACACTTGCCGATTTTCATTCAAAGGGGCATAATAGAAGGATCCAGATAGATCCCGGCGTTGATCGAAACCCCTATTCGACTCTTGCCAAAACCATGGCGACGAAGAAACACAAAGCGTTAGACAATCCGTCCGAACGCTCCAAACTGCGGGGGACCTCTGCCCCCAGGCGGCAACCCTCCGGTTCCCGCCCCGCCCTCTCCGGGACAGCGGTAAAAGGGAAATCCAAAGTTGCAAAAGAAAAGGGAGAACCGATTCGAAACCCGCGGTCCCAGCCTGCGAAAAAAAACTCTCTGCGGGCAACGGTCGCCCAGAGAGCCCGGGAGCTTCGAACCATCAACGCATCGCTGAAAAAGGAGATCCGGGAGCGGAAGAGAATCGAAGACCGCCTCCAAGCCAACGAAAGGAAATCACGGGCCACCTTTCAACAATTGAGTTCCCTCATTCATGCCACGCATCCCGAAACAGGCCAGAAATTTTTGCGGTCTCTTGTCCGCCAGCTTGCCACCACCCTGGAAGTCCGTTACGCGGTCGTGGGGAAATGCCAGAATACGGAAGGAGACGCGGTAAAAACCCTGGCGGTTTGGAAAGGCAACAATTTTGCCGGCAATTTTATTTACTCCCTTAAGGGAACTCCCTGTGAAAATGTGGTCGGGCGCCAGGTCCGGCATTATCCCGTCAACGTAAAAAACCTTTTTCCCAAAGACGATCTACTGACTCAGTTGAATGTTGAGAGTTATCTCGGGGTCCCGTTATTCGACTCAGGCAACCTTCCCCTCGGGATCCTGCTGGTGATGCATACCGGCCCCATTAAGGATCCCGCTTATGCCGAGGCCATACTGACCCTGTTCGCCGCCCGGGCCGAGTCCGAGATCGAGCGGGAAAAAATCGAAAGCTCTTTAAAACTGGCACGGGATGAAATGGAATTGAGAGTCCTTCAGCGGACCGCAGAACTGAAAGCCGCAAACAAAAGACTGGAAAATGAAATCCGCGAACGCAAGCGCTCGGAGGAAGCCCTGAGGGTCAGTAACGAGCATAATCGCAGGACCTACCAACAGCTGAGTTTCATCGTTCAGGGGACGTCCGCCACCGGGGACAAATTTTTCCCCTCCCTGGTCCAATGTCTGGCTTTTGCGCTTGAAGTTCGCTACGCCTTTATCGGAAGGATATCGGAGAATTCATCCAGCGAAATACAGTTGATCTCCATGTGGGACGGAGAGGCATTTCTTCCCACTTTCACCTACCGACTGGAAAATACCCCCTGTGAGGGGGTATTCGGCCGGGAACTCCGGTTTTTCCCCCGGGACGCGCAATCCCTGTTCCCCGAGGACCCGTATCTCAAAGAGTGGAACATTGAATCCTATCTGGGAATTCCCCTGTTCGATCGCCATAAAAATCCCCTCGGCATCCTGGGGGTCATGGACGTCAAACCCATGGAGGATAATTATAATGCGAAAAATATCCTGACCCTTTGCGCCAGCCGGGCCGAAAGCGAGTTTCAACGCACCCACATGGAGGCGGAACTGGAGCGGTACCGCAGTCACCTTGAAGAACTGGTGGAAGCCAAAACGGCCGAGTTGAAAGCCACCCACATGCAACTGCTCCACACCGAGAAACTTTCCGCCACCGGCAAGCTGGCGGCCTCCATGGCTCACGAATTCAACAATCCCATTTACGGAATTCGCAATGTCCTGTGCCAGATCCAGGAGGATCTTCCACCGGATAAGGAAAAATTCAGGCTGGTGAACCTCGCCGTCGGTGAATGCGACCGGATGACCACCTTCATTCGAAAACTCCAGGACCTTCATCTGCCCACCACCGACATCATGACGCGGGTGGACCTCAACCGGACGATCGAAGATATCCTGTTGTTGATCGGCAATCAGATGAAAAGCCAGGGGATCACCCTGGTCCGTCACCTGGCGCCCACCCTTCCGCCGGTTAAAGTGGTGGAAGACCAGATCAAGCAGGTCCTGTTGAATCTGACGCAGAATGCGAGGGAAGCCATTCAGTCCCCGGCGGGAACATTGACCCTGGAAAGTGAGGCCGATGAAAATTTTGTCATCGTCCGGATCCGGGATACGGGGGCGGGTATCGATCCCCAACACATGGACTCCCTCTTCGATCCATTTTTTACCACCAAGCGCGCGAAGAAGGGAACCGGTCTGGGATTGTCGGTCAGTTACGGGATCATCAAAAAACACGGGGGAGAACTTCGGGCGGAAAGTACCCCGGGCAAAGGAAGCACCTTTACCTTTACCCTTCCGATCCACAGGGGTGAGTCATGAAGCCTTACTCCATTCTTCTGGTGGACGATGAAGAAATCATCTTCCGGTCGGTCGGCAGGAACCTCGCCCGTGAGGGCTACCAGGTATCCACGGCATCCAGCGGAGAGGAAGCTCTGCAAAAGCTCAAAACCTTCAAATACGATCTGGTGATCACCGACGTGGTGATGGAGGGAATGGACGGAATCGAAGTGCTCAAAAGAACGCGGGAGTTGGATCCGGATATCCTCGTGATGATCCACACCGGACAGGGGACCATGGGCACCGCAATCGAGGCCCTGAGGCTTGGCGCCTGCGATTTCCTGTTAAAGCCCTGCACGCGGGAGGATTTGATTGAAAGGGTGAGGAAGAGCCTCACCAAATTGGAGATGAAACGGCAGGTGACCGAGGCTTCCAGCAACCTTCAACTCGCCATCAGCCAACTCAAAACCGGCGTTTGCCATGAAATTCTGAGTCCCCTGTCCGCCATTTCCGACAACACCCGGCTCCTGCTTAAAAACCAGCCCCAGGATCCCCCCTTTCAAGATACTCTGGGGCAGATCCAGAAGGAAATCCGCAGAATCGAATTAATTCTGGGTTCCCTTTTAAGAACCTCCAACCAGAAACCCCGTTCCCCACGCAAGCTCCGGATCAATGAGGAGCTGGAATCCACCCTGACCGTGGTCGAGCCGGTTTACGCCCTGGACAATATCAAGATCCTCCGGCACTACTCTTCGGGCCTGCCGGACCTTTTTTTTGACGCCGACGAGTTCAGCCAGATCACTTACAACCTCCTGCACAATGCCCAACAGGCCATGCCGGAGGGGGGAACCCTCACCGTCTCCACGGCCCGGGTCATCCGCAATAATCAAGACTATGTCCGGCTCCGGTTTCTGGACACCGGGAAAGGGATCCCGGCCCGGAATCTGGACAAAATTTTCCATCCCTACTTCTCGACCAAAAAACCCACCGAAGGTGCGGGAATGGGCCTGTTCACCTGCCAAACTCTGCTTCAAAAATACGGGGGAACGATCGAAATCAAGAGCCGGGAAAATGAGGGGGCCGAAGTCCTCATCGACCTTCCCGTCACCCGGGAAACTCCATCCTGAACGGCGTGGGGAAACTCCTTCTCAATCTTTCTTGTCCGGGTGTCCCTCGTAGAAAATGATTTTCACCTTTTCCTCCGTAATCATCCCCCCGGTGACCACTCCCTCCAGTTTTTCCTTGATCGCTTCGATCTTGTCTTCATGGTCGACCACCTCGATCACAATGGGCAAATCCGTCGACAACCTCAGGATCGAGGTGGTGTGCACGTGACTTGTTTTCCCGAAACCGGTGATAGCCCGAAGCACGGTGGCCCCCGCCAACCCCTCCTTTTGGAAAAGTTCCACGAGATATTTATAAAGCGGTTTCCCTTCCCACCTGTCCGACTCCCCCAGAAAAATTCTGAGCAGTATCGCTTCCGATTCTTTTTTCATATCATTCCCACCACAGATAAAGGACGATCATTTTCCCCAGGAACACCGCGAAGATCGTGAGGATAACATTCCCCGCAAGATTGAGGACGAAAAACAGTTTTTCGTTTGCCTCCAGCAGGCGCAGGGATTCATAACTGAACGTGGACATGGTGGAGAAAGATCCCAGAACCCCAATGGTCCAGAACACCCGCACCTCTTCCGTAAAAAAACCCCTCAACTCGGAAAGATACATGATCAACCCGAGGATCAGGCTCCCCAGAAAATTCACCGTCAACGTTCCCAGAGGAAAGGTAACCCATCCGCTCTGAACCCATCCGCTGAGCCAGAATCGCGAAATGGCGCCCACAAAACCACCCATCCCGACAACCAACCATAAAGGCATTGTCTAACTCCGGTCGAACCGTATTCACTATCGTTCAAATTGCTCCTCTCCTATTTGTAATACAAGTCCATCATTTTTCCAAACGGGACTTGCTGGAGGGGGATTCAGGTCGGCCCCCTTTTTTTTCGATTACGTTGTACAATATCTCGTCCAGCCGGGTCGTCTCCGGGATTTGTCCGCATGGCTTCCCGCCCCATGTCAATTCCAATCACCTTGTTTGCCATGCCCAAAATCGCCTACTTGAGCGGAACCACGATCCTGGGTGGGGGGCCGGAGCACCTCTTCCAGATCCTCAAAAACCTGGACGGCCAGCGATGGACCCCTCTCGTCTGTACCTGGAACGACGGTCCCTACTGGGGCCGGTTTCAATCCCTGGGGATTCCCCTGTTCCCTTTCACCCTCAGAAAATTGTCTCCGGGAACCTTTGTAAAACTCTATCACCTGCTTAAACACCAGCGGCCCGACCTCATTCACACGCACGGCAAAGGACCCGGATTATACGGAAGGATTATCGGGCGCATCCTGGGAATCCCGGTGATCCACACGTTTCACGGATTCCATTATGAGGACATCCCCGCCTGGAAACGCTGGTTTCACCTTGGGGTGGAGCAGATCCTGACCCGGTTTACGGCCCAGCATATTTTCGTCGGCCCGGGAGAAAAAAAGCGGGCCCGGATCCTGAGCGGCCTCAACGAAAAAAACAGCACGCTCATTCCGAATGGGATCGATACAGATTCCATCCAAAATCTGAAAGTGGACAAGGCGGACCTTCTCGGCCGGGTGGGACTGTCTCCCGTTGCGGACATGAAAATCGTCGGAACCCTTTCCCGCCTTTCCCCGGAAAAGGGAATTGACCTTTTGGTCGAGGGGTTTTCCCTGGCCGCCGCCCGGCATCCCGGCATCAAACTTCTGATCGTCGGCGGGTCTCCTCCCGAACACCGTTCCTATTTCGAACGGGTCGGCGCCCAGACGCAAAACATCGGCATCAAGGACCGTGTCGTCATACTCGGATATCGGGAGGATGCACTCCAATTTTTAAAATGCATGGACGTTTTTGTTTTACCTTCGCTGAGCGAAGGTTTGCCCTTGACCCTCCTGGAGGCTCTTGCTTCGGGAATCCCCGCCGTCGCAAGCGACATCGCCGGTAACCGTGACGCCGTCGGGTCCTCCGACTGCGCCCGGCTGTATTCTCCGCGCTCGCCTTCGGAAATGGCCGAAGCCATCCTTGAGACTCTGGCGCTCGACGCGGAAAGCAAAACCGCCCGAATCCAGAAAGGCCTCAAACGGATTCGCGATGGTTTCACCGCGGCTCAAATGGTCCAAAGCACCTTCCGCCTGTATGAAAAAACCTGGGCGTCGAACAAACCGCGTCGTCTCCCCCCTTCTTCCCATCGGTGAAGCCGGAGAAATTTTTCCCATTTGCGAATCCTCACGTTTTGTCATAAATAAAGAGGGGAAGGGGTTCCCTGATTTTCCCGGATGAAAGGTGATTGAATGGCACGCGAAAAAATCATTATCATGGGAGCGGCGGGCAGGGATTTCCACAACTTCAACGTATGCTTCCGCGATCATTCCGGTTATGAGGTCGTCGCCTTTACCGCCACCCAGATTCCCGGCATCGAAAGCAAAACCTTCCCTCCCGAACTGGCCGGTAAACTCTATCCCGCAGGGATCCCCATCCATCCCGAACAAGACTTGCCAGACCTGATCCGGACCCACGGCGTCACCCGCGTGGTTTTCGCTTATAGCGACGTATCGCACGAATACGTCATGCACAGGGCCTGCCTGACGATGGCGGCGGGAGCCGACTTCTGGCTCCTCGGTCCCGGCCAGACCATGCTGAAGAGCCGAAAACCGGTCATCTCCGTTTGCGCGGTGCGAACCGGATGCGGCAAATCGCAAACCTCGCAAAAGATCGTGAAAATCCTCCGCG
>PCWF01000011.1:0-4740 GCA_002796165.1 Nitrospinae bacterium CG11_big_fil_rev_8_21_14_0_20_56_8
TTCCCGCGCGGCGCGAATGATGTCGTCCGCCAGCCCCCGCTGTACGATGCAGGTGATGAGCGTCACGTCGGTCAGCACCGTGATTTGCCGGCTCATGGGATCACCTCCGCCACGGCGGCCGCGGGCAGGCGCGGGAAAAACCGCTTGCGCAGGCCTTCGGGACCCTGGATCCACAGCCCGGTGAGCAGGACGGAAAGGATGGGGCCGATGGATGCCATCGAAAGAATCCCGAATCCCTCGATGGCCTTCACCGCGTCGCCGAATCCGAGGCCCATGGCCAGCACCAGCGGCACGGTGACCGGTCCCGTCGTCACGCCCGCGCTGTCCCACGCCACGTTGACGAATTCCTCCGAGCTCAGCGCCGTGAGCCCCACCGCTATGAGGTAAGTGGGGATCAACAGCCAGCCCAGGGGCAGATCGAAGATGATCTTGAGAATCCCGGCGGTGATGCCGAAGCCCACCCCGGCGGAAACGGAGTACATCAGCATTTTTTTGCGGAAGGTGCCGTTGGTCAGGTTTTCGACCGTCTGCCCCAGCGCGTTGAGCGCCGGTTCGGCCAGCGTGGCCCCGAACCCGAGAACCCAGGCGAACACCAGCGCCAGCGCGATGCCGATGGAATAATGGTAGAGCGGCGACTCCTTCACCGAATCCAGCTCGGTGAAGGCGGCGGGGATGAAGCCGCCCGACTGATTGCCCAGCTTGGCCAGGCCGAAACTCAGGCCCACGTTGAAGAGGATCATCCCGGCCACCGAGAGCGTGAGGCCATACAGCACGATCCCGGACTCGCGCATGCGCTCGCGCAAAATGAAGCGGAGGACGAGGAACAGGAACAGCACCAGCGGAACGATGGCGCGCATGCCGCCGATGATCTCCTGCCAGGGCGTGCGCTCGTACCAGGCGATGGCCGCTTGGGTATGGGAGGCCGACTCGGCCGCCAGCAGGATGGATTCGACCGGCACCGTCGCTGAAACGTAGATTGCAAGAGCCATCACCCCGATGATCGGGAACAGCGACGCCAGCGTCACGATGCCGAATCCGGAAAGCGAGGAACTGCCCCGGCCCGCCGCCGCGGCGATGCCAATGCCGAGCGACAACACCAGGGGAACGGTGACGGGGCCGGTGGTCACCGCCCCGCAATCCCACGCGAGTCCCAGGACCTTGCTCAACTCCGCGTCGGCCATGCAGTAAACGGTGAGCGCCAGCGTGGGGAGAAGGGTGGCATACACCAGCGGCTTGAGGCTCCACCCGTTCAGGAAGCGGAGCGTGCCCACGACCGCCGCCAGCCCGACGCCCAACCCCACCACCAGGACCAGCATGTCCGACCATGCGTTGAGCAGGATATAAAGGTACGGCGCCCGGCGCGGATCGACGATGGAACCCACCGCCTGCAACGCCCCGATCGCGGGTTCGGCGAACGTCACCCCCACCCCGAGAAGCAGGGAGATGAACAGCACCAGCGGGAGTTTCGATTTTTGCGGAAGCCGGTGGCCGATGATTTCTCCAAACGGCATGAGGCCGAGTTTCAATCCCTCCATGAACACCATGAGCCCCACGATCACCGCCAGGATTCCGAAAAGGATGACGTTGTGCTGAAGCACGGTCTGCCGGAGAATGAGGATCTGGAAAAAAATCAGGTAGAGCGCCAGCGGCACCACGGCCTTGATCTGGCTGATCAGCCGCACGCTGACATAGGGCGTGAGCAGGCGGTAAACGTCGATCCCCCGCAGAGTGAGGCGCGGCGGATGGTAAGGGACCTCCCGTCCGTCCCCATCGAACCGGGTTTTCGGCGTCAGGTGGTTGTAACTGACGAACTGCTGGTTGATCTGGATTTCGCGAGTGAAATCGCCGAATCGAACTTCCCGGGTCATAATATTCCCTGGAACCGCAATCACAAATTAGGGGAGGACCGCGAAGCGTTATCCAAAGCCGGATCCCCCCGAGACCATCGACCGCCCGCAACCCGCGGCCGAGTGGCACCGCAGACAGATCAATCTAAATCATTCATCGGCAAAGTTCAACCGCCTTGCTCCCGTTCCGGCGACTCCCGGCTTCCTGCAGGGAAACCGCGTCCTTCCCCCCGCTCCGGCGGGAGCCTGAGCGGGGAAAACTTGAGGTGAAGGTTTGAATTTCGTTTGCGCCGATTATTTTTTTAACCGATAATAGGTCCGTTGTGGAATGGAAGGGCTCTCTAAACTTTCGGGTCGTTCGAAATCGCCCTGAATTTCAAGGCCGGGCGGAACCGCCCCCAGGGGGACATTCCCGATTCGATGGAGGCACCCTGGGCACTTTCGATCATCCCCGGGATGGGTTGGGAAAACCTGTCCAGGGGGCGCTCGAAGCCAAAAAAGTCGGACCATGTCAACCAACGGGGGGAGGATTATGAAATCTCTTTTTCATGCGAGTGTGCTGGTCTTGCTGTTTGTTTCCGCAACCGTGGTGTCGGCGGACCCCAATGTCAACTGTAGCGATTACCGCTGGGTAAAAGTCGCCTGGGTTGAAGACGGCAACCTGCCCACCCTTGCCGATGCCGGATACACCTTCAACGGCGTTCCCGTGATTCGATACAATCCCAACCTGGCGAAGGGGACCGATCCCTCCATGCTCCGGTTCGCCTATTACCGCGAATGCGGCCGCCACGCCCTGGGCCTCACCCTGACGACGCCCGCGAGCATTGCGGATGCCCGCGCCCGCAACGTCATGGCCGACTGCTTCGCCATTTCCCGGCTTTATTATTCCGATGACGTGGGAGACAAAGAAGTCGAAGCCATCCAGTATAAATTCGGGGAAATGCTCCCCGAACAATGGAAAATATTTCCCGGTCCCCGGCGGGTCGTGGACCTGAAAAAAGAATGCTACCTGAAACCGTTCAATCCTTGAAGCTCCGGTAATCCTTCAACCCTCCGGGCTTTATGTCCCGTGAATACGGGATAAAATCCGGTACCCGTTTCCTCCAGCCACGGTGCCTTGCGCACCGCTTTGACACGGCGCAAAGTTCATCCCCATGGGAAATGTTTCGCTCCCACTTCACCGCATTGAAATCGCTTGCATAAAAACGTCAAAATTTTTTCGTTGAAAACTTTTGTTGGAAATGCCAAATAGAGGAGCCCCGTCGCGTGCGGGTGCGGCAAAATTTTTCGACGCACCTTCCCGCGATGGATGAAAGAAGAAAGTCACCTCTGGCCGCTTCCGGGGGCCGGAATTTCCGAAAGACCGGTCGTCCCATTGAGAGCCCCGTGCATGCCGGGCGAAAGAAGCCTGCTTTCCCCGCACCGCGAATCTCGACGGGAACCTCGTCATTCCACCATCCCTTAAGGGGATCTTTGAAAATCACCGCAAGCCATGAGCCGGCTTTTTAAGAAAGAGGTCGGCGAGGGCTAAAGCCGCAAGCGCGTGCATTCGCAGAGGTCCACTTGAGTTCGTTCTCCAGGAGAGTTGCATGCCCCCACCCCCCACGGCAGGACCCGGCGGTTTGGGTTCCTGGCGTTACCCGTCCCTTGTGCTCGAAGTCGTCCTGTCCCAGTTCATCGCGCTGAAAACCGTACGCGCCGCCGAGGTGCCGCAAAAGGAATTCCTTGAGATCAAGCGGTTGTTCGAGGTGGTCCTCAATTCCGTCTCCCGCAAAGGGAAGGGGCTGATGGGATCCCCGAAGCCGAGCCCGCTGTTCAACGCCGTCGTCGCCTGCTTTCCCGATAAAGCGGCCGACCCGGCCATGATCGAGCGCCGCATCCTCGAATATGCCTATATCCTCAAAGGACTCGAAACCGGCCGCAAGCTGGAGCCCGACGAAATCGAGAGGCTCAAAATCCTGCGCCAGTTCCTGCGCAACATCCAGCTCGCCTCGGGCGGCGAATCCGAAAAAGCCGCCGCGGGATAAATAAACCTTCCGAGTGAGTGCGACCGGAGTGCGGGGATTTTTATCTCTCTCCCGGTTCGTGGTACCGTTCCGATAGATCCCGCAAAAATAGCCCGGCGCGGGGAGAAGGATTGGGGAAACTTATCTCTCTCCCGGTTCGTGGTACCGTTCCGATAGATCCCGCAAAAAAAGTCCGGCGCGGAAGACGGAGGAATAGTCCATGTGGTCGGTATAAGCCTGGATGGACTTTTTGATGGCGGCGATGGCATCTTCTCCCTCGCCCAGTTGATCGAGCGACACCCCCATGTTGTACCAGGCCTGTCCCACGAAGGGATGGGACGGATTCAGCGCGATGCCGTCCCGGTAGGCCTGCACGGCCTCGGTGAAGTGTTTGAGGTGTTGCAGGGCAAACCCAAGCTGAAGATGCGCGTCGGCGACGGCGGGGTTCAGCTCGATGGATTTCCGGAACGCCTCCACTGCCCGATCGTAATGCTTGCCGATGTTGGCCTGCACCCCATCATCGAGCAGGTCCTTCGCCTCGTCGGCCCGCGCGGTCGCGGGGAGGACCAGCCAACACGCGACGATACAGGCCATTATGATGAAGGCGCGCGATCTCATGCCAGCACCGAGCGGCGGCCCTCGGCGAATCGCCGCTCCAGGTACAGCACGAACCGCGACATGAGAAGGGTGAGCGCGAGGTAGGTCACCGCGATATAAGAGTAGGTCTCGAAATAGTTGAAGTGCTTGGTGGCGTACTCGTTGCCCACGCGCAGAATGTCGCTGATGGCGAGCACCGAAACGAGGCTCGTATCTTTCAGCATCCCCAGCGCCTGGTTGCCCACGGCGGGCACGATGGTGCGCATCGCCTGCGGCAGGATGATGCGGAA
>PCWF01000011.1:4802-10702 GCA_002796165.1 Nitrospinae bacterium CG11_big_fil_rev_8_21_14_0_20_56_8
GCACCGCCGCCGCCAGCGCGGGGATTTTCACGAACTCGCCGAGCGCATAATAAATATAGAACAGAAGCACGAGAAGGGGCACTCCGCGCAGAATCTCCGTGTAAAACGAGGCGGCCACGCGGAGGGGGCGGCTCGCCGCCATCTTGCCGAAGGCCACCAGTAACCCCACCGCCACCGCCGCCGCGCTCCCCAGAAGCGTCACCAGCAGGGTGTAGAAAATGCCCGTGGGCAGAAACCGCAGAAGGTCCAGGTAGCCCTTGCGCGCGTCCCCGGCGGCGAACATCTCCTGCCCGGGCAGGTAAACGAGAAGAACGAAACTCAGGACGACGGCGAGGTTCCACGCCATCGTGGCGGGGGAGGAGGGGGACGCGGATTTCCGAACCGGTTCAGCGGAAGCCATGCACTTATTTTACTCCATCTGCCCGATTTTCTCGCCCCCTTGCGTTACAATAGGGTCCGGTTGACAACTTCTTCCGCCCGCCATGAACTGTCCCAAATGCCAGGCCGAGCAACCCGTCTCCGATACCTGCATCCATTGCGGCATCGTGTTCGCGAAGTACCGCGAGATCCAGCAGAGAAAATCGGAGCCACGCGAACCGGAAATTTCCGCATCCGAGGCCAGGGCGATTATTCCAGGCGAGCCCGCCGCCTCCCCCGCCCAACCCCGCGCCGGGGTCCCCTTGGACGAAACCTTCTGGCGTCCCGTGTCCTTCGCCGCGCGCGCCGGGCTTCTCGCTCTGCTTGTCTTCGCCCTGGGTTCGATTTTGATTTACGGCGTGTTCAATCCACGGTCGCTCCTCGTGACGCTCGCGCATAACGCGAACCTAATCTTTCACGAAGCGGGGCACGTCCTCTTCGGCATGTTCGGCAACGAGACGCTCGGCATCCTGGGGGGCAGTCTGGGTCAACTCATGATTCCCCTGCTGGCGGCTGGGGCCTTCTATATGAAGCGCGACGCGGCGGGGTTTTCCTTCGGCCTGTTCTGGTTCTTCGAGAGCCTGCTCGACGTGGCCTTGTATATGGCCGACGCCCGCCTCCTTGAGCTGGAGCTTATCGGCGGACTCGGAATGGAAGCCCACGACTGGCGCAATTTGTTCAACCGGTGGGACTTGTGGAATTGGGACGGGATCATCGTCGCCGTGGTGCGCGGGATTTCCTGGACGGGGCTCGTCCTCACCCCGCTCTGGCTTTTTTGGCTTACCCGGCGAAGGATCCCGCAAGAGCGGCAGGGCATCTGAACACGGTTGGCTGACGGACTTAATAAGGAACCATCCGCCGTATTTCCTGGCGGCACGTGTCATCCTGAGCGGAGCCTCCCCTGAGGTTCCCGAAGGGTCGAAGGGAGAACCCGCGTCCGCCCTGAAAAGGCGGGGATAGCCGGAAATAAATTACCCGTCTACCAGTTCCACCCTGAGCCGCTTGCCGACCGCCTTTGCCGCGTTGCTGATGGTTTGCAGAGTCACGGAAGTATTCTGTTCGTCCAGGAGACGATCCAGCGCCGAACGGCTGGTATGCATGATTTTCGACATCTGCGTTTTGGAGAGATTTCGCTCTTTCATAGAGCGCTCCAACTGGTGGGCGATCACCCGTTTCATCGCAATTGCCGTGGCTTCGCCAAGCGTGCCGTCCTGGTCCAGGAGATCGTCCAGAGAGGAACCCAGCGCCGGTTTCTTTTTTTTCTTCATTTTCGTGCCTCCACATCCTTCTTCCGTTTCAAGGCCAACACCTTATCTGCTTTGGGCGTGACTTGTGTTTTTTTGATAAAACCATGCAGAAGAACCATGTGGCTCCCGGCAATGCAAAACAGAACCCGGGCAATGCGGTTTTCAAGGTGGGTCCGGACCTCGAATAGGCCCTCTCCAAGTGGCCTGCAAACCGGCAAACCCAGCGGCCAACCAAATTCCACGGATTTTATATCCGATCCAATCTGGAGCCGATCGGCCTTGGAAAGTGAAAGCAACCACTCTCGGACCGGTTCTCCTCCATTGGCGTTCGCGTAGAATACTGCGGGGATCCGTTTCGTGCCCATGGCCTGAAAATAAATGTACCATAAATGGTACGAAATGGATACGCAACGTTTTGCCCCATGAAACTACGAATTGTGTTTCTGATGTGACTCAATCCGCGCCCATCAGCGGCTACCCCAGCGAATCCCTCCCTTTTTCCAGGAGAGGGATTTTTCCTATCACCCTGAGCTGGTCGAAGGGTGAATCCGCACCAGCCTTGGCAAGGCTGGGGGACGGGTTATATGGGTCGCAGATGAATGCGGATCCCGGCATAGCGCCGGGGCGGCTATTTTTGAATACATCGAGGCGTTTTACAACCGGCAACGCCGTCATTCTCATCTCGGCTACCTCAGCCCGGTAGACTTCGAAAAAATGAATGCGGCTTAATTAACGTGTTCACTTATTCCGGGGAAGATCAGGGACCGGCAAACTTAGAGGTCGCCAGAACCTGGATTGCTTCGGGGGCATTGCCACCTCGCAATGACGATCAGGGCAATTGTTTCCCTGCGGGGATCGGGGTTTATCCGCGAACATCTGGCTGATCTGCGGCCTTCTTTTCGGATAATCTTACTGAGTTATCCCTCTCAAGCCAGATCCCCCGGCCTGGCGGGCTGTGTTCCCCTCGACTCTTCGCGGGAACCTAAGGCCAGGCTTCGGTGATTACTGCGCTCGGGATCAGTTGTTTCCGATGCTCCCAGAATTGCCCGAAGGGGAGGAGCCGGTTTGGCCAACTGGCGCCGGCGTTTCGCCGGGAACGGACGCGGCGCGGCCGAGTTCCCATTTTTCGTGCAGGGTCTTCACGGTTCCATCGGCCAGCAGTTGCGCCAGCGCGGTATCGATCTCTTCCAATAGCTCGGGGTCGTCCTTCCTCAACACGATGCCGTAGTTCTCATCCGTCACGATATCGCCCACCATGCGGATCTTCTGAAAATAATCTTTCTGCCGGTTCTTGTAGTACAGGGTCGCGCTGGACTCGCCGAGGACGGCGTCGATCTCTCCGTTGATGAGGTCGGTCACGGCGTGTCCGTAAACCTGATAGCCTTTGACTTTGAAGTCGGGGTCCTTCTCCAAATAAAAGTAGGAAGTGGTGCCCACCTGCGCGCCGGTGAGGAGGCGCCGCTTGCGGATGTCGTCCACGCTGTCCACGCCCTCCATGTCCCGGCGGACGACGAAGGCCAGCCCGCTCTTGAGGTACGGGATGCTGAACGCCATCTTCTCTTTGCGCTCTTCGAGGATGGTGACGGAGCTGATGACGAGATCGAATTTGTGCGTGATGAGTCCGCCGAACAGCCCCGGCCATTCGACGCTGACGATGTCGATGTCCGTCCCGATCCTCTCCGCGATTTTGCGGAGGAGGTCGATCTCGAATCCGGCGAAGTTCCCGGCATCGTCGATGTAGGACATGGGGATCAGGGTGGTGTCGGTGGCGACGATGAGCTTCCGTTTTTGCGCGGGGGCGGACGCGGACGGATCGTTCCCCGGCGCGGGCGCATCGCCTTTGCATCCGGCGAGAATTCCGGTCAGCAGGAAAAAAACCATGACGATGGCGGAGTGAAGACGGATCACGGATTTCATGTGCTCTCCGTTTGCGGCATGGCGGTGCCCCCATCGGGAAACAGGATCAGGTCGCGTCCGCTGAACCAGACGCGGACGGGATCGTTCCTGCCGACCTCCGGGTCTTCGCTTCCCAGCCCGCTATGCGGCGAGGGAACGCGGAGGGTCGCGCCGTTTTTCAATTGCACGTGGTAGCGGGTGAACCCGCCCAGGAACTGCCGGTCGATGACGGTTCCTTCCAGGGTTTGGACCAGGGGATCGCCCCCGGCGGGTTCGGCGAAAAACATGCGCTCGGGGCGGATGAAGCCGGACACCTCCTGCCCCGCGTTCAGCCTCTGCCCGGTTTCGCAGAGGAGGGTTCCCGCCGCGCCGAGCGACAGGGTGACGCGCCGTCCCTCCTGTTTCCCGGCCACGCCGCGCAGGGTGTTCACCTCGCCGAGGAAGCGGGCGGCGTAGGGCGACGCAGGCCGGTCGTAGAGCTCCCGCGGGTCGCCGCTCTGCAACAGGCGACCTTCGTGCATGATGCCCATGCGCGTCGCCAGGCTCATGGCTTCTTCCTGGTCGTGGGTGACGAACAGGAAGGTGATGTTGAGGGCCTTCTGGATCTCCACCAGCTCGGCGCGCAGTTTCTGCCGCAGGGTGGCGTCGAGCGCGGAGAGGGGTTCGTCGAGAAGAAGGATTTCGGGTTCGTTGACGATGGCGCGGGCGATGGCGACGCGCTGGCGCTCGCCGCCGCTCAACCGGTCGGGCCAGGCGTCGCGCAGGGCGGTGAGGCGGGTGATCTCCAGCAGTTCGCCGATGCGTTTCGCCATCCCGCTCTCCGGCTGGCGGCGCACTCGGGGTCCGGTGGCGATGTTGTCGTACACGGTCATGTGCGGAAACAGGGCGTAGTTCTGGAAGATGAACCCCACGGGCCGCCGCTCCACGGGAACCGCCGTCATGTCCTTCCCGTTGATGACCACCCGGCCGCCGTCGGGCGATTCGAATCCGGCGATCAGCCTCAGCAGGGTGGTTTTGCCGCACCCGCTCTCGCCGAGCAGGGTAAAGCGGTCCCCGGCCTGGATCTCCAGCGAAAAATCGCGCACGACCGGGATGCCTTCGAACGACTTGGTGATGGATTCGAGCCGGACCATGCTCCCCCCCACGCGGTTAAAGGTTGCAACCGGAGGCCATTTTATATAAATTCCAACCTTTATGATAGTTGCACTATTAATAATGTGGCAACCGGGGAGATTTGAGAAGAAATGGAAGTCCTGGTGATCGGCTCTGGGGGACGGGAACACGCTCTTGTATGGAAAATCGCGCAGAGCGGCCGGGTGGACCGGGTGTACTGCGCGCCGGGCAACGCGGGAACGGGGCAGGTGGCGGGAGCGGAAAACGTTCCCATCGCCGCCGACGATATCGAAGCCCTTCTGAGTTTTGCAAAGGAGCGGGAAATCGGCCTCACGGTGGTGGGACCGGAGCAGGCGCTGGTGATGGGGATCGTGGACCGGTTCCGACATGCCGGACTCCGCATTTTCGGTCCGACCGCGAAAGCCGCCGAGATCGAGGGAAGCAAGGCTTTCTGCAAGGACCTGTTGAACCGGCACAACATTCCCACCGCGAACTATTTCATCTCCAACTCCCTCGATGTGGTGCAGATGGTGATCGACGGGCGCGGCGAGGGGCCGGTGGTGGTCAAGGCCTCGGGCCTCGCGGCGGGGAAGGGGGTCATCCTCTGCAAGAACAAGGCGGAGGCGCGCACGGCGGCGGAAACCATCATGGGAGAAAAAGCCTTCGGCCAGGCGGGCGACGAGGTGGTGATCGAGGATTTCCTGCAGGGCCAGGAGGTCTCGGTGCTCGCCTTCACCGACGGGGAGACGGTGCTTCCTCTCGACTCCGCCCAGGACCACAAGGCGGCGTTCGACGGGGACACGGGACCCAACACGGGCGGCATGGGCGCGTACTCGCCCGCGCCGGTGCTCTCGCCGGAACTGCGGCAGAGAGTCCTCGACGAGATCCTCATCCCCACCGTGGCGGCGATGCGGCAGGAGGGGCGGCTCTACCAGGGCATCCTCTACGCCGGACTCATGCTCACCGCCGACGGACCCAAGGTGCTCGAGTTCAACGCGCGCTTCGGCGACCCGGAAACGCAACCGCTCCTGATGCGGATGCAAAGCGACATCGTCCCTCTTTTCGAGGCCTGCATCGATGGCACGCTGAAATCGCATGCGGTGGAGTGGAAAAAGCAACCGGCGGTCTGCGTGGTGATGGCGGCGGCGGGGTACCCGGATGCGCACGAAAAGGGGAAAGTCATTACCGGACTGGACAAGGCCGGCGCGGTGCCCGGGGTCGTCGTGT
>PCWF01000124.1 GCA_002796165.1 Nitrospinae bacterium CG11_big_fil_rev_8_21_14_0_20_56_8
TGATCGACTCCAGCGACACCGGTTTTTTGAGGGGTTTTACCGGACGGAGGTTCACCACCACCCATCGCTCGTCTGTGGTTGTGGGATCGGGATAGGCTTCACGGGCGACCTGAGCGATGCCCATGACTGCCTTTCCGACCACGCTGTGATAGAACAACACCGCGTCGGCCTTTTTCATTGCCCGAAGATTGTTGCGCGCCTGATAATTGCGCACGCCGTCCCAGGGGGTTTCTTTGTCCTCGACTAATTGTTGCCAGTTGTATTTCGAGGGTTCCTGTTTGACCAACCAGAAATTCATGGCACTCTCGCGGTTCGGTTGTTTTTGCCCGGTAAAAATCGTTGATAAAATCGGGACGAGTATTCCTAACGGCTTAATTTAAAATGGCTATTGAACTGCCGTCGGGTTGAGTTTTTCACTTATTCAATTGACCCGCGTTCATTATCCAAATATAATCAACGAATTCAAACTATTATTAATCAGAACCTGATTGCGCCTGCAAGGGTTAATTCGCCGCAAGGTGAAAAGACTAAGTTTCGGAGAGGGTGAGACATGTACCGCAAAGAAATAAAGGTGTTGGATTGCACCATCCGCGATGGCGGATTGATGAACAATCATCAATTTTCGAATGAATTTGTACAGCGTGTGTTCCAGGTGGTGAATGCCTCCGGCGTGGACTACATCGAGTTGGGATACAAGGCGGACGAATCCCAATTCAGCCGAAGCGAATTTGGAGCCATGAAATTCTGTTCCGAGAAAGATCTCGAAGCGGTGGTGGGCAAGGTGGAGAAAAATTGCAAGATCTCCGTCATGGTCGATATCGGGCGCGTCAATCCCGATACCATTATTCCGAAGGCGGAGAGCTATGTCGATATGATGCGCGTGGCCACCTATGTCAAGGATATCGACAAGGCCATCGCCCTGGTCAACCAGATCAAGGCCAAGGGTTACGAGACGACGATCAATATCATGGCCGTCTCTCACGCCCGGGAAAATGAGCTGGACGAGGCCCTGATCCAGGTTGAAAAGGAAAGCGGGGTGGACGTGGTTTATCTCGTGGACAGTTTTGGAGCCCTGTACTCGGAGCAGATCGCCTACATGGCAAAAAAATACAGGACGCTTCTTAAAACCCGTGAGATCGGCATTCACGCGCACAACAATCAGCAGTTGGCCTTTGCGAACACCATTGAAGCGATCATCCAGAATATCAATTATCTCGATGGAACCATTCTGGGGATCGGGCGGGCGGCCGGCAACTGTCCGCTGGAGCTTCTGCTGGGGTTCCTGAAGAATCCCAAATTCGATATCCGGCCCATTCTGGAAATCCTGGAAACGGATTTTGTAAGGCTTCGCAAGGAAATTGAATGGGGTTATACCATTCCTTACATGATTACGGGAATTCTGGACCTTCATCCCCGCGCGGCGATGGCGCTCCGTAAGTCGGAAAACCGGGACGCGTACCTGGATTTTTACGAAAAGCTCACCAACGAGGCCAACTTCTGACCCTCCCATGAGTGCTTCGTTCGACCTTGACCGGTTTAAGGAGGAGCCGGTGCTGGCCATCCTTCGCGGCGTCACTCACGACTCCCTGAACGGCGTCATGGGTGCGATTGCTGGGGCCGGTCTGTGCTTTGCCGAGATAACCCTCAATACACCTCATTCTCTTGCCCTGATCCGGCAGACCATTGACCGGGGGTTTGCCGGCTTGTGTCTTGGGGCCGGAACGGTTCTCTCCGTGGATGACGCCCGGGCTTCCGTGTCTGCCGGAGCCCGGTTTCTTGTCGCTCCCACCTTTAATGAACATGTTGCGGCTTTTTGCCGCGAGTCTTCCATCCCGTATTTCCCCGGGGCCCTGACCCCCTCCGAAATTGAAAGGGCCTGGAATGCAGGCGCTTGCATGATCAAGATTTTCCCCGCCGAAAAAATGGGACCCGATTATTTCAAGCTGGTCAAGGGGCCATTCCCCGACATTCCCCTGATGGCCGTCGGGGGAGTCCATGCCGGAAATTGCGCCGTTTATCTCGCGTCTGGCGCGTCGGCGGTGGCTGTGGGCGGATCCATCTTCTCCCCCGGGAGAATGCAACAGGGGCAATATTCCCTCATTCAAAAAGACATCGAAGATTTTTTGTTGCCTGTAAGACAGTTTTGCTCTAATAAATGAAGAGGTGATACCCTAGTGATCTTTCACCCGGAGAAATTATCATGCCGTTTGATTTTATGAAGAACTTTATGATGCTTGAGGACGAAGAGAAGTTTGCGCGGCTCTGCGAAGCGATCGACGAAGCCATTCACGAAGTGGATGGCGGAGAGGGCAAACTCACAGACCTGGAGGTCATGCAGGCCCTGGACTGGATCGGATTCAATTTGTTCAGGGATGATTGGGAGGAGTTTCGGAAAATGGACCTACCCAGGGACATCAGCGGCATGGATTTTCACCGGAACAACAAGGGCCGGAATCTTATCAACTGATAAGGGTGGGAAGAGCGTGGCCTTCCCGCAGGTTAAAGGGTTGGCGGCAGGTCTCGATTAGTTCTGTGAAATCTTTTCAAATTCGCCGATCCGTTGCATCAGGTGGTGCATCTTTTTGTCCAGAGTGGTGATGTGCCGCCCGATTTCCTCGATTTCCTTTTTCTCCCGCGTCATGTAGATCGTCTTGCATTTTTCAAGATGGCGGCCGATATGTTCGATCATGTGATGCACCTCGTTCGTTTCCAGCGACAGGTCGTCCGCCGTTTCCTGAATTTCCAGTAAAACCTCCGTTCCCAGTTCCTTTTGAATCAGGTCTTTCTTCCGCTGGCGCACCTGGCGGCGGTAGATGGAGAGCGCCGCACCGGTGATCACCAGGAGCACCAGGCCGCCCGTCGCCAGGTCAACGAAGAGAACGAAGTAAGATCCGAAAAACCTTCCCGTGTGAATTTCAGTTATGAGTTTGACCAGGTCGATCTTTCGTTCCTTTTCCTCCAAAGTATTGGCTGAGGCCTGCAGGTTCGGCGAGCGCCAGGTGCGTCCCGCGTCCGCGGACAGGATCAGGCCGCCATCCGTAGCCAGAACAATAACAGGGTCCGATCCCCGGGTCTGGATAATTTGGTGAATCTGTCCCCGGCTTTCTGTTTTCTCACCCTCCAGATTCAGGGTAACCGGTGACCATTGGTCACCCCCGGTGCTTGAGTAAAATAATCCGGCTCCGGACGTGACGTAGAGGCGGGTTATCCTTTGAGGATGCACCGATATCGCTTCCACGTCGTCCAGATCTTTCATCTTGTCCCGGATCCAGGTTTGCCCCTGATTGAACGATTTGTAGAGACCGTCCGGAGTTCCCGCATAAATGAATTGGGGATCGGTGTTCAGCAGAACCAGACCCTGGATTTTCGGCCCCAGTTCCTGCCACACCTCGTTCCAGGTTTTCCCGGCATCTTCACTCCGGAACGTTCCCCGCTCGGTGGTGATGTAGAGAAATGCGGGTGAGGTGGGAGAAATCCGAACCTGCCGAACCTTTTGGTTTTCCTCGTATCCCGTTCCCTGAAAAATGGGTGACCAGGTGTCGCCCGCATCGGTGGAGAGGAACAGTCCGCCCGGCGTGGCCGCGTACATACGTTCCGGATTTTCCGGATCCAATGCCAGATCGTTGACTGTGGATGGAGAGAGGCCGCTGGCTTCGTCGAACCATTCCGGCCAGGTGTCACCCCCATCCAGCGAACGGAAAATACCTGCGGCGGTTCCGGCGTAAACGGTCCCCGGCTGGTGGGGGGAAACCGCAAGCACCCGGATATCGAGATTGAACAAGCCCTCCTTCAATTCAATCCAGGTTGATCCGGCATCCGTCGAACGGTAAAGCCCGTGCGCCGTTCCCGCAAAAAGAGGGAAGGGGGAGCCCGGCCCCGACGCCAGGGCTTGTATTGTTTCATGGGGGCGGGTGACTTGGAAATACTTGTCGGGAATGAACCAGCCGCTGACGGACTTGCCGTTGAGGTCCAGCGATTCATAGTGCATCAACAGCACGCCCGAAACGGCGAGAATAAGGAAGAATGCGGCGCACACAAATCCCGTCCACTTGTGGAACAACCGCGCATTTTTGAAGCTGTGAATGTTCAAGAGAGTCCCTTTTTCTCCCGCGGGCCGAATCCCTGCTGGGCCAACCGGTCGTATTCGTCAAGCAGTTGGTTTTCCATCCCGAGGATCTGATCCGACAATTCATGCACCTTGCCGTGAATTTCCTTCAGGTGGTCGGACAATTCCATGAGATCCATGTCCTTCGTGTCCTTGAGGAAAATTTCGCACCGCTTGGCATGATGCGTAATATGCTCCACCATGGCATGGACCGAAGCGAGGCTCTTCTGAATATGATTCGTTTCGGCTTTCAAATGTTTTGAGTCCAGCTCGGGCTTGATGACGAGGGTGTAACCGAGCGCCCCCACGTAAGTGAGCGCCAGTACCGACTGGGCGATGAACGTTTCCCATGTGGGGTAGATTCCCATCCACCCGAGGGAGGGGAGAAAATTGGCCTGGGTCAGGGAAAGCTGTTCACCCATCTGCAGGGCATGCATTCCTTTTCCCAAAAAGGTGAAGGCCATGTAGGCCAGAAAGATGCTGGTGATGGAAAAAAACCATTTGATGGAGATCCTCATCCCCAGACTGCTGATGAGGTAATACACCACTCCCAGTGCCGCACAGCCCGCCAGGAAACCGGGAATGATGCCCGCCGTACTGTCCGAAGCGTATAGATACAGGGCTTTGTAAAAGAGGACGGTTTCGAATCCTTCGCGGTAGACCGAAAGGAAGGCCACGGTGGACAACGTGGCGAGACTGCCCGTGGATACCGCCTGCCGCATTTTTCCGGTGATGTAGCTTTGCCATTTCGTGGCTTCGATCTTGGATATGAGCCAGTAACTCACCCAGAACAGTACCGCCACCGCAATGAGCATGATCCAGCCTTCCATCAGTTCCTGGTTGGCCATGCTGATCTGGAGTACTTCCTTGAGAATATAAGCGGTCAGGACACTCGCCGCGATTCCCACTCCCACGCCCATGTAAATCGCCTTCAGCTTGTCCTCGTTCCGGGATTTGACCAGGAAAGCGATCAGCGCGGCAATGATGAGAATGGCTTCAAATCCCTCCCGGACGATGATCGCCATGGATTGCAGGAACAAACCGGTGAAACCCGTTTTTTCTTCCAGCACGGATTGGGCCAGCTCGAGATCCTCCTTGATTCCGTTATATAGGGATTCCACGTGTTCCAATGCCGCACCCCGCTTGATTTCTCCGCGGAATCGGCTGAAGGAGGCTTCCAGCCCCAGACCCAACTCCTTGCGCTTGTTGATGAGTCCGCCTTCCACTTTCTCGTAAACCAGATAGGCATCGAAGGCGGCCTCAATGGCTTCCGTCATTTGTTTATTTTTATAGCTGGTAAAACTCTTGTCCAAAAGGGAGTTGATTTCCTGAAAGGTACTTTCGACCGAAGCGGCAAGGGTCACGGTTTTCGCCGCACCGGAAGAACCGGTGGTGATCGGAAGTGTCTGCCCCGGATTCGAAAAACTCCGGATGTAGTAGGTGACATCCCAGATTTCCGTCTCCGTCAAATGATCGGCCCACGCGATCATGGCGGTATTCGCAATACCGACATTGATGACCTGATAGTTGTCATAGGGTTTCGTTTCCTCGTCTCCGGTGATGTCGGGACTCGCCAGAATCGCCGCAGGCGGATTCAGGGTGGATGCAATGGCGCCATCTCCCTTTCCCGCAAGGCCGTGGCAAATCGCGCAACGGGACTCGTAAATCTGTTTGCCGTTGGTTAGATTGATGGGGGTGGCGGGCTCGGGTTTCATCTCGATCGCGAATTGTTTCAGGACCGCATCATTGATCGCCCCGGCCAGGGAACGGATTTTAGAGGCCTCCGTCTTGTTCTGGCTCTGTTTCACCAGTTCGGCGAGTTGCGCCTTCACCGCCTCCGATTCCG
>PCWF01000204.1 GCA_002796165.1 Nitrospinae bacterium CG11_big_fil_rev_8_21_14_0_20_56_8
CCACGATGCCGCCCGCCGTGCCCGTCACCGTCGAACCCGAGGTGAGATGGACGTTCGAGGCATTGCTTGGGGTCACATCGGATTCGATCGTAATCGCTCCCGCCGAACTGCTCCCGATGACCAGGGTACCGGTACCGGTGGTGGTGATGTTGCCCAGTTCGGTTCCGCTCAACTTCATGCCGCCGGAGGTGCCGCCGAGGCTGATCGTGCCGCCATCGGATACAATGAGGGACGTGTTCCCCGTGCCGCTACTCAGCGTGCCGCTGAGATCGATGTCCTCCGCCGTGATGCTCAGGGCCGCGTTGGACGCGGTGATGGATTTGGACGAAGCCAGGGTAAACGTTCCCGCTCCGTTTCCGTCGGAATCCGCGTTGATCGTCAGAGCCCCGGTGGAGGTGAAACTGTCGTTGATCGTCACTCCGCTCACGGCGCTGAGAGTTCCCGTTCCCGCGCCGCTGATGCCCCCCGTGGTGGCGTCGAGCGAGAGACTACCCGCGGAGGTCAGAGCCACCCCGCTGGCCAGAGTAATGCTGTCGGTGCCGTCCGAGGCGTTATCCACATCCGCTTCCAGAGCGAGGTTGCCGGTATCGGTGGTCACGTTGACGTTGAAAATAATTCCGTTGTCGGCGTTGACGGCAAGGGCGTTGAAGGTGGATGCCGCCCCCGTGAAGGTCACCGAGGCATCGTCGCCCTTGGCGTTGAGGGTGAGGGTGCCGGAGATGTTATTGCTGTTGGCCGCGGTGACGTTGTTGACGGTGATGCTGGAGTTGGTGCTATCCCCGAGGACCAGATTGGCGGCGGTGATGTTCCCCAGCTCCGTCCCGCTGATCGTCATGGTCCCGGTAGCGTCTCCCAGGCCGAGGGTGGCGGGCGTGCTCGCAAGAAACCCGGAATTCCGGGGCACGATGGTGGTGGTCCCCGCGCCGCTGTTGATGGTCCCGCCGAGCGTCAGGTCGCTCCCGGTCAGCGTGATGTCGCCCCCGCTGGAACTGAGCGATCCGATCGTCAAGCTCCCCCCGGCGGTGAGGATGATGTCCCCTCCGGCGGTGGACAGGGTGTCGCTCGTGTCCGAAAATTCAATGTTGCCCGATTGCGTCTCGAACGTTACCGAATTGCCGCCTGCCGTGGCGAGCGAGAGGGCGTTGTCGCTCATGTTGCCGATGGTGATGGTGCTGTCGGCGGTGATGATGATGTTCGAGGTGGAGGCCACCGCTTCCAGGGTGGTTTCGAAAATGGTGATGTCGTCGCCGGACGCGAGCACGGCGTTGCTGATGGTGAACTGGTTACCGGAGATGTCGAAGGTGACCGATCCGCTGGCGCCGCTGGTCGGGCTTCCGCTCGCCACCGTCACGTTGGTCGGATCGAGAAGGAGGGTCCCGGACCGCCCGTTCTCGGCGGAGAGATCCACCCGCCCGTCGAAATAGAGTTCTTCTTTTCCGGAAACCTCGGCGAACCCGCCGTCGCCGAAGAGGCGGCCGCCCCGGGACTGGATGCGCCCCAGGAAGACATTGCGCCGATCGGCCCAAAAGATGGTCCGCCCGCCGTTGCCGGAGGTGACCGCGTCGGCAAAGAACTGCGCGCCGGAGGTGACATACGTATCGGTGGCGTTCTGGATGGCCGGGTTCTTGCCCTGGTAATCGCCGCCGACGAGAAGCTCGCCGCCGCCCAGGTCGCCGGAAACATCGGCCAACGTATTATCGAGAAGCCACAGGGTTTTGCCGAGGACGTGCACGGTGCCGCCCGTCTCTCCGGGGTTGTAGCCGGAGGCGTTGAGCGTGCCGTTGACCACCACGTTGCCCTCGGGTCCGCCGGAAAGTACGATCTTGCCGTTTTTCTGGTCCACCGACCGGGCTTCGATGATCCCGTCCATGTTGATGACCCGGTCCACCACACCCTGCGCGGCGCGGACATCGAGCTGAACGATGCCGCCGTCGGCATAGATCGACCCGCTATGGTTCACCAGGGCATCGAGAGCCTGGCCGTCCACCCCCACGGCCCGGGCCAGGACGGTGCTGTCCACCCCCAGGTTGACCAACTGGTCGCCATAGAGATCGAGGGTGAACGTATTGGCCCCGGCAAGGCTCACCTGCCCGAGCCGGGCGTTGATGATGCCGTCATTGACGACGCCGGGGGCAACCAGGGCCACGAATCCGCCCTGGGCGGCGGTGATCAACCCCTGGTTGGTCACCGAGGCGGAAAACTGCGGGGCCACCTTAAACTGGTAATTGCCCGCGAGAAAATCTGCATTGGAGATATCGCTGGTGGTCGCCACCAGACCGTTCACGTCCACGATGGCGTCCTTGCCGAACATGATGCCGTTGCGGTTGATCAGCATCAGCTTGCCGTTGGAGGTGAGCATTCCCAGGATAGCGGAAGGATCGTCGCCGGTCACCCGGTTGAGGGTAACCCCCGACGCGCCGTGCGACAACTGGAAATCCACGTGCTCCCCCCCGGCGATGCTGAACGATTGCCAGTCGATGATGGCTTTCTGGGTGCTCTGGATAACGTTCATCGTCTCCTGGGTCGGCTGTTCGATGGAGACCGAGCCGGACTGGACGGTGGGGCTCTGCGGCAGGGCAAAAACCAAGGTCGGGAAAATACCGATCAGGTACACCAGGAACGAGACGAAGAATACGGTGACGTTGCCGGGCCGCCGGGAACGCCGGGACCGGCGCGGACGGGGAAGAGGAGCGGGAGGGGAGTCCTGCCGCGGGGATTCCGGAGGCGAAACCGGAGCATACCCGTGGGGCGCCATCCCCAACACCCGCTCTCCCATTCGAAAGACGTTGCTCATTCCCACCTCAATACCGTGCCGTCAGGCCGAAGAATATGCGTGGATCCCGGCTGTCCTCGGCCAGGACCTTGCGGCCCAGGGGAAGATCCAGCTCCAGATAACCCGAAAGATAGTTGTTGACGTTGAACCGCGCGCCGAATCCGAGTGAGCTGAGATCGTCATTCAGATTGTTCTGCACTTTCCGCGTGCGGCGCATGACGATCCCGTGATCGAAAAAGGTATACGCCTGAAGGTCCCGTAAATACGGGCGATTGACGTTGAATGCTTTCTGCAGTTCCAGTTTGAAGGCCACCCCATTGTCGCCGGTGATCTCGGAGGGATCGAACGCGCGTCCGAACTGGGACCCACCCACCCCGAACTCCTCGGAGGCGAGCAGGTCGTTAAACGCATATTGCCAACTGAAGGCGCCCAGCAGGTTCCAGGTGGGGGCCAACTGCTGGAGGCGGAGGTATTGCCCCGACAACTTGGTAAAATCGCTGGTGCCCCGCTCGCGGGTGAGGCGTTCGAACCCCGTCTTCGTCGCGTTGAAGATGTCGAGACCCTGGCTCAGCGTCAGACTGAACAGGTTGACCCCGCGGAACCGGTCGGCATAATCGTAGTTGAATCCGAGTTCCAGGATTCGCAGGCGGTCCTCGGAATCGGCAGTCTTGAGGATATCCGTTTGCGAATCGCGGGCGGTGAGGCCCAGAGAAGCGGTCAGGTTCTCGGCGCGGGAGCGCAGAAACGGGTGGGACACCTGGAATGAGAGGGTCGTGCTGTCGCCTTCCACTTCAAACTCCTTCAACGTGGCTCCCGGACTTGAGGAGCTAAACGAGCCGGACATGAAGATTTTCGTCCCCTCCGCGTTCAGAGGCATTTCATAGTACATATTCAGGAACTGAAGCTCGTCGGGATTGGAAGCGATGAGCCCCTGAGCCCCGATCCGTTCATAAGCCCCCAACAGCGAGTTGGCGGTGAAACCCCCGGAGAGCTGAAGGGGGCCATTGAATTTGGTTCCCCGGTTGTCCATGCCGAGGTTGGCGCTATATCTCTTGTTCTCCAGGATCAGGGTCAGGTCGGAAGCCCCCGGCGTCTCCTGGGAGGGGGTGATGACGGATTTAACGGATACCCCGGGCAAATCTCCCAGCAGAAGGAGATACCGCTCCAGATCTTTGGAACGCAACGGTCGGGAGGCCAGCAACTTGTCCCGGTACTCTCCGAGCAGTTTCCGCGGCCCGCGTATCTCGCCCTTGAACCGCACCTGATCGATGTAGCCTTCGATGACCTGCAAGTGTATCACGCCTTCGGCGATCTCCTGGGGGGGGACCACCACTTTTGTTAATATGTACCCATCATTCCGATATTTTGCGGTGATGGCCTCGGCGAACCGGTAGACGTGCAATAGTGAAATTTCGCGTTTGAGGTAGTTTCGAAACAGAAGATCGAAGAAGTCTTTCGAGTAAGCGGTGGTCCCCTCGATCACCACTTTATTGAGCACGAAACGGATTTTTTTCATCTCGGGCGAATAGGTGGGCTTGAGGGTATCGGGCTCAATCGGAACGATGACGGACTTCGGCATCTGCGGAGGACGCGTACGGTCCTGGAGGCGATCGGGCGCGGCCTGCTGAAGGGCCCGGTCGCGCACGTCGGGGGTCACCTGGGCTTGAACTGGAAACACAGAGAGCACCATCAGAAAAACGAAAGTGCCCAGGACACCGGCGGCGCCCTGGACGCGCTGAAACTTTCTTTTTGCGTAGAGGTGGTTCAAATGAAAACTCGCTGGTTCACTTATCGGCCGTTCAAGCCCCACGGTTGAGGGCAAAAACCGCTTTATTTAAAAGGGTTTGAAATTCCCTACCCTATTTCCCCCGCGACGGCGTTCCCCCCTGGGAAAACGCTGATTTTGCCGGGGAAATGGCAGAATTTTCCCCTTCCCCTCTCCGGATGCCGAAAGTTTGACGGGACATGCCGATCCCCCTCATTCCCCGCACAGGCCAATTGGACGCGGATTTCCGCCCTTCAACACCGGCCTTCGGCCACCAGAGACTATTTTCCTCAATTCTCAGGGAGCAAAGACTGTGCCAAACCAACGAGTTACCATTGAAAATTGAATACGTTATGAACAGCAGGCGAAACACGGGGAAGACCAGGGTTCCGGGACGGCAAATTGGCGTTTACAATCCGGGGAGGGACGATTAACATGGGCAGGACCATCGGAAACCAATTCCCACCCCTTGTGTTCGACTCGGGCTTGAATGAGGACCCATCCGTGAATGTAAACCCAGACTCGAAACTGATCGTCCTGAACATGTGCGATTTCTGCTCACGCGAATTCGAGACCTGCGGCGCCCAAAGGGTTTTTTCAAAATCCATTTCTGCCGATAATGGCCCTTTGGCCAGCCACGAAGCCGTGGTCGCCTGCAACCGCTACGAAAGCCCCGTAGAAGTCCTGAGGCGGAAATTCCACTGAACCCGATCCCCGCCGGTTTCATTTCCGTGAATTTTGCAAATTCGTGACACAACCTTGACCCAACCGTAATGAGAGTTTCCTAAATTGGAAGTAGCAACAATCCAATCTCCGAAAGGAACTTTCATGAAATCCAAGAACCCCAAAGAAAATCTGGCTGAAAGTCTGTGGATGGAAATCAACCGTGCCCTGCTCAAGTCTACGGAAGTGCGGACCTTGCTCCGGGAGATGAACGATCTGGGCTTTTTGAATTATGTTTCGGAATTCAACCTTGTCCTGGACATGGAAAAACTGGTCCCTCTGATGCTGGAGTTCGATGCGGCCAATCCGGAAAAACTTCAGTTCCCGGAAAGGGAATCGGAAACGCCGGACGAAACCTTCGATCCGGCAGAAGACGATTGGGAGGATATGGAAAACCGGATTCCGCAAAAACCCGTAGCGGATGAACCCGGCCAGCCCCTTACGTCTCCGGCGCGCCAACGCATCGACGGAAAGTTTCTCACCCCGAACCAGATCCTGTTTGAGGAATTTTTGGGGAACCGGTTCGATGAGGAAGCATGGCTGAAACAATTGCATCTTCGTCTATAAAGTAGTACTTGGTTGCAAAAATAAGTAACCATAAGGATTTAGCCCTTCGACAGGCTCAGGGCGACAAAATAGTTGTCATGCT